>JBMNQB010000016.1:0-58902 GCA_050943915.1 Lawsonibacter sp.
ATCACCTTTGACGACGCCATCCGCTTTCGGACAGAAGAATTGTCCCTGGACTCCGACCCATGGGGCACAGACCTGCTGAGTCCGGATCAGGTGCTGATGGAGCTGAAAGCCCCGGGGGCCATCCCCCTGTGGATGGTCCATCTGCTGACGGAGATGAGGCTGTACAAGACCTCCTTCTCCAGGTACGGAACGGCCTATCAGATCCTGCTGGAGCAGGAATGGAAAGGAGAAAAACGGTATGCTTGAGACGATATTCCGCGGTGTCTTTGACACCCAGCTGACCAGCACGATCGCCCCGGAACAGTTCCTTCTGTGCGTGGGGGCGTCTCTGGTCATCGGTCTGATCCTGTGCGCCCTAATGCTGTGGCGCACCCGGCCCAGCGCCGGTTTTGCCGTCACACTGGCCACCCTGCCCGCGGTGGTTTGCGTGGTCATTATGATGGTCAACGGCAATGTGGGGGCCGGTGTGGCGGTGGCGGGTGCCTTCAGTCTGGTGCGCTTCCGCTCCGTCCCCGGCACCGCCCGGGAGATCGGGGCCATCTTTGCCGCCATGGGGGCGGGGTTGATGACTGGTATGGGCTATCTGGGCTATGCCGCCCTTTTCACTCTGATCCTGGGCGGGGTCACCATGGCCTACCACGCCCTGGGCTTTGGCGGCGGAAAAACCGAGCTGCGCTGCCGCACGCTGCACATCACCATCCCGGAGGATCTGGACTACACCGGCGTCTTTGACCCGGTTTTGGAGCAGTACGCCGCCCGGTCCGAGCTGAAGCAGGTCAAGACCACCAACATGGGCAGCCTCTTTAAGCTGACCTACGACCTGACCCTCCGGGATGGAGGGCAGGAGAAAGCGCTGATTGACGCCCTGCGCCAGCGCAACGGGAATCTGGAGATCTCCCTGTGCCAACAGGAGACAGGGACGGTTGGGCTATAACAGGAGGTACTGTATGAAAAGAACCACGATCCCGCTGCTGTGCGCTTTGCTGCTGCTCAGCGGCTGTCAACAAACAGAGCCGTCCTCCGCCGAAAGCGGCTCGACGCCCACTGCGGCGGAGCCTGTTTCGGTTATCGACACCTCCGCCCTGTTCAGCGGCCGGGACCTGGACAGCAGCTATGACGGGAGCACCGCCGTCCGTATTCGGCTGGAGGGGGAGACTGCCGTCTGTGATTCCGACGCGGTCTCCATCGACGGCTCCCGGATCACCCTACTGGACGAGGGGACTTATCTGGTGTCCGGTACCTTGACAGATGGCCAGATCATGGTGGACGCCGGGGATACCGACAAGGTGCAGATCGTTCTGGACGGCGCAAGCCTCACCTGCGCCGACTCCGCCGCCATCTATTCCAAAAGCGCCGACAAGGTGTTCCTCACCCTGGCAGAGGGGACGGAAAACACCCTGTCCAACGGCGGCAGCTATACCGCCATTGATGAGAACAACATCGATTCCGTGGTGTTCTCCAAGACCGACCTGACCCTCAACGGCTCCGGCAGTCTGACCATCGACGCCCGGGCGGGCCACGGCGTGGTGTCCAAGGACGAGCTGACCATCACCGGCGGCACTTACACCGTCACCGCTGCGGAGCACGGCATGACTGGGAAGGACAGTCTGGCCGTGGCGGGAGGCGATCTCACCATCACCTCCGGGAAAGACGGCCTTCACGCTGAAAACGCCGATGACGCCTCGATGGGCTTCCTGTATGTGGCGGACGGGACCTTCACCATCGCCGCCCAGGGGGACGCTGTCAGCGCCAGCGGAGCGCTGCAAGTGGACGGCGGGACCTTTGACCTGACCACCGGCGGGGGCAGCGCCTCGGTCACAATGACCACAGGGGACAGCTTTGCCCCCGGCGGCAAAGGGGGCGGTCCGGGCAGACCGGACCGCCCGCAGGTTCAGGGCGAGCCGCCCGCCGCCGGTGAGACCCCGCCTGAGCGGCCGGACAGCAGCGATGGCGGCCAACCTCTGGAGTTCCCCATCCAGCCAGCAGGAGAGGAACCGGCCTCTACCGCAGAAACAGCTGAAATGACAGACACAGCGGAGGACACCGTCAGCCAAAAGGGGATGAAGGCGGAGGGCACCCTGACCATCAACGGCGGCGCCTTTACCGTGGACAGCGCTGATGACTGCCTCCACAGCGGCGGAGACCTCACCGTCACCGGCGGGACATTCACCCTTTCCAGCGGGGATGATGCCGTTCACTCCGACTATGCGGTGACCGTCCGGGACGGAGAGTTTTCCATCCCCTACTGCTATGAGGGCGTCGAGGGCCTGTCCGTCACCGTAGAGGGCGGGACCTTCGAGATCACCGCTTACGATGACGGCTTCAATGCCGCCGGCGGCGCGGACAGCTCCGGCTTCGGCGGCTGGGGCGAACCCTTCGCCGCCAGTGAGGACAGCTTCATCACCGTGAACGGCGGGACCATCACCGTGGTATCGGACGGGGACTGTCTGGACTCCAACGGGGATCTCACCATCAACGGCGGGACGCTGGACCTCACCTGCAACGGAAACGGGAATACCGCCCTGGACTGCGACGGGAATTATACCAACAACGGCGGCTCAGTGACCACCAACGACGGCTCCGAGTCCAACCCCGGCGGTATGGGCGGCGGACGGCCTGGCGGGCGGCAGGCTCCTCCCGGCCAGGAAACACCCGCCGCTTGAGTTGAGACTGCGCCGCAAATGTGGTTTTATGCGCAGCAGTCCACCTGATCACGTCTGCTGTGGAGCGGCATGGCTCCGAAAACCGGGGGCTTCTCATGGAGTGCATCCTGCAAGTCGGAATGTGAGGAGACGACGGCCGGGCCGATTCGGGAGATAACGCACAAAATCATGGCAAGACACGCACAGACAAAGGCGGCTGTCCTTCCGTTGGACAACCGCCTTTTGCTGCGTCGCTCTGTATCATTCCTTCAAAAGCCAGCCAAGCTGGGCGCTGTCCCAGGTATACCGGCCCTCCAGCTCCGCCTGGGCAAAATGCCGCGGCTGGTACTGCGGCGATGCACTGCGGTCTGCCGTGGCATCAAACCAGAGCCACTGGCCGTCCAGCTGGGCGATGTTCCACATATGATTCTCTCCCCCAAAAGTACCCGTGACCGTATAGCAGGGGATCCCGGCCTGTTCAAAGAGCAGATCCAGAGCGTGGGAATACCCGCCGCAGATAGCCACCCCATCCCGGAGCGCACCGATGGCCGTCTGGGAGTGGTAGGGCATATTGGCCCGGTCGGAGTAATACCGCTGGTCATACCGCACGGACCGGGTCAGGAAGGTATAAAGTTCCTGCGCCTGCTCCCGTTTTGTCATGGTCTCATCGATCCGTTCTGCGGCGGTCTCCGCTGCCAGCTCCCGGGCCTGCTCCAGCAGAGAGAGACATTCCTCCATGGTCATCCCCATGGCAGGCGTGTAGGTGAGCTGGGTCCCATCCCGGCTCAGAGCGCACAAGATATAGCCGCCGCCCACCTGCTGAAGGGCCCGGTTCATCTCGTCCGGAGTCAAAGCGGTGTCCGTCAGCCGGATGTCCACCGGTGCTGACCCCAAGTGGCCCTCTGCGGTTTCGATCAGTTCCGGCAGAGACGCGACCGGTATGCCGTCCCAGTCCTGGGGATACCCCGCCCGATAGGGCATATAGGAGATCCGGCAGGTCAGCAGGCCGTTTTCCACCTCCGCAGTGAGATCATAGGCGTATTTCATCGCCGGATCTTCTCTTAACAGCCCATAGTAGAGATTTTTGACATCTATCTCCGGCGTCTGTTCCCAGGTCATGGCGGACACATCCATGACCGCCGGCTGCCGCACCTGGGAAATCGCGGCAGAAAGCTCCTCCTGAAGCAGTTGTGTATCTGCAATCTTCAGCGGTAGATCTTCCCTCGGAGCGGCCGGAGTTTCCGGTGCGGAGCCGGCGTCTTTCTCCCGGGCTCCGCATCCGGTCAGCATCAGCGCCGCTGATTGCAGGATCATCCACAGCAGCAAAATCGTCCGCATCCGATGTTTCATCCGACCATCTCCTCTGGATACGCCCGCCCGGCGGGCTGTTTTCTGCATCATAGCATAAATAGACCAATCGGTCAATCTTTGACAAAGGAATGTGCGGAAGTTCCATTCAAGACGCCGGTGTGACGGAGAATTTCTCCTCCGTCCTCAAAACGAAATATATTTTCTGCCGCAAACCGCCTACTTTCTCACAGTCCAATGAGTTGTCTGATCGCTATATTTACTTCTACGACCCTGGGCGCATCCAGCAGAAAAGGGAGAGGCGCCGCTTGCGCGGCGCCTCTCCTCCTAAATTCAATATTTCCTGCCAAGGCCCATTTTGTGCTGTCCGCACAATTTGGGCGTTTCACTTGGCGTACTCGATGGCCTTGGTCTCCCGCAGGAGATTGACCTTGATCTGGCCGGGGTACTCCAACTCGTCCTCGATCTTCTTGGCAATGTCCCGGGCCAGAAGGACCATCTGATCCTCGCTGACCACCTCGGGCTTGACCATAATGCGGACCTCGCGGCCGGCCTGGATGGCGAAGGACTTCTCCACGCCGGGGAAGGAGGAGGTGATCTCCTCCAGCTTTTCCAGACGCTTGATATAGTTCTCCAGATTCTCCCGCCGGGCACCGGGACGGGCGGCGGAAATGGCGTCAGCCGCCTGGACCAGGCAGGCCACCACCGTCTGGGGCTCCACATCGTTGTGGTGGGCGTGGATGGCGTGGATGACCGCCTCGCTCTCGTGGTACTTCCGGGCCAGCTCCACGCCGATGGTGACATGGGAGCCCTCCACCTCGTGGTCGATGGACTTGCCCAGGTCATGGAGCAGACCGGCGCGCTTGGCCTCGGTCACATTGGCGCCGATCTCGGCGGCCAGCAGGCCGGCGATATGGGACACCTCGATGGAGTGGTTGAGCACATTCTGGCCGTAACTGGTGCGGTAGCGCATCCGGCCCAGGAGCTTGACCAGCTCCGGGTGCAGACCGTGGACATTGGTCTCAAAGATGGCGCGCTCCCCCTCAGCCTTGATGGTGGCGTCCACCTCACGCTTGGCCTTCTCCACCATCTCCTCGATGCGGGCGGGATGGATGCGGCCGTCCAGGATCAGCTTCTCCAGAGCCAGCCGGGCGATCTCCCGTCGGACTGGGTCGAAGCAGGAGACCGTGATGGCCTCCGGCGTGTCGTCGATGATCAGGTCCACCCCGGTCAGGGTCTCCAGGGTGCGGATGTTGCGGCCCTCGCGGCCGATGATGCGGCCCTTCATCTCGTCGTTGGGCAGGGGCACCACAGACACCGTGGCCTCCGCCACGTGGTCAGCAGCACAGCGCTGAATGGCCAGGGAGATGATCTCGCGGGCCTTGGAGTCGGCCTCGTCTTTGAAGCGGGCCTCGATCTCCTTGATCTTCATGGCAGACTCGTGGGTCACGTCGGCCTCCAGCTGGCTGAGGAGATAGGCCTTAGCCTCCTCCGCAGTGAAGCCGGAGATCTTCTCCAGCATATCCACCTGCTCCTGCTTGAGCCGCTCCGCCTCCGCCTGGGTGGCCTCCAGACGGGCCAGGCGGTTGGACAGATGCTCCTCTTTCCGCTCCATGTTCTCCGTCTTGCGGTCCAGATTCTCCTCCTTCTGCTGGAGCCGGCGCTCCTGCTTCTGAAGGTCGCTCCGGCGCTCCTTCTCCTCCCGCTCATACTCGTTGCGGGCTTTGAGGATCTCCTCCTTCGACTCCAGAAGGGCCTCGCGTTTCTTGTTTTCCGCGCTCTTGTACGCGTCGTTGACGATCTGCTTGGCCTGGTTCTTGGCGGAGTTCAGATCCTCGTCCGCCTGCTTCCGCTCCCGAAGGACGCCGAACACATAGACCAGCGCCGCGCCCAGGGCCAGGCCCAGGACCGCCCCGATGACATAGGGTAACATTTGGCTTTTGACACCTCCAAATCAGAATCAATGGTTGGGGCGCTCCTCTCCCCGCCGCGGCGCAGCCGCGGAAATATGGTGTTCCACCGGCGGCGGAGCTCTCCCGCCGGGTCAGACAGCATAAAAGGAGCCGCAAGGCACAGCCCATGTCGCGGCCTGTCTCCTTGCGACAACTGAAAAACATCCCCCAAGTTTTTCACTTTTGTCCTGCATATCATTGTAAATGGAACCGGGTGTCATGTCAAGTTTTATTCCACATTCCGCCCGGCTCTTTCCGAAATTTTCGTGGTTCTGCCTGGGAGCTTTGTCCATTTGACACACAGGCGCCCCGGAGCGGGGACCTTTCCGCCGCTCCGGGGCGCTGTCTCTTTAATCGGAATACGCCGCGTTCTCCCCCTGACTGGACAGCAGGCGCAGCAGGCTGCCAGTGCGGGGCGGAAGGGTCAGGGTGTGCCCCTGTGGGGCGATCTGAGAGCGGGCTGCGCCCAGCAGCAGTTCGATCCGCTCCCCGTCCTCCAGCCGCAGGGCGGCCGTCTGATCCCCGGCGTTAAAGGCAGCCAGGACCGTCTCCTCCCAGCAGGTGCGGGTGAAGGCCAGCAGCGGCCCGTCGCTCACCCGGTAGCGGATGTCGCCCCGGCGCAGGGCGGCGGACGCCTGGCGCAGATGGCCCAGACGGGTGAACCAGCCCAGCAGTTCCGAGTCCTCATGTCCCCAGGGGAAGGTCCGGCGGTTGAAGGGGTCCTCAAAGCCCTCCATCCCTGCCTCATCCCCGTAGTAGACCGTGGGAGAGCCGGGGAAGGCAAACATCAGGGCGGCCCCCAGCTTCAGCAGCTCCTTTCCCCGGCGGCGCTGGTCCGGATCCATACGGAAGCCGGCGCGCCACTCCCGGGAGCGGTCCCGGCACTCGCTCCCCACCCCCAGCAGGGTGAGGATGCGCGGGGTGTCGTGGGTGCCCAGGGAGTTCATGGCGGAGTAAAAGGCAAACCGGGGATAATTCTCCCGCAGGGTCTCCATCGCCTCCATGAAGTCCCGGGCGTCCCCTCCCCGGAGATAGTCCAGGGCCGCGCCGCGGAAGGGGTAGTTCATCAGTCCATCGCAGTGTCCTCCCAGGATATGGCGGCGGCGCACGCCGTAGGCCACCTTGGTGGAGCCGTCCTCCCACACCTCGCCGATGACCACCGCGTCGGGCTTCTCCGCCCGGGCGGCGGCGTGGACCCCATGGACAAAGTCGTCGGGCAGTTCATCGGCCACGTCCAGCCGCCAGCCGTCCGCCCCTGCCCGCAGCCACCGGCGGACCACGGAGTTCTCCCCGCCGAAGATAAATTCCCGATAGGAGGGGTCGTGCTCGTTCACTGCGGGCAGGGAGTAGATCCCCCACCAGCTCTCATACCGGTCGGGCCACTGCTGAAAGCTGTACCAGGAATACCAGGGTGAATCCTGGCTCTGGTGCGCCCCCGGCTCCGGATAGAAGCCGTCCCCGTTGAAATAGCGGCTGACAAAGCCGGTGTGGTTGAACACCCCATCCAGCATAACCCGCATCCCCAGGCTGTGGGCCTTTCGGCAGAGCTGGGAAAAGTCCTCCTCACAGCCCAGCATGGGGTCGATCCGGCTGTAATCCGCCGTGCCATAGCGGTGGTTTTCCGCCGCCTCAAAGATGGGGCAGAAATAGAGGGTGGTCACCCCCAGGCTTTTGAGATAGTCCAGCTTCTCCATCACGCCCCGCAGGTCTCCGCCGAAAAAGTCCCGGTTGCGGATCTCACCGTTCCGGTCCGGGCGGTACTCCGGCTCCTCCTGCCAGGCGGCGTGGACCCACCGCCCCCCCACCATCCCGGCAGGATCCGGGACCCGGGTGCGGCGGAAGCGGTCAGGGAAGATCTGATAGGTCATCCCCTCTCCAAACCAGGCGGGGACCTCCTCCCTGCCATCGTACACCGTCAGCTGATAGGGACCGAGCTGCTGTCCCTTCTTCCCGTCCAGGCGCTCCAGCGTGAAGGTGTACCACACCAGCCCCACATAGCCCTCAGTGTCCAGCACACAGGAAAACCGGTCCCGGTCCCCGTCCAGCCCGGACCAGGGCATGGAAATGGTGCGGACCTCGTCCTTCCGGGCCTCAAACCGCGCGGTGAGCAGCGCACGGGAATAGCCCTCCTGCCGCGGCGGCCGGAGGGTAAGGGTGACCGGGGTCCCCGATGCCGCCGCCCCATAAGGGGACTTGCATCGGAGATCCCGGGAATTGTAGATCGGTTCTGTCATGTTGGCACCTTCTGTCTCAGTCAGAAATGAAGTATCTCGGCGCGCCCTCCCCGCGCGCCTTCAAGCCCTGTCCGGCGTAGCCGGATCCCAATTCCTAACTCCTAATTCCTAATTCCTAAATCTTCACGCGTAGTGGTAGGAGCCGCCGCCGATGAACTCCCGCAGCAGCGAGCTCTTGTCCACCAGTTCCGGGTCGATGGGCTGGAAAAACTGGAACGCATCGATCAGCTCCAGCAGCTCCTCCCGGCGGACGTTCTCCTCCGGAACGGCTTGCAGCAGGGGGAGGGCATAGTGCTTCATCACCGACACCTCATAGGGGAGGGAGGAGTCAAAAATAATATCCGCTTTATTCTTGAAGGGGGAGATATACAGCTTCTCCCCACGGCGGACGTTGGCCCACATATCCAGGGTATCCTCCACCCCGGTGCCCCGGAAGTTGTAATCCCGCACCGCCCGGCGGGTCAGGCGCATCCAGGTCCCCTTGAACCGGAGCACAGAGCCCTCATTGATGTTGGAGCGGGCGGAGATGTACAGCTTTGCGGCCTCCGGGTGGCGGCCGGCAATGCTGTCGTTGAGGGCGTGGATCCCTTCAAAGACCACGATCTCATTTTTCCCCAGCCGGAGCGGAGTCCCCCTGCTGTCGTTGCGCATTTGACGGACAAACTCATACTTGGGGATCAGGATCTCCTCCCCCCGGGTCAGGGCGGTGAAATGGCGGTCCAGCAGCTCCATATCCAGACAGAGGGGGGACTCGAAATCCAGATCCCCCTCCGGGGTGCGGGGCGCAGTCTTTGGATTGGTGGTCTTGAAGTAGTTGTCCATGGCCACCGCGTGGGTGTTCACCCCCCGCCGCCGCAGTTCCTCCGCGATCTTCATGGCGGTGGTGGTCTTGCCGGAGCCGGAGGGGCCGGACAGCAAAACAATGGGACTGGCCTCCAGGTTGGAGAGGATCTTATCCGCGGCCAGCGAGACGCGCTGGGCATAGTTCTCGTCGCACTCCGCCAAAAATTCAGTCACATCGCTCTGGATGCGGCGGTTGATCTCCTGTAATTGATATGCCATGGGAAACACTCCTTTCACATGGGGCGGCGCTCAGAGGCGCTCCGGGCCGCAAAAGCGGATCAGCTCCTCCTTCTGGGCCAGCACCTTCTCCAGTGAGGCCAGGTAGTCATGGGGATACTTGGGATTGGGCAGGCGGACGATCCGCCCGGCGGCGTGGTCCACCAGCTTTGTAACTCCGCCGCCCCCCACAGACACCACCGTCTGGAGCTCCTCCATCATAATGATGTTGTACAGGTTCTCCGTCCCCGACTTGGCCCAGCCCACATTCTCCAGCGCGCCGGACATATATTTCTGCCGGTATAAATAATAGGGGCGATAACCACGCTGTATCAGCATCTCCCGGGAGAAGTCCAGCATTTCCGCCACCTCCGCCCCGCTGGGCAGGCTCCCGCCCCGCTCCATGAGGGTGGAGCCCTTTTTCAGCGCCAGGGTATGAACGGTGACATTCTCCGGCTCCATCTCCAGCACTCCCTCCAGAGAGCGGCGGAAACCCTCGCAGGAGTCCTGGGGCAGGCCGGCGATCAGGTCCATGTTGATGCAGTCAAATCCCACTGACCGGGCCAGCTCGTTGGCTGCCCGGATGTCCCCGGCGGCGTGTTTCCGTCCGATGGCCCGGAGCACATGGTCCTCCAGGGTCTGGGGATTGATGGAGATGCGGCCCACACCGTGCCGTTTCAGCACCTCCAGCTTGGCCCGGTCGATGGTGTCCGGCCGCCCGGCCTCCACGGTATACTCAGTGCAGCCCCCCAGAGGCAGGACCTCCCGGCACCGGGTGAGCAGGCGGTCCAGCTGGGCGGCGGACAGGGTGGTAGGCGTACCGCCCCCCATATAGAACGTACGAAGGCCCTTTCCAGCCCGCTCCAGAACCTGCCCCAGGACATCGATCTCCTTCAAAAGCGCGTCCAGATAGGGCTCCACCAGCTTCAGCGTCCGGCCCACATCGGCGGATACAAAGGAGCAGTAGGCACACCGGGTGGGACAAAACGGGATGCCCACATAGAGAGAGACCTCGTCCTCCTTCAGGGCGCGCTGAGCATCCAGGCTGGCCTGGGCACAGTCCACCGCCAGCTCCGCCCGCTCCGGTGAGACATAGCAGTCCCGCTCCAGACTGGCCCTGGCCTGCGCCGGGGTGGCTCCGGCGGCCATCTCCCGGGTGGGCAGCTTCACCGGGCGCACACCGGTGAGCATCCCCCAGGGGGGCGCAGTACCAGTGACCTCATGGGCAGCCAGGAAAAAGCACCGGCCGATGGCCCGGCGCCGCAGGCCCTCCCGCTGAAATTCGTCCCCCGTCAGCGGGGCGTCCAGCCGGTGGGAAGCCGCCGTCCCCCGCCAGGACAGCTCCACCTCCACGGTGCAGCCATCCGCCTCCTCCCGGAGGGAGACCCGGGCCCATGTGTCGTCCTCCGGGCCGATGGGCTCATAGACGGGCCGCTCGCCGGGAAACAGGTTCAGCATCCCCTGTTCCACAACATAGCGCTCGTCGTGCCCCTTTAGCACTAATTTCATCGCTGTTCCTTCCTCAGCTCCGCTGTCCCATGGCCTCCCGCAGGAAGGGGTTGTACTGCCGCTCCCGCTCCAGGGTGGAGGTCCGGTCGTGGCCGGGGCAGACGTGATAGTCCCCCTCCAGCTGACCCAGCCGCTTCAGAGAGACCATGATCTCTTCATAGCTGCCTCCCCGCAGGTCCGTACGGCCGCAGGACCCGCAGAACAGGGTGTCCCCGGTAAACAGCACGTCTCCCGCCTTCAGCGTGACGGAGCCCTTGGAGTGCCCCGGGGTGTGGAGGACCTGAATATCAATGGAGCCCACCTGGATGTGGTCCCCCTCATCATAGAACTTCAGGCCGGCCACCTGTCCCGCCAGGGGAAACAGGGTGCTGCCCGCCCCATTGGCGTCGTCCCGGTGGATATAAATGGCCGCCTGGGGCAGGGCCTTCGCCAGCTCCGGGACGGCGGTGGTGTGGTCATAGTGTCCGTGGGTAAGCAGGATGTGGGTCACCTCCGCCCCGGTCTCCTTCAGCGCGGCCAGGACCCGATCCGCCTCGTCCCCGGGGTCGATGACGGCGGCCTTGCCTGTGGTGTCGTCCTCCAGAATATAGCAGTTGGTCCCAATGGGCCCCACCTGCATAACTTTAACCTTCATCATTTGTCCTCCTCGCGTGAGTCGGAAATCAGGAATTAGGAATGATGAGTTAGGAATTATGGTGTTCCGCGCTGTCACGGCTCACAAAATGAAAGCGGAATGTAGACAGCTTTTATCTAATTCCTAATTCCTAATTCCTAACTCCTAATTCCTAATTCCTAACTCCTAATTCCTAATTCCTAACTCCTAATTCCTAACTCCTAATTCCTAATTCCTAACTCCTAATTCCTAATTCCTAACTCCTAATTCCTAACTCCTAATTCCTAACTCCTAGTTCCTAATTCCTAACTCCTAATTCCTAATTCCTAACTCCTAACTCCCAATTCATAATTCAAACAGGATGGTGACCGGCCCGTCGTTGACCGACGCCACCTGCATATCCGCCCCGAACTCCCCATGCTCCACCCGGAAGCCCCGCTGGCGGCACTGGTCCATAAAGCGCTCATAAAGGGGGATGGCCGCATCAGGCTTGGCCGCCCCGGTGAAGCCGGGGCGGCGGCTCTTGGTATCGGCGTAGAGGGTGAACTGGCTCACCACCAGAAGCGCGCCCCCCACCTGTTCCAAATTCAGGTTCATTTTCCCGTTTTCGTCCTCAAAGACCCGCAGATTACAGATCTTTTCGGCCAGCTTATCACACACAGCCTCATCATCCTGAGGCCCGATCCCCAGCAGGACCAGATAGCCCTTTTCAATGGCGCCCCGCACTGCCCCGTCAATGGTGACGGAGGCGGAGGACACCCGGGTAACAACTGCTCTCATAATATCGACCTCACAGCACAGATTATGAACGACCGGCGCGGGCAAGCACCACGCGGGCTCACTTCCCGGTCATCCGGGCCACATGATAGACCCCCTGGATGTTGTTCAGCTTGTTGATGACCGAGGCCAGCTCCTCCTTGTCCCGCACCTCCACCTCGATGCGGAGGATGGCGTGTCCGTCCGGCATGGAGCGGGCGGACAGGGCGGTGACCTTTACCTTGGCCGCAGACAGGGCCATAGCCACATCCAGAGTCAGATTATCCCGGTCCTTGGAGGCCACCTCCAGGGCGGTGCGGTAGTTGGGCAGCTTGCTGTCCACCCAGGACACCCGCACCCAGCGGGCGGCCTCCTCCGGCTTTCGGTTTTCCAGCGCGGCATTGGGACAGTCCGCCCGGTGGACAGACACCCCATATCCCCGGGTGATGAACCCGATCACCGGGTCGCCGGGAACGGGGGTGCAGCATTTGGCAAATTTCACTAGGCAGTTGCCCAGTCCCTCCACGATGATCCCCGAGTCGGTATGCTTGTTGGAGCCCTTCAGCTGGCTGACGTCCACCGGGGCGGCCGTGCCGGGGACGATGACGCTCTCCGCCGTGGTGCGGGAGGACGCCGCGGCCTTCTCCGCCTTCAGCCGTCCCAGCCGGAGCAGCTCGTCCTTGATGCGGGCCACGCTCTTCACCGCGGTGGTGCCGCCGTAGCCGATGGAGGCATACAGCTCGTCCAGTGTCCCGAAACGGACCTTCCGCAGGATGCTGGGCAGCACATCCTCCGCCGTGATGGAGCTCAGAGGGATCTTGGCGTGCTTCAGCTCTGATTCAAACAGGGCCCGGCCAGTGGCGATGTTCTCCTCCCTGCGCTCCCGCTTGAACCACTGGCGGATCTTGTTCCTTGCCTCGTTGCTCTTGGCGATCTTGAGCCAGTCCCGGCTGGGGCCCTTGGCCGCCTTGGAGGTGAGCACCTCCACGATGTCGCCGTTTTTCAGGTGGGTGTCATAGGGCACCATCCGCCCGTTCACCCGGGCGCCCACCATGCTGTTTCCCACGGCGGAGTGGATGTTGTAGGCAAAGTCGATGGGGGTGGCCCCGGCAGGCAGGCTCTTGACGTCCCCGTTGGGGGTAAAGACGAACACCTCGTCGGAAAACATATCCACCTTCAGGGTGCGGACAAACTCCTCCGCGTCGGTATCCTGCTGGCTCTCCAGCAGCTTGCGGACCCACTCAAAGTCCACCTCGCTGCCCAGCTTTTTGTTGGCCATCCCCTGCTTGTACTTCCAGTGGGCCGCGATGCCGTACTCCGCGGTCTGGTGCATCTCCCAGGTGCGGATCTGCACCTCGAAGGGGATGCCCTCCCGGCCGATGACCGTGGTATGGAGGGACTGGTACATATTGGGCTTAGGCGTGCCGATGTAGTCCTTGAACCGGCCCAGCACCGGCTTGAACATATCGTGGATACAGCCAAGCACGTTATAGCACTCCGGGATGTCGTCCACGATCACCCGGAAGGCATACAGGTCGAAGATCTCGTCCAGCGTCTTGTTCTGGGCAAACATCTTCCGGTAGATGGAGTAGGTATGCTTCACCCGTCCGTACACCTTGCAGCGGATGCCCTCCTGCTCCATCCGCTGCTGGATGCGCAGCTGGATGGAGGCGAGGAACTCCTCATGGGCGGCGGAGCGGGCGGACATCTCATCCTCGATCTCCTTATAGCCCACTGGATCCAGATAGCGCAGAGAGAGGTCCTCCAGCTCCCACTTCAGCTTCTGCATACCTAAGCGGTGCGCCAGCGGCGCATAGATCTCCATGGTCTCCAGGGATTTCTCCCGCTGCTTCCGCGGCGACTGATACTCCATGGTGCGCATATTGTGCAGACGGTCGCAGATCTTGATGAGGATCACCCGGATGTCGTGGGCCATGGCCATGAGCATCTTCCGCAGGTTCTCCATCTGCTCCTCTTCCTTGGAGACATACTGCACCCGGGTCAGCTTGGTGACCCCTTCCACCAGTTCCGCCACCGACTTGCCGAATTTCTTGGCGATCTCCTCGTGGGTAGCGGCGGTATCCTCGATGCAGTCGTGGAGCAGGGCGGCGATGACCGAGTCCACGTCCAGTCCCAGGTCGGCCACGATGTCCGCCACCGCCAGGGGATGGATGATATAGGGCTCGCCGCTCTTGCGCAGCTGCCCGTGGTGCTCCGCGTCCGCATAGGTAAACGCGTCGAACAGCCGCTTGGTATCTAAATTGGGCGTATAGGCGGCCACCTTGTCCTCAAGGGCCTGATAGCGCTCTAAAATTGGGTCCATACGATCACCTTCTCACGAATTAGAAATTAGGAATGAGGAATTAGGAATTTGATCGGGCGGGAGCCAGGACAGCCATTTCCTCTTTCCCAACTCCTGATCCCTAATTCTCCTGCATGGCCTTCCGCAGTTTTTTCAGGATCTCCGAGGCGTTCAGATCCACCTTTTGCTCCGGCTGGTGCAGTGTGATCTCCAGCCGTCCGGACTGCCGGACCAGGGTGAGCAGCCCCCGCTCCTCCATCACCTCCAGGCACACCAGGGTGTGGGTAGGCAGCTCCGGCTGACCGCCGGAGCGGGCGGCCCCGCGGGCGATGCGGGGAACGGTATCCCGGAGGGTTGGCTGTCCGGCGCACTGGCGCTTCAGATACCGCCACAGGCATACAAATTCCGCCCGGGTGGGCAGCAGGGACTGGGCCTCAAGCGGCGAGAGGAGATCCCCCCGCCGGTATTTCTCATAAATGGTCTGCTCCAGCTGGGCCCGGGTCATGGCATGGCGCAGATCCACCACCTGAAGCTGGACCGAGCGCAGCCCCCGGAACTCGTTGATCTGGGGATAGAAGGCCACATCCACCCGGCAGCCGGCGGTCAGGCCCAGTTCTCCGCCGTCAGCGGAGAAGAAAATGGCATCCAGCGGGATCCCTCTGGCCTCCAGCCGCAGCTTCAGATGCCTGCCCCGCCCCACCTGGACGGCGCTGAGCACATGGGCCCCGGTAAGGACCAGCACCGGTCTGGGATTTCCGGTGCCGCAGGGCTCCAGCCAGTCCAGCTGTTCCACCGCCTCCACCGTGAGGTCCTGGGGCAGCACCGCCGCGTCCACCTCCAGCACCGATGGCAGCTCCTCCCCCCGGCGCTCCTCCAGCACCAGGCGGCGCAGGCGGGCGGACAGCTCTGGGAGCTTCTCCTCCCGCACGGTGAAGCCGGCGGCCAGGGCATGGCCCCCGAAGCCCTCCAGCAGATCGCTGCACTGGGCCAAAAGCTGGAACAGATTGATCCCGCCCCAGGACCGGCAGGAGCCCTTACCCACCCCCTGGTCCAGGCACACCATGAAGGCAGGGCAGCCGTACTTCTCCGCCAGACGGGAAGCCACAATGCCCACCACCCCCTGGTGCCAGCCCTCATCCGCCAGCAGGATGACCCCCTCCTGAGGGGACTCCTCCAGCCGCCGGACAGAGTCCTGAAAGATCTCCCCCTCTACGGCCTGCCGCTCCCGGTTCAGCTCGCACAGCGCCCGGGCCAGCTCTGCCGCCCGGTCCGGATCCCGGGTGAGGAGCAGTTCGGCGGCCAGGCCGGCCTTTCCCATCCGGCCGGCCGCGTTGATCCGGGGGGCCAGCGTATAACCCACAGACACCGAGGTGAGGGGCCTGTCCCCCAGCCCGGCCTCCTGGATCAGCTGGGCAAAGCCCAGCCGCCGTGGATGGGTCAGGGCGGCCAGCCCGGTCTGAACGATGGTGCGGTTTTCGCCGGTCATAGGCATCACATCGGCCACCGTGCCCACTGCGGCCAGATCTGCATACTCCCGAAAGATCCGCTCCGCCCGCTCCGGTCCGGCCACCGCCATGGCCAGCTTCAGGGCCACCCCCACTCCGGCCAGGCCCTTAAAGGGATAGGGGCAGTCCGTGCGGCGGGGATCCACCACGGCAAAGGCGGGGGGCAGGCTCTCTTTGCACTCGTGGTGGTCTGTCACCACCACATCCACCCCCAGAGAGGCGGCAAAGGCGGTCTCCGCCCCGGCAGTGATGCCGCAGTCCACGGTGACGATCAGGGTGACGCCCTGGGCCGCCAGAGCGGACACCGCCTCGGAATTGAGGCCGTACCCCTCCTCCAGGCGGTCCGGGATATAGGGCAGGACCCGCCCGCCCAGACGGCTCAGGCAGTCGGTGAGCAGGCAGGTGGCGGTGATCCCGTCCACATCATAGTCCCCGTAGACCGCTATGGTCTCCCCCGTCTCCAGGGCCCGGCGGATGCGACGGACCGCCCGATCCATATCCCGCAGCCCCATAGGGTCCTCCAGCGGCGTCTCCCCGGGCGCGAGAAGGGCCCGCGCCTCCTCCGGCGTCCGGATCCCCCGGGCGGACAGCACTGCCGCCAGCAGCGGAGGGAGCCCTGTCCGCTCCAGTTCCTCCCGGGCGGCGCGGCTGGGCGCAGCGACCCGCCACTCCTGATAACGCATGGGGCACCCCTCCTCTCTCCCCAGTGCAGGCGGATACACTGGGGCAGTATCACAGGTTATTATACCATAGTTTTCAGAGGCGGCACAAGTAAATTTCAGCATATCACCCATCCGTTCCCCTCCACGCAGAAAGAAACCGGCCGGAGCCCCTCATTCCGCAGGCTCCGGCCGGTCTGATCGTTTCTTCTTATTCCGCCAGGATCACCCGGCAGTTCTCGCTCCAGGGCTTCTCCGGCCGCTGGAAGGCCACGTCCGCCGCCTCCAGCGCCCCGCACAGGTCCTCCAGCGTCTGGGCGCTCACTGTGCAGAAGCTGCGGCCCTGGCCGTCCAGCTCCCACTGGTCCAGAGCGGGCAGCAGTTCCGCCGCGCCCTCCGGCAGGGCGGTCAGCAGCAGCTCCGTTTCCTCCTGCTGTATGCTATACAGAGCGGCTCCTCCCGCTTCCCCGTCCGCCAGGGCAGGCGCAGGGGCCGTTCCCACCGCATTTTGTCCCTGGATCTGGGTGGTGCGCGGCACAGCCGCGCCCTCCAATACGCACTCTCCGCCGGCGGCTCCGCTCTGCGGCGCACCGGCAGTCTCATGTTCCGTCTGCGTCTCCGGCTGCGCGGACGCCTCGCTCTTGCTCTGTACCAGCGCCTCCTCCGTATCGGACGCAGAGGCCGCAGGAGCCGCTCCGGAGCCGGCGGCGTGCTCAGACCACTGGGCAAGATCCGGTTCCGCCGCAACATTCCCGGACACCCCCAGGCCGGCCCGGTCCACACCGTAATACAGCCCCACACAGATCACCGCACAGGCCGCCAGTCCGGCCGCCGCCTTCCACTGGGGCCGCCGCAGCAGGGGGACGACCTTGGCGGGGCGGGCCTCCTCCCGGATCTGTTCCATCACCCGGTCTGCAAAGCCCTCGGGCGCCGGCGTCTCCTCCAGCTCCCCCATGGCCTGATGCAGCTCCCGCAGGGCCGCCCAGTCCGCCCGGCAGGCGGGGCAGCCAGCCAGATGGGCCTCCAGCGCCCCCTGCTCCGCTTCGGTCAGCGGACTGTCCAGGGCCTGGCTCATCTGTTCCAAGGCTTCTTCACATGACAGCACGCCAGGTCACCTCCTTTTTGTCTCTTCTGATGGCTTAGACGCAGACTGAGCAAAAAAGTTCCCATTTTCCAGCAATCTTTTTTTCAGCGCCAGCCGCGCCCGGGCCAGGCGGGACTTCACCGTCCCCAGATCCAGGGACAGGAGTTCCCCGATCTCCTGATAGGACAGTCCGGACACCTCCCGCATGACCAGGATCTCCCGCTGATGGTCCGGCAGGGCCCGCAGCTCCCGCTCCAGCGCCTGCCGCCGCTCCTTCTGCTCCAGCTCCTCCTCCGGACCGCCCCCCGGGGCCGCCGGCTCCGGCCACCCCGCCTCCTCGTCGTCCAGAGAGTGGGGCGCTTCTCCCTCCTGCCGCCGCTTCCGCCTGCGCAGCAGATCAATGCAGGCATTGGACGCCAGACGGTACAGCCAGGTGGAAAAGCTGCTGCCCCCCTGGAAGGAAGCCAGTCCCCGCCAGGCGTTGAGGAACGCCTCCTGGGCCGCGTCCTGGGCGTCCTCCCGGTTCCCGGTCATTCTAAGGCACAGGGTGTAGATCCGGTCCTGGTGGGCCGTCACCAGCTCCGCAAAGGCGTCCTGGTCGCCCCCCTTCGCCCGGAGCACGATCTCTTGTTCGGTCAAACCGCTCTCTCCCTCCTGTACAGCTCACGCGGCACGGTCCGGCCCGCTTTACCGCTCTGCTCCAGCTGCCGTCGGTGCGTCCGCCAGATCCCGCTTGATCCCCCTGGTCACCCGGTACACATCCTCCAGGGAGGTGATCTTCACGATCTGTTCCTTGTAGTACCCCGCATGGGGCACCCCCTTCAAGTACCAGGCGTAGTGCCGCCTGGCCTCCAGACAGGCGATCTTCTCCCCCTTGTTGGCCGCCGACAGCTCGAACTGCCGCACAGCGGTGTCGCACCGCTCCGCCAGGGGCGGCATGGGCGGGATCTCCCGCCCCTCCAGGGCCGCCCTGCACTGGGCGAACAGCCATGGATTTCCAAAGATGCCCCGGCCGATCATGGCCATGTCCGCCCCGGTGTATTTCAGGATCCGGGGCGCATCGCTGGGCTTGAATACATCGCCGTTGGCCAGAACGGGGATCTTCACCGCCCGCTTGACCTCCCGGATCCAGTCCCAGTTGGCCGTCCCGGCATACATCTGGTTCCGGGTCCGGCCGTGGACGGCCACCGCGGCCGCGCCGGCCTCCTCCATGGCCCGGGCAAACTCCACGCAGTTGATGGAACCCTTGTCCCAGCCCAGCCGGAATTTCACGGTAACGGGACAACCCGCCCCCCGGACCACCGCCTCCAGCACCCGGACCGCCTTGTCCGGGTCCCGCATCAGGCCCGAGCCGTCCCCGGAGTTGGCCACCTTGGGCACGGGGCAGCCCATATTGATGTCGATGAGGTCCGCCCCGGACACCTCGTGGGCGATGGCGGCCGCCTCCTCCATGCACACCGGGTCGCTGCCGAAGATCTGGGCGGCGGCGGGGTGTTCCCCCTCCCCCAGCTGAAGCAGGGGAATGGATTTTTTATCTTGAAAGCACAGGGCCTTGGCGCTGACCATCTCGGTGCAGGTCAGCCCCGCCCCCTGCTCCCGGCAGATGGTGCGGAACGCCAGGTCTGTCACCCCCGCCATGGGGGCCAGCGCCAGCGGAACGTCGATTTTGATGCCTCCGATCTCGACCATGAGGACCTCCTGGAAATAAAACATACAGAATGGGCGGCACGCCGCCCTGACCGCAGTGTATTCTATCATATCGGCCACAGGTTGACAAGGCCGCCTGTTCCCATTAAAATAGGGGAAAAACGCAAAATCGGGGGGATCTGTATGGAATGGAAGGGACTGCGCGCCGCCCTGCGGGGGCTGACCGTCTATCGGGAGGAACTGGAAACTGAGATCGGCCGGGCGGTCACCGGGCTGCTGGACGCCCTGTACCGCCAGGACGGCGAGGGGGCCCTGGACGCCTATACCGGTCTGTTTGCCGCCCTGCGCCGGGATGAGTTCCAGGGGCTGGGGGACTGGCTGTGGGACTGCCTGCGCTGCCATGAGAGCGCGTACTCCCTGCTGATCGACCGGGGCGGTTCCGACCCCATCCTGGAGCAGGCCGCGCGGCAAGATGTGGACACCCTGGTCCGGCTGGCCGGGACCGGCTGTTCCTGCTTCCTGGACGCCATCCGGGCCCTGCTCCCGCCGGAGTTTGATCCGGTGCTGGCGGGGCTGCCCCAATGGCAGGCCGGGAGTCCCTTCGACTTCGACGCCCTCACCGCCTTCTACCGGGAGCACGGGGCGGGGCTGTACGCCAAATACCGTGCCTTCCTCTGGGAGGATGGCGCCCTGATCCCGGTGGCCGACCCGGACTGCCCCCACCCCGTGGAGCTGCTGGGTTATGAGCAGCAGCGGCAGCTGGTGCTGGACAACACCCGTCTTCTGGTGGCCGGCCGCCCCTCCAACAATGTGCTCCTGTTCGGCGACGGCGGCACAGGCAAATCCGCCACGGTGAAATCCATGCTCTATCTGGAGGGCATGGAGGACCTGCGGCTCATTGAGATCCAGAAGGAAAACCTGGTTGGGATGCCCCGGCTCATCCGCTCTCTGGCCGGTCGCCGCCAGAAGTTCATCCTGTTCATCGACGACCTGGCCTTCGACCAGGACGATCAGACCTACTCCTCCCTCAAGACCATCCTGGAGGGCGGGCTGGAGAAGCGGCCGGTCAATGTGGCCATCTACGCCACCTCCAACCGGCGCCACCTGGTGCGCCAGACCTTCTCGGAGCGGGCCGGCGAGGAGATCGACACCTTTGAGACCATCTCGGAAAAAACTGCTCTGGCCGAGCGCTTCGGCCTGCGCATCCCCTATATGACCATGAACAAGCGGGAGTATCTGGCCCTCATCGACCACCTGGCCGGCTTGTATCAGGTGGAGATGGACCGGGAGCTCCTCTACGCCCGGGCCATGGAGTGGGAGATCCGCCACGCCGGCCGCACCCCCCGGGTGGCCCGGCAGTTTATTGCCAGCCTTACCGGCTGATCTCCTCCGGACAGCAAGGGCCCGGACCGCATCGCGGTCCGGGCCCTTTTCATCCATCTCCGCAGCCTCATTCCACCGCCACTGAGATCTTGGTGCGGTACTGGGCGGGATCCCGCTGGGCGATCTCGTCCCACAGCCCCTCCTTATAGGAGCAGCCCACCGGACGCAGGCCCTGGGCGGAGATCTCGTCCAGCAGCTGGCGGTATGCCTCCCGGGCGCGGTGGTAGTCCCCCTGAAGGCAGATGGCGGCGTATCGCCCCGCCGGCTTTTCAAACAGCGGGACTCCGGCGGCCGGGTGCTCCACCTGGGTGAAGTAGCAGGCATATTCGTCAAACCGTCCCGCCGCCAGACTCTCCCCGGAGATCATCGCCCCGAAGGGGTAGCCCTCGTTCCACCCCTCCCGGTGGCAGCGGGCCAGGTGCTCATACAGGATGGGTGCGGCCACCGCCGGGTCTGCGCTGTGGATGGGCTCGCTGAGGATCAGCTGGGCTGGGGGACATTCCTCAAAGAACACCTGTCCGCACATCGCCCGCCGCCCCTGCTCCAGCAGCTTCCGCTTGGTGCGGATTATGGTCTGGATCCGCCGGAGCTGGGCCAGCTCCCGCTCCACCTCCGCCTCCTGCTGGTCCAGCAGGGCGGAGAGCCGCTCCGGGTCCCGCCGGTCCAGATATGCCTTGATGTCCAGCAGGGGCATCCCCAGCTCCTTCAGGGCGGAGATGACCATGAACACATCGTACTGCTCCTGGCTGTAATAGCGGTAGCCGTTCTCCCCCCGGAGGGCTGGGGCAAACAGGCCGATCTGGTCGTAGTGGTGCAGGGTTCGCTTGTTGGTCCCGCAGATGCGGGCAAAGTCGGCCGCCCGCAGGCGGGAAGCGTTCTCTTTCTCCGCCACGAAAAATTCCCCCTTGACTATCACGTTACGTTATCCTTTATTGTATCAAAGAAGCAAGCGCAAGTAAAGGAGGCACATTGCCATGCCACAGCTCAGCCGCCGCGTGCAGCTGTTCACCGACTCTGTGATCCGGCGGATGACCCGGATCAGCGAGCAGTACGACGCCATCAACCTCTCCCAGGGCTACCCTGATTTCGACCCGCCCCGCCCCCTGCTGGACCGGCTGGCCCAGGTGGCCTATGAGGGCCCCCACCAGTATTCCGTCACATACGGAGCCCAGAACCTGCGGGAGGCCCTGGCAGACAAGCACAGCCGGGCCACCGGCTGCACCGTGGACCCCAACGCCCAGGTGCTGGTCACCTGCGGAGGCACCGAGGCCATGATGTCCGCCATGATGACGGTGTGCAACCCCGGGGACAAGGTGATCGTATTCAGCCCCTTCTATGAGAACTACGGGGCGGACGCCATTCTCTCCGGCGCGGAGCCCATCTACATCCCTCTGGTCCCGCCGGCCTTTGACTTCGACCGTGCCGCCCTGGAGGACGCCTTCCGCCAGGGGGCCAAGGCCATCATCGTCTGCAATCCCTCCAACCCCACAGGAAAGGTCTTTACCCGGGAGGAACTGGAGTACATCGGCGCCCTGGCCCAGCGGTATGACGCGTATGTCATCACCGACGAGGTGTACGAGCACATCGTGTTCGCCCCCTTCCACCACGTCCACATGGCCGGCCTGCCCGGGATGGAGGGACGCACCATCACCTGCAGCTCCCTGTCCAAGACCTACTCCATCACCGGCTGGCGGCTGGGCTATCTCATCGGCCCGGCCGAGGTCATTGAGCATGCCAAAAAGGTCCACGACTTCCTCACGGTCGGCGCCCCCGCCCCCCTTCAGGAGGCCGCCTGCGTGGGAGTCCGCTTCCCCCAGTCCTATTATGAGGAGCTGACCGCGCTGTACACCCGGAAGCGGGATGTGTTCCTGGCAGGTCTGGACCGGCTGGGGCTGAAGCACAACGTCCCCCAGGGGACCTATTTCGTCCTGCTGGACATCTCTGACTTTCTGGCCCTGGACCGCTTCCGGGGCTGGAGCGATCTGGAGTTCTGTGAGTGGATGATCCGTGAGATCGGCGTCGCCGCGGTGCCCGGCTCCAGCTTTTTCCGGGAGCCGGTGAACCACCTCATCCGCCTGCACTTCGCCCGGAGTGAGGAGACCCTGGAACAGGCCCTGGACCGGCTTGCCAAGCTAGCCGCACTGCTGCATTAAGGAGGTTTTACGACATGGAGATCAAACCCTTTCTGGTAGAAGAATGGATGAACCAATATGAGGTGGGCGCCAGGTACAACATCGCCGAGACCTGTGTGGACTCCGTCTCCCTGGACGAGCTGTTCCAGCTCACCGGCGAGGACAAGGAGGCCTTTCTCTCCTCCCTGTGCGCCCGGCGGCTGACCTATGGGGACATCTTCGGCCAGCCCGCCTTTCTGGAGGGGATCTGCCGGCTGTACCGGGATCTGCGCCCGGAGCAGGTGATCCCCACCCACGGCGCCGCCGGAGCCAACCACCACCTGTTCTGCTCCCTGGTGGAGCCGGGTGACAAGGTCATCTCCGTCCTGCCCACCTATCAGCAGCTGTACTCCATCCCCGACTCCCTGGGGGCCCAGGTGGAGCTGCTTCCCCTGTCCCCGGACAACGGCTTTCTGCCCGACCTGGCCCGTCTGGAGGAGCTGGCCCGGGGAGGCGTCAAGCTCATCTGCCTGAACAACCCCAACAACCCCACCGGCGCCCTCATGTCCCAGGAGATGCTGGAGGAGATCGTCGCCATCGCCCGCCGCCACGGGGCCTATATCCTGTGTGACGAGGTGTACCGCCACCTCACCCAGGAGGAGGGCTACTGCCCCTCCATTGTGGACCTGTATGAGAAGGGCATCAGCGTCAGCAGTATGTCCAAGGTGTTCTCCCTGGCCGGGATCCGGCTGGGCTGGATCGCCTCCCGGGATCCCCAGGTGCTGGAGCGCTGCCTCATCCACCGGGACTACGACCTGATCAGCTGCGGGATGCTGGACGAGACGGTGGCCGCCCTGGCCCTGAAGCACGGAGACAAGCTGCTGGCCCGCAATCGGAGCATCGTACGGGAGAATTTGTCCGTTCTGGACGACTGGGTCCGGCGGGAGCCCCACGTCTCCTATGTCAAGCCCCAGGCCGGGACCACTGCCCTGGTGTACTACGACCTGGACATCCCCTCCTATGATTTCTGCAAGGAGATGTATCACGCCACCGGGGCCTTCGTCACCCCGGGCGACTGCTTCCAGCAGGAGCACTGCGTCCGGGTGGGTTATGCCTGCGACCGGCAGACCCTGGTGGACGGCCTGGAGGCCATGAGCGCCTTCCTGGCTCAGAAGGCCAAAAGTTGAGCCCAGACGGAGAAAAAACGCTGCCGGAGACCGCCGATCAGGCGTCTCCGGCAGCGTTTTTTGTTTTCTCACAGGACCGGCGGACTTGTTTCAGAAAGCTTCGTCAGCCACCCAGGTAGGCGCGCTTGATCTCCGGGCTCTCGATCAGCTCCGCGCCGGTGCCGGTGGCCACGATCTTTCCGGTCTCCATCACATAGCCCCGGTGGGCCACGGACAGGGCCATCTGCGCGTTCTGCTCCACCAGCAGGATGGTGGAGCCCTTCCGGTTCAGGTCCTGGATGATGTCAAAGATCTGCTCCACCAGGATGGGGGCCAGGCCCATGGAGGGCTCGTCCAGCATCAGCAGCTTGGGGTGGGACATGAGGGCGCGGCCCATGGCCAGCATCTGCTGCTCGCCGCCGGACAGCGTACCCGCCACCTGGCTGCGGCGCTCCTTCAACCGGGGAAACAGGTCGTACACCATCTCCAGATCCCGGGGCACGCCGGCGGGGGGCTGGGTATAGGCCCCCATCTCCAGATTCTCCTCCACCGACATCTGGAGGAACACCCGCCGGCCCTCGGGCACCTGGGCCAGGCCCCGTCCCACCAGTTTGTCGGCGCTCACGGTGTTGATGTCCTGTCCATCAAAGAGGATGCTCCCCGTTTTGGACCGGAGCAGGCCGGAGACGGTCTGGAGCGTGGTGGTCTTGCCCGCGCCGTTGGCCCCGATGAGGGTGACGATCTCCCCCTGGTTGACTTGGAAGGAGATGTCCTTGATGGCGTGGATGGCCCCGTAATAGACGTTGATGCCCTCTACCTTCAGCAGTGTCTCCATCGGTCACGCCTCCTTCCGCTTGCCCAGATAGGCCTCGATGACCACCGGGTCGTTTTTGATCTCATCCGGGGTCCCCTTGGCAATGATCTGTCCAAAGTTGAGCACTGCGATGCCCTCACAGATCCCCATGACCAGGTTCATGTCGTGCTCGATAAGGAGGATGGCGATGCCGAAGGTATCCCGGATCTTGACGATGTTGTCCATGAGCTCCGCAGTCTCCGAGGGGTTCATGCCCGCCGCCGGCTCGTCCAGCAGCAGGAGGCTGGGGTTGGTGGCCAGGGCCCGGACGATCTCCAGCTTCCGCTGGTCTCCGTAGGGCAGGGAGCCCGCCTTGTACTTGGCCAGATAACCCATGTCGAAGATGGACAGCAGCTCCATGGCCCGCTCGTGGGCCTGCTTCTCCGCGTTCCAGTACTGGGGCAGGCGGAGGATCCCCGCCCACATATTGTAGTTGATGTGGTTATGCAGGCCCAGCTTTACGTTGTCCTCCACGCTCAGGTTGGAGAACAGGCGGATGTTCTGGAAGGTGCGGGCGATGCCCGCCTTGTTCACCTGGACGGTGTTCATATTGTGGGTGTCCACGCCGTCCACCAGGATGGTCCCCCGGGTGGGCTGGTACACCTTGGTCAGCAGGTTAAATACGGTGGTCTTGCCCGCGCCGTTGGGGCCGATGAGGCCGGCGATCTCGGTGCGGCCGATGGCCATGTTGAAGTCCTTGACCGCCGCCAGGCCGCCGAAGTCGATGCCCAGGTGGCGGCACTCCAGAATGGGGCTTTTATCGATGTCCCGCTCCGGGATCTTGTTGGTGCTGGGTACCGGGACCAGCTTGACCGGTTCCTTTGGCGTCCGACTCATTGTGCCGCGCCCCCTTTCTTCTCTTCTCTGCGCTCCCGCAGCCGGGCAAAGAAGCCCCAGATGGCGGGATTGTTGGTGGCCAGCATGACCAGGATCAGCACGATGGCATACACCAGCATCCGGTAGTCCGCAAACTGCCGCAGGGCCTCAGGCAGAATGGTCAGGGCGGCCGCCGCAATGACAGAGCCCCACATATTGCCCAGGCCGCCCAGCACCACGAACACCAGGATCAAAATGGAGGTGTTGAAATCGAACTTGGTGGCCACGAAGGTGGTTTGGCTGCATCCATACAGGGTCCCAGCCGCGCCCGCCAGGGCGGCGGAGGTGACAAAGGCGATCATCTTGTACTTGGTGACGCTGATGCCCACGCTCTCGGCTGCGATGCGGTTGTCCCGGGCGGCCATGATGGCCCGCCCGGTGCGGCTGTTGACCAGGTTGAAGATGACCACCAGGGTGATCATCACCAGCACAAAGCCCATGGTAAAGGTGGAGATGCGCTGGGTATTCATCACGCCCATTGGGCCGCGGATCAGCTGGAGGCCGCCCTCCGCCAGGGCGTTCTTATCGGTGAGAAAGCTGAAGTGCAGCCCCTTCTTGTCCACCCCCAGGTAGGTGTTGGTGAGCACACTTTTGATGATCTCGCCGAAGGCCAGGGTCACGATGGCCAGGTAGTCGCCGTTGAGGCGCAGCACCGGAATTCCGATGAGGAATCCAAAGAAGCCGGCCAGGGCGGCGCCGATCATCATGGCCACGCCCAGGCGCACCGGCGTGAAGGGGATCAGCTCCGCCAGCCCGTTGGCGGCGGCGCAGCCCAGGAACGCGCCGATGCTCATAAAGCCCGCATGGCCCAGGGACAGCTCTCCGGACACGCCCACCACCAGGTTCAGGGCCAGGGCCATGGTCACATAGGCGCAGATGGGGATCAGCTGTCCCTCCAGAACCGAGCCCAGCCCCGTGGTCATCCGCAGCAGCTGGAGGATCACAAAGGCGCCCACCACCAGGGCATAGGTAAATACGCTGGACCGGGTGGTCTTATTCATATTTGCAAGTCGGTTGACAACACGGCTCATAGCTACCACCTCACACTTTCTCGCGCACGGTCTTGCCCAGCAGACCGGCGGGCTTCACCAGCAGCACCACGATCAGCACGCCGAACACCACCGCGGTGGACAGCTGGGTGGAGATATAGGCGCCGGCAAAGATCTCGATGACCCCCAGCAGCAGGCCGCCCAGCAGGGCCCCGGGGATAGAGCCGATCCCGCCGAACACGGCGGCAGTGAAGGCCTTGATGCCCGGCATGGAGCCGGTGGTGGGGGTGAGGGTGGGATAAGCGGAGCACAGCAGCACGCCGGCGATGGCCGCCAGGGCCGAGCCGATGGCAAAGGTCATGGAGATGGTGCGGTTGACGTTGATGCCCATCAGCTGGGCAGCCCCCTTGTCCTCTGAGACGGCGCGCATGGCCTTCCCCATCTTGGTCCGCCCGGTGAATGCGGTGAGGGCCAGCATGATGACCACGCAGGCGGCGATGGTCACCAGGGTGACATGGGAGATGGTCAGCGGGCCGATCTTCTGGCTGCCGCTGCCCACGATGGGGGAAAAGATCTTGGGGCTGGAGGACCACAGGATCAGGGCAGAGTTCTGGAGGAAATAGCTCACGCCGATGGCGGTGATCAGCACCGCCAGGGAGGGCGCCTGGCGCAGGGGCTTATAGGCCAGCCCCTCGATGACCACGCCCAGAACGGTGCACACCGCCATGGACAGCACAACGCCCGCCAGGGCGGGCACCACTGCGGCAGCCATGCTCCCCGCCTCAAACATGGGGCTCAGGCCGGTCATGGCGAAGAAGCACACATAGGCGCCCACCATGATCACGTCGCCGTGGGCGAAGTTGAGCATTTTGGCGATGCCGTACACCATGGTATACCCCAGGGCGATGATGGCGTAGACGCTGCCCAGGCTCAGACCTCGGATCAGATAGTCCAACAGGGTCAAAATATCCATAATTCACTCACCTTTTCTCTCTCCTTTTTTCTTCGGGCGCATGGGAAAAACGCCGGGCCCGTCGGCCCCTTTCCCACACGCCCCGGCTGGGAGGAAGGCTCCCCCCGCGGCGGTTCACACACCCCCGCGGGGAGAGGCGCTTCCGGTCACACAGACTCAGTCCATACCCACATAGGCGCCGTCCTGGATGACCATGCCCTTGGGGCTCTTGGACACCGCGCCGGTGGTGTCCCAGGTGATGCCCGCGCCGTCGCCGGTCAGGCCGGTGAAGGTGATGGTGGGGAAGGTCTCCTTCATCTTGGCGTTCAGGTCAGCCGCGCTCATGTCGGGGGTGCAGCCGGCGGTCTCCAGCGCCTGCTTATAGGCGTACACACAGTCATAGGCGTCGGCGGCAAACTGGATGGGAGTCTCGCCGTACTTCTCCTGATACTGCTTGACGAAGTTCTGGGTGGCCTCATCCTCGTCGTCGGCGTTGAAGGGAGTCAGCAGCATGACGCCCTCAGCCAGAGCGGGATCAAAGTTCTTCATGGTGAGGATGCCGTCCATGCCGTCCACGCCGAAGAACTTGGGGGCATAGCCCATGGCCTTGGCCTGGCTGAGGATCAGGGAGGCGGGCTCATAGTAAATGGGGAGGAACAGCAGGTCGGCCTCGGCCTGCTTGGCCTGGGTCAGCTGGACGTTGAAGTCGTTCTGGGAGTCGGTGGTGAAGGTGGCGTCGCCCACCACGTTCAGGCCCAGCTTGTCAGCCTCAGCCATGAACTTGTCCTTGATGCCGGTGGAGTAGTTGTCGTCGCTCTTCCAGATGATGAAGATCTTCTCTCCCAGCTTCTGCTCCGCGATGTACTGGGCGGAGGCCAGGCCCTGGTTGGGGTCAGAGAAGCACATCTGATACACATTGTCCTTGCCGGCGATCACGTCGGGGGAGGAGGCGGAGGGGGTGAGGGCAAAAATGCCGTCCTCCTGGTTCAGGGCGGAGGTGCTGATGCCGGGCTGGGAGGTAACGGAGCCCAGGGAGATCTGCATTCCCCACTCCTTCAGCGCATTATAGGCGTTGACCGCCTTCTCCGGGTCGTGCTGGTCATCCTCATACTTCAGGTCAAACTGGATGGCGCCACCCTCGGCGTTGATCTCGTCCACAGCGATCTGCGCGCCCCGCTGGGCCGCCAGACCGTAGATGGAGGCGCCGCCGGTGAGGGGGCCGGTGCCGCCCAGCTTAAAAGCGGTGCCGCCGGCGCTCTCCGTGCCGCTGGACGCCGCACCGGAGCCGGAGCCGCCGCAGGCGGTCATGGACAGGGTCATGGCCGCGGCCATGGCAAAGGCAAGAAACTTTTTGCTGTTCATACAGATCTCTCCTTTTTTCAACAGGATGGATGTATTAAAAAAGCGGCTCCGTTCCAAAGAACGGAGCCGCCCTTTTAACCCTTAACGGATAGAAAGCGGTTGCCTCTTTGGAACACTGCTGCGGCCCTCCAGGGCCAGAATAATCAACAGCCCCGCTACGCACAGTACAGACAGTACGTTCACCAGCAGGAGGGATCCGGCCAGAAGGCGCACGATCCCCGCCAGAATAACAAAAAAGGACACCATCATCATGGTGTCCAACAGGCTCACAGAGGCAGAGAAATTTCCAGACTGGGCCTGGAAATTCGCGCAGGAGGAAGCGGCCGCTGTCATTCCGGCGGCAGAAGCGCAGCTGTACGCATTGGATCCGCAGCTCTGCTTCTTCATGCTTCCCGTCCCCTTTCCGACTCTGGATGATTGTGAATTTTGTTCTATTGTAAAGCACGCTTCGGAATTAGTCAATGGTGCTTTCCACCAGAATCTAAAAAAAGTGCGTCCCGCTTCATGTCCGTTCTGCACAGAATTTTGTCCATGTGCGGCGGCCACACCGTAAAACAGCCCGGGCCGCGCCCCGGCAGAAGCCAGAGGGCGGACCCGGGCCGGACTTCTGCTCAAAGCTCTGTCAGCGGCATGGGGGCAGGGACCTTCTCCCGGTCGGTGCTGTCGTAGGCTCGGGACAGCTCCTCCAGCGCCATATCCTGGTCGGCCAGCAGAGCGGTCACCTGCTCCAGACACTTTCCCGCCTTCTCCAGCTGATCCGCCGCATGGGAGACGGTGGACTCCACCTCGCTGCGCAGGGCGTCGTACTCCTGCTGGACCCGGCCCAGCCACTGTTCCATGCCCCGGCGCAGCTCCCGCGCCTGTCCATTTGCCTCATCCAGCACATTCTGAGCCCGGCAGTGAGCCTCCAGCTCCACCCCGGCAGCCCGCTCCTTCACCGCGGTATAGGCTGCCGCCCCGGGCTCCAGCTCCGCCACCCGGCGGCGCAGGCTGTCCCGCTCCCGGCGCAGCTCCTCCAGTTCCCGGCTCTGGGCCTCCTCCCGCTCCCGGCTGGCCTCCAGCACCGCCTTCACCTGCTCCAGCTGCTGGTTCAGGTTCTCCCGGTCCCGGTTTAGAATGGTCACCCGCTCCTCCTGATCCGACTCCTGTGAGAACAGCTTCTGCCGCTCCTCCTCCGCCTCCTCCAGGCGCTGCTGAAGCTCCTGCTGCTTCCGGGCGTTCTCCGCCGCTGTCTTTTCCAAATAGTCCAGCACATCCTGCCGGTTGAAACCGCCGAAGGCGGCGCTGCGAAAGGGATGGTCCATGGGGCACCTCGTCTCCGCCCCTTCCGGGGCAATTTGTCATATTCCGTGTTATTTTATCACATTCCCGGCAGAATTACAATTCCAGCTTGCCCCTCTGTCCGGATTTGACGCAAAGCTGAAAATGCGATATACTCAAGCTGTCAAAACCACCCAGTTCCACCCCGGTTTCCGGAGCTGGACCGTCCTTTTCGCACCCGTTTTTCCGATCCTGCATCATCAAAGGGGGGCTCTCCATGGTATTCAGCAGCCTTGTCTTTCTGCTGGGTTTTCTGCCTGCTCTGCTGCTAGCGTATTTTCTCATCCCTGCCCGGCTACGCGGTCTGCGGAACCTGGTCCTGCTGGGCGCCAGCCTGTTCTTTTACTGGTGGGGGGCCGGTCCTCTGGTCCTGCTGATGGTCCTTTCCATCTCCGTCAACTATGTGGGCGGCCTGCTGGCCGGACAGAGGGATCGGCCCCGTCTGGCCCGGGCGGGGCTGCTCTTTGCCCTGTGCGCCGGACTTGGCCTGCTGGCCTGGTTCAAGTACGCCGGTTTTCTGGCCCAAACCATCTGCGACCTGGGCTTTGCGGTCCCCATTCCCCAGGTCACCCTGCCCATCGGCATCTCCTTTTTCACCTTCCAGGGGCTCAGCTATGTCATCGACGTATATCGGGGGGACGCCCCCATCCAGAGGAACCCGCTGAACGTGGCCCTGTATGTGGCTCTGTTCCCCCAGCTGGTGGCCGGCCCTATTGTACGGTACACCACCGTGATGGAGGAGATCGCCCACCGGGAGGAGACCTTGTCGGAGTTTGCCGCCGGAGCCACCCGGTTCTGCTTCGGCCTGGCCAAAAAGATGGTGCTGGCCAACTCCATGGGGCAGATCGCCGACGGAGTCTTTGGACAGACAGCCGCCAGTCTGGATCCCGGCCTGGCCTGGGTGGGGGCCCTGGCCTATACCTTCCAGATCTACTTCGACTTCTCCGCCTATTCCGATATGGCCATCGGCCTGGGCCGTATGTTCGGATTCCACTTCCTGGAGAATTTCAACTACCCCTATCTCTCCCGCTCCGTCACCGAGTTCTGGCGGAGGTGGCACATCTCCCTCAGCTCCTGGTTCCGGGACTATGTGTACATCCCTCTGGGGGGCAACCGCTGCTCCAGGCCCAGGCAGATCCGCAACATTCTGGCGGTGTGGCTGCTCACCGGCCTGTGGCATGGGGCCGCCTGGACCTTCATCCTGTGGGGGCTGTGGTTCTGTGTCCTGCTGCTGGGGGAAAAATTCCTGTGGGGGAAGCTCCTGTCCCAGCTGCCCAGCCCGATCCGCTGGGCCTGCACCATGCTGGCCGTCGTCCTCAGCTGGGTGCTGTTCCGGGCCGCGGACCTGGGACAGGCGTGGGCCTATCTGGGGGCCATGTTCGGCCAGACCACTGGCCTGGCACAGGACGGTCAGGCCGTCTACTACCTGCTCCAGTTCTGGCCGGAGTGGCTCCTCGCGTTCATCGCCTTCCTGCCGGTCAAGCACTGGGCACAGTCCTGGCTGGAGGACCGGGGGGCTGCCGGTCAGACGATCGCCCTGTGGGCGTCCCGGGTGCTGGCTCTCGGGCTGCTGGTCCTCTCCTATGGGCTGCTGGTCACCGGCTCCTTCAACCCCTTTATTTATTTCCAATTTTAAGGAGGGCCCTCCATGAAAAAGATCCAATGGGCCGACTGGTTCCTGACCATCGGCTTTCTGGGCTTTCTGGTCCTTGTCCTGGCCGTCACCCTGGTCCGGCCAAAGACCGGATGGTCCTACTACGAGAACCGGAATCTGGCCCGTCCGGAGGAGCTGTCGGTGGAGACAGTGCTGGACGGCACCTTCCCCGCCAGCGTGGAGCCGGTGCTCCAGGACCACGCCGCCGGACGGAACACCCTGATGAAGCTGTCCGCCTGGGCCGACCTGCACCTGTTCCACCGCCCGGTGGTCAACCAGGTAGTCCCTGCGGACGGGATGCTCCTGGGCTGGAACCCCTATGAAACTCCGGACCCCGCCAGGATCACCGCCCAGGCGGAGCACATGGCGGAGGAGCTGGCCCGCCTGCGGGATGTGGTGGAGGGGTGCGGCGGACGCTTCTGTTATGCGGCAGTCCCGGGGCAGTATGCCTACTACCCGGAGGCCTATCCGGATTTTCTCAACAACCGGGAGGCGTATACCGCCCTGGAGGTCCCCGCCCTCACTCAGGCCATGGCGGACCATGGGATGGACCTGCTGGACATGGGGCCGGTCCTGGAGGCGGCGGGCAGCCCCCGGGAATACTACTCCATGGCCGACTACCACTATCAGTTCGGCGGGGCCTATCTCACCTACCGGGCCATCCTGGAGGAGATCGATCGGGACCCGGGGCTGGATCTGACCATTTTGGACGGGGATTCCCTTTCCGTCGAGACCCTGTCCAACCCCTATCTGGGTTCCCGGGGGCGGAAGCTTTTTGGCCTGGAGGACTGCGGGGAACACCTGACCATCGGCCTGCCCAGGGACCCCATCCCCTTCACCAGGACGGACAACGGCACGGAGACCGCCCCAACCGTATACGCCCTCCCCGCCACCGGCACGGAAGAGGTGCTCTACTCCCTCTATATGGGGGGAGATGTGGGGGAAACTGTGATCCGGACCGGCCGCCCTGACCTCCCCTCCATTCTTATCTACGGGGACAGCTTCACCAACCCGGTGGAGTGCCTGGCCTATTACAGCTTTGATGAGATGCGCTCCATCGATCTGCGCCATTATCGTGAAATGTCCCTGGCCGACTATATCCGCCTTCACCAGCCGGACATCGTGGTGGGGATCCGGGACTATGAGGCTCTGCTGTCCACCGACTACAACGGAAGCCCCTTTTCCGTGCAGCCCTGACAGAAAGGAAACCGCTATGAAGTTCAAAAACGGCACCTCCCTCCCAGCCCCGGACGGGGAGACGCTGACCCGGGACTATGAGCAGGCCCGGAACCTGGGGCAGGTGCGCCTGGGACAGCTGGGGCTGTACTTCCCCCGGCTCACCCAGACGGTCTTTCTCCCTCTGGCGGCCCTCGCCCACGTCTACCTGCGTCTGGAGGACCTCCCGGTGGGTATGGGCTGCCGCCGGGTCCCCGTGGGGCAGTATTTTCTGATGGCCGTTCTCCGGAACGGCGAAAGCTATAAGGCCGCCCTGACGGACCGCACCTGCGGCGACTGGGCCCTGGAGCAGCTTCATACCCTTGTGCCGGAGCTTCGGACCGGCTGGGTCCCCGGCCGGGATTGACGGCCGCTTTCCCTTTTTCTGGTTTTCTCGTGTTCCGCTTGTGCAGACTGAATAATTATTTCAAAAAAGTGCTTGACATTTTGGCGGAAGTCGTTATAATGCAGATAACGATATGTGCTGCTTTAGCTGTCAGATAGGGCCTCCGCCCTGCCATCACAGATAAAATCCAGCAAAGACGAATCAACATCCCGTGCTGAGGGCTGTTCTCCGTCTTTGCTGGTTTTTTTGTTGTTCGGATCCTCCCCCCTCCGGGCCCGTCAGACCGGGCGCTCCGGAGGCCGCAGGACCCGGGTCAGGCACATATCAAATACGAAAAGGAGAATGGACATGACGATCGGCGTAGTAAAGGAAATCAAAAACAATGAGTTTCGTGTGGGACTGACCCCCGACGCAGTCAGCGCTTTTGTTCAGGCTGGGCACCCCGTACTGGTGGAGAAGGGCGCGGGACTGGGTTCCGGCTTCCCCGACGAGGAGTATGTGCAGGCCGGCGCCACTCTGGAGGATACCGCAGAGGCCGTCTGGAACAAGTCCGGCATGATCGTGAAGGTCAAGGAGCCCATTGAGTGCGAGTACCGCTTCTTCCGTAAGGACCTGATCCTCTACACCTATCTGCACCTGGCCGCTGACGCCCCCCTGACCAAGGCCCTGCTGGAGAGCGGCATGAAGGCCATCGCCTATGAGACCATCGTGGGCCGCAACGGCGGTCTGCCCTGTCTGACCCCCATGAGCGAGATCGCCGGCCGTATGTCCGTGCAGGAGGGCGCCAAGTACCTGGAAAAGACCTTTGGCGGCCGCGGCGTGCTGCTGGCCGGCGTTCCCGGCGTGGCCCGTGCCAATGTGGTCATCCTGGGCGGCGGCAACGTGGGTACCAACGCCTGTAAGATCGCCGTCGGCATGGGCGCCAATGTGACCATTCTGGACGTCAATCCCGCCCGTCTGGCCTATCTGGATGACATCTTCCCCCGCCAGATCACCACCCTGTACAGCACCCGCGAGAATATCCGCAGCTGCCTCAAGACCGCCGACCTGGTCATCGGCGCCGTCCTCCTCCCCGGCCGCGCCGCGCCCAAGCTGGTCCGCCGCGAGGATCTGGCCCTGATGAAGCCCGGTGCTGTTCTGGTTGACGTGGCCGTGGACCAGGGCGGCTGCATTGAGACCACCCATGCCACCACCCACGCCGATCCCGTCTTTATGGTGGACGGCATTGTCCACTACTGCGTCGCCAATATGCCCGGCGCCGTGGCCCGCACTGCCACCCTGGCCCTGGTCAATTCCACCCTGTCCTACGGCCTGCGCCTGGCCGCTGACGGCGTAGAGAAGGCCTGCGCCGCCGACGCCGGTCTGCTGGCCGGCCTGAACTGCTACGACGGCCACTGCACCTTCCCCGGCGTCGCCGAGGCGCTGAACCTGGAGTATGTTGACCCCAAGACCCTGATCTGATTTTCCCGCACATCGTCTTTCTCATCGGGCAGGCCCGCTTCCAACGAGCGGGCCTGTCCTTCTTTTTCTCTTTCCACTGGACAAACGGTCCATCCTGTGTTAGGATACCTGCTGACGAGTCTCCACACCTCGTCCAAGCGGGAGCGGCCCTTCGGTCTGCCTCCTGTTCGTTCGGCGGAGCATCTGCTCCGGCGTTCTCTAAATAAGAAAATGGAGGTTTTTTTATGCGCAAATTTTCTGTCCAAGACCTGACCCTGGCGGCCCTGCTGGCGGCGGTATACGCCACGCTGACCCTGGTCCTGCCCATCCCCGCCTTTACCGGCATCCAGATCCGCCTGTCCGAGGCCCTCACCGTTCTGCCCTTTTTCTTCCCGGCGGCCACCCCGGGCCTGTTTGTGGGGTGTATCGTGGCCAACCTGTTTTCCCCCTATCCCCTGGACATCGTGTGCGGCTCCGCCGCCACCCTTCTGGCCTGCCTGATGACCCAGCGGGTGCCCAGCCGCTGGCTGGCCCCCCTGCCTCCGGTGCTGTGCAACGCCGCCATCGTGGGGGCAGAGATCGCCTGGTTCGAGACAGGCTTTGGCCCCGGCTTCTGGGCGGCCTACGCCTTCAACGCATTCACAGTGGGCCTGGGCGAGCTGCTGGCCTGCTATCTTCTGGGCAGCCTGCTGCTCAGCACCCTGCCCCGCATCTCCTTCTTCCGCACCCTCATCCCGGCCGACCGTCTGGAACGGCTGGGCGGGCGGCTGGCCGCCCACACCTGAATCAGCGCCTGTTCTGGCCGCACCGGACGGGTGGACGTCCAGCGCCTCAGGACCCGGATTCTCCGGGTCCTTTTTTTCATTTCTGCGGCGGCTTCCGTTTACTTCCCGCCCATCCTCCTGTATAATGGGGTCACACAGCGGCGGCCGGCCGCGCCGCCGCCCCACTTCTGAGATCGGAGGTCTGTCTGCCATGAAGTTGCACCTTGTTACCGGAGACATCACCGCGCTGGAGGTGGACGCCATCGTCAACGCCGCCAATACCTCCCTGCTGGGAGGCGGCGGAGTGGACGGGGCCATCCACCGGGCGGCCGGCCCGGAGCTGCTGGCCGAGTGCCGCACCCTCCACGGCTGCCCCACCGGCCAGGCCAAGGCAACGAAGGGCTACCGCCTGCCCGCCAAATATGTCATCCACACGGTAGGTCCCGTGTGGCACGGGGGACAGTCCGGAGAACCGGAGCTGCTAGCCTCCTGCTACCGCACCTCGCTGACCCGGGCCCTGGAGCTGCACTGCTGTACAGTGGCCTTCCCCGCCATCAGCACAGGGGTCTACCACTATCCGCCCCAGGAGGCCGCCGCCATCGCTGTGGCCGAGTGCCGCCGCTTTCTCGCAGAACACCCGGATGGACCGGAGATCACCTTTGTCTGCTTCAGCACAGCCATGGCCGACATCTACCGGCAGCTGTTGGGTTCGGAACTCGAACAGGCGTAAATTGACTCGGGACCATCGGCTGGCTGCCGCTTCCCAAGCAGCCCCTTCTATAAGACGGAAAACGCGGAAACTCTACGGAGCGTTTCTTGTATTCCAGGAGAACGTCTGATATGCTGAGTTCCGGAGGTGAGAAACTTGGACAATGTACGGACTGGTGCGTTGATCCGCAGGCTCCGCCAGGAACTGGGACTGACCCAGCTCCAGCTGGCCGAACGGCTGGGTGTGAGTGACAAGGCGGTAAGCAAGTGGGAACGCGGCCTGGGAAGTCCGGAGGTCTCCACGCTGCCCCAACTATCTCAGGTGCTCGGGGTCGATCTGGTCCAGATGCTCCAGGGAGATCTGACCCCCAATGATTTGGTAGGAGGCAACATGAAAAAGCTGAATTATTACGCCTGCCCGGTGTGCGGGGGGCTGACCTTCTGCACCGGTGCGGCAGAGGTGTCCTGCTGTGGACGGAGGCTGTCTCCCCTGTCCCCACGCAAGGCCGGCGCGGAGGAGAGGCTTCAGGTAGAAGAGGTAGAGAATGACTGGTTCATCACCAGCAGCCATCCCATGCGGAAGGAGAACTATATCTCCTTTGTGGCCTTTGCCACCGGGGACCGCCTCCAGGTGGTCAAGCAGTACCCCGAGTGGGACCTTCAGCTGCGCATCCCCCGCCGGGGACACGGGATGCTGCTGTGGTACGCTCAGTCAGACGGCCTGCTGTATCAGCTTCTGTAAGGTGGATTTCCAAAACCAAACTATAATATGGATTGAGAGGTATTGTGTATGAGCCAGAATCCCATTCCCCAGGGCAAGTACAAGCCCGCTGTCCGCCACGGCGGCCTGATTTTCACCGCCGGCATGACCCCCCGCAAAAACGGCGTGCTGCTGATGTCCGGCAAGATCACCCCCGACCGTCCCCTGGACGACTACCGGGAGGCGGTCATCCAGGCGGCCTCCAACGCCCTCACCGCGGCCCAGAACACGCTGAAAGAGGGGGAGCGCATCGTACAGATCCTGTCCCTCACCGTCTATCTCAATGCCTCTCCCGACTACACCACCCACGCCAAGGTGGGGGACATCGCCTCCAACTGGCTGTATGAGCAGCTGGGCGAGGCGGGCATCGGCCCCCGGGCCGCCATCGGAGTGGCCACACTCCCCGGGAATGCCCCGGTGGAGATCCAGCTGGTGGCTGCCGCCGGATGACCGCTCCGCTCCCTGTTGAACTGTGAAAGGGGGAGTGCTTCCATGAAAACGCCCCAGCTTCCCCGATGGGCAGGCCGGGCGGGGACCTGGCTTCTGGATCTGCTGTTTCCCATGAAGTGTCCCTTTTGCCAGCATATTCTGGAGGATCCCCGCGCCCCGGTGTGTCCCGACTGCCAGAAAACGCTCCCTTGGCTGACTGGCCGCCAGGCGGAGCGCCCGGTGGAGTTCACCTCAGGCTGCCTCTCGCCCCTGGCCTACCGGGGCCGGGTCCCCGACTCTATCCACCGCTACAAATTTCCCGGCACCCCCAGCTATGCCGGGGCCTACGGCCTGCTGGCCGCCCAGTGCGTCCGGGACAACCGCACCGCCCCTCTGGATCTGGTGACCTGGGTCCCCCTCAGCCCAAAACGGAAGCGGAAGCGGGGCTTCGACCAGGCGGAGGCTCTGGCCCGGGCGGCCGCCCAGGAGCTGGACCTCCCCGTCTGCGGGACCTTGGAAAAGGTTCGGAACAACGATCCTCAGTCCCGCCTCCACGAGGCGTCGGAGCGCCGGGCCAATGTACTCGGAGTCTACTGCCTGAGAGAGGGCGTGGAACTTGCCGGACGGCACATCCTTCTGGTGGACGACGTGGTCACCTCCGGTGCCACCCTCAGCGAGTGCGCCCGGCTCCTGCGCTCCGCCGGGGCCGCAGAGGTACTCTGCACCACCCTGGCCCAGGCCCGCAGGAGCTGACTCGCAGTTTCCTGTTTTTTCCTGAATTTTATCACTTTTCCCCTCTGAATTGCAAAATGCCGAATTTTCTGCTATGATGTCCACCATCAAAGTCTGACAGGGTCCGCCCCAGCCCCATTTGGCCGCCGGCGGTCCGCCGGGATCTTCCGCAGATCCCGGCCTCGGTATGCACCTGGCCGGGCCGAAAGCCTTCGGGCCGCTCCGCCGGGCGGGTGGGAAAGTGAGTCAAAAAATGAAACGAATCGCGCGGTATCTCCTCCTGGCATTTCTCCTGTGGCTGCTGTTCCTGGTCCTGTCTATGGTCATCCCTCCCATGGTCCACAAGACCGCCGGCCCCGGAGACTGGGAGACGGCGGCCGGAATGGCGGACACCGCCCCGGAGCGGGTCCGCAGCATCGACGACAACCAGGACGCTCTGCTGTGGCGTCTCCGCCTCATCGAGGCCGCCCAGGAACAAATCATTCTGGCCACCTTCGACTTTTGGGACGAGGAGGGCGGCCGGGATGTGATGGGCGCCCTCTGGAACGCGGCGGAGCGGGGCGTGGAGGTACAGGTCCTGGTGGACGGCCTCAACGGAGGGGGCAGGCCCCTCTCCAGCAGCGACCTCTTCTGCCAGCTGGCCGCCCATGAAAATGTGGAAGTCCGGCTGTATAACCCCCTCAACCTGCTGACCCCCTGGAAAACCAATTACCGGATGCACGACAAATACCTGATCGCCGATGACCTGGCCTATCTTCTGGGCGGCCGGAACACAGACAACCGGTTCTTGGGCCGCTACACAGACCACTACAATGTGGACCGCGACATTTTGGTCTATGAGACAGCGCCCGGACAGGGGCAGTCCTACCGCCAGCTCCGGGACTATTTCCACCGGATCTGGTCTCTCCCCTGCTGCGAGATCTTTGACCAGTCCGGAGAGGGCGCAGACCTGTCCCGCTGCTATGAGGAGACCAGGGCCAGGTATCCCCAGGCGTTCGCCGATCCCCTCACCCGGACGGAGTGGGAGGCCGCTACCCTGGAGACTCAGGGGGTAGAGCTCTGGACCAACCCCATCGAGCCGGAGAACAAAAAGCCCGTCCTCTGGGCCCGGATGATGGACGCCATGGCGAACACAGAGGAAGTCCTGGTCCAGACCCCATACATCATTTGCAGCCGGGATATGTACAGGGATCTCCAATCCGTCTGTGACGGCGGCACCCAAACGGATATTCTGATCAACGCCGTGGAGATCGGCAGCAATCCCTTCGGCTGCACCGACTACTTAAACCAGAAGAAGCCCCTGCGGGACACCGGAGTGTCCATGTACGAATACCTGGGAGACCAGGCCCTGCACACCAAGGCTCTGGTGGTGGGGGATGATCTGACCATCGCCGGCTCCTGCAACTTTGACATGAGAAGTGTGTATCTGGATACCGAACTGATGCTTGCCATCCGCAGCCCCCAGCTCAATGCCCAGATCCGCGGACAGATCCAGGAGTTGAAGGCGCACAGCCGCCGGATGGATCCGGACGGCACCATCACCGACGGCCCCGCCTATCAGCCCCAGGAGCAGGGGGTCGGCAAGCAGATCACCTACGGATTGCTGCGGGCGGTCATCCTGCCCTTCCGGCATCTTTTATAAGTTCCACCGCATCCGTATGACCGAAACAGCGCCGGACGCACCGTATATGAGACGGTGCGCCCGGCGCTGTTCTCTCTCCCGGCGGCCGGACTGGCCGCGCTGCGGCAGAAGTTGGGGGCGGTCCCAGGCGGGACCGCCCCCTTATTGAATCCTTAGATCATTTACAAAATTCTTTGGCGACCTCCACGATATGCTCCGCGGACAGGCCGAACTGCTTCAGCAGCGCGGCGGCGGGGCCGGAGTGTCCGAACTCGTCGTTGATGCCGATGCGGCGCACGGGGACCGGACACTTCTCGCTCAGGCAGGCGCACACGGCCTCGCCCAGGCCGCCGATGACGGAGTGCTCCTCACAAGTGATGATCCTGCCGCACTCCCGGGCGGCCTTGACCACCAGCTCCTCGTCCAGGGGCTTGATGGTGCAGATATTGATGACCCGGGCGGAGATCCCTGCCTCAGCCAGAGTCTTGGCGGCCTCCACAGCCTCCGCCACCATCAGCCCGGTGGCAATGATGGCCACGTCGCTGCCGTCCCGGAGCACCTCGCCCTTGCCGATCTCAAACTGGAAGCCCTCCTCCTCGTGGAGCACGGGCACAGCCAGGCGGCCGAAGCGCAGGTAGACGGGGCCCTGGTGGGCATAGGCGGCCTTGACTGCGGCCTTGGCCTCCACATCATCCGCAGGGGACATGACCACCATGCCGGGGATGGACCGCATCAGGGCAAAGTCCTCGCAGCACTGGTGGGAAGCGCCGTCCTCACCCACGGAGATGCCGCCGTGGGTGGCGCCGATCTTCACGTTCAGGTGGGGGTAGCCGATGGAGTTGCGGATCTGCTCAAAGGCACGCCCGGCGGCGAACATGGCAAAGCTGGAGGCAAACACCACCATGCCCATGGAGGCCGCGCCGGCGGCCACCGCCATCATATTGCCCTCAGCAATGCCGCAGTTGAAGTGCCGGTCGGGATAGGCCTTCTTGAACACGCCAGTCTTGGTGGAGCCGGCCAGGTCGGCGTCAAAGACGATCAGGTCGTCATGCTCCGCACCCAGCTCCTTCAGGGCGTTCCCGTAGCTCTCACGGGTCGCGATCTTCTTCACATCCGCCATCTTACATCGCCTCCACTTCCGCCAGCTGAGCGCTGAGCTCCTTCATGGCGATCTCATATTCCTCGTCGTTGGGGGCCTTGCCATGCCAGCCGGCCTGGTTCTCCATGAAGCTGACGCCCTTGCCCTTGGTGGTCTTCATCACGATGGCAAAGGGGACGCCCTTGGTCTCGCGGGCCTTGGCAAAGGCGGCCTCCATCTGCTCAAAATCATGGCCGTCGATCTCTGCCACCTCAAAGCCAAAGGCGCGCAGCTTCTCCGGAATGGGATAGGGGCTCATCACGTCGGCCACATTGCCGTCGATCTGGAGTCCGTTGTTGTCGATGATGACACACAGGTTGTCCAGCTTATAGTGGTGGGCGAACATCATGGCCTCCCACACCTGGCCCTCCTGGATCTCACCGTCGCCCAGCAGGGTGTACACCCGGCAGGACTTACCCTGCTGCCGGGCTGCCAGCGCCATGCCGCAGGCAGCGGACACGCCCTGTCCCAGCGATCCGGTAGACATATCCACGCCGGGCACCGTATTCATATTGGGGTGGCCCTGAAGATAGCTGCCGATGTGCCGCAGCGTCAGCAGGTCCTCCTCCGGGAAAAAGCCCCGAAGCGCCAGCGCCGCATACAGGCCGGGGGCTGTATGACCCTTGGAGAGCACAAAGCGGTCCCGGTCCGCCCAGTTTGGATCCTTGGGATTCACATTCAGTTCCTTGCTGTACAGATAGGTGAACAGATCTGCGGCGGACAGGCTTCCGCCGGGATGGCCGGCCTTGGCGGCGTGGGTCCCCTTGATCACACCCATGCGCACCTTGCAGGCCGCGGCCATCAGTTGCTTCTTTTCGTTGGCTGTCATAGCATACTCCTTCTCTGACCTCCCGCGCAAACGCGGGGGAAATATCCAGGCCGACCCCGGACAAGACAGTTTTCTGTTCTGTCTTTCATTATATGACAAGCACAGAAAAACTGCAAGGGGCGGCCTGGATTTCCCGGAAGATTTGACCGGGCAAACAGGTTATCCCATGTCAGGAGTTCTCGATTACAGAACTGTACACGAAACAGCACCGTAGATAACCCGCAACAGTCAAAAGCTCACACCCTTACTTTTGTAAAAATAGTACAACTGAGATGCCGTTTGTTCCGACGTGCCAACGGTGGTCAAACTTGATATTCTCAAGTTCGCACGACTCTCAACCAATGCACCTCCGGACGGCGGCGCTTGTACGGCGCAGGGACAATTCATTAGCCCCAAACAGTTGAAATTCCGAAGGGAGAAAGCCGCCTTTGGCGGCCGGAACCCAAAAAGAAAGACACGACTCACGTCGTGTCTTTCTTTTTGGTGCCGGTGACCGGACTCGAACCGGTACGCTGTCGCCAGCGGTGGATTTTGAGTCCACTACGTCTACCAATTCCATCACACCGGCCAGTACAGGTCACATTATACAAGAAACCCTCCCGATTTGCAAGAACAAAATTCCCCGATCGCTTGTTTAAGCCGCTGTGCCGGCCGCCCTGTGCAGGAGCGGCCGGCACATATTTTCCATCTTCTTTCTGCGTACGGCTGTCCGGTCAGGGCAGATAGGACAGGGGGTTGACCGAGGAGCCGCGGACCCGGACCTCGAAGTGGCAGTGGACGCCGGTGGAGCGCCCGGTACTGCCCGCTTTGGCGATCTGCTGTCCCTTATACACCTTCTGTCCCGCAGAGACCAGCAGGGAGGAGTTATGTCCGTAATAGGTCTGGGTCCCGTTGTCGTGGGTGATGATGACCAGCTTGCCATAGCTGCCCTTGTAGCCGGCATAGGTGACCGTTCCGCCGTCGGCGGCCCGGACGGCCGCGCCGTAGGATGCGGAAATATCGATCCCGGAGTGATAGCTGTAACTGCCGAAAATATACCGGCCGCCAAAGTAGGAGGTGATCCGCCCCCGGATGGGCCACTGATAGCTTCCGGAGGAGGCCGTCTTGGGCTTCTCCTTGGTACCCACCGCCTTGACCGTCTTGGTGGGCTCCCGCAGGGTAGTCGTGCTGTTGATGACCCGCCCGGACTCCTGGCCATTGACATAGGTGATGGTGGCGTCCACCTGGGCCTCGCCCTCCACGCCCTGGGTAACGATCTTGCTGCTCCCCTTGTACATGGAGGAGTCTTTGACCTCCTCCACCGGACAGGGGATGGACTCCACATAGGTCACATCGTCCACTGTCTCCACCGAGAGCAGGGGGGTAAGCTCCTTGACGTTGAGCACGTCGCCCACCATCAGGCGGTTGATGTCCACTGAGGGGTTCAGCGCTTTCAGGTCGCTTACCGACATATCGTTGGCATAGGCGATGGCGTTGAAGGTATCCCCCGCCACCACAGTATAGGTGGTGGACCCGTTGCTGCTGGCCTGGAGGGCCTGCTCCATCTCCCGAATGGTCATCAGGTCGTCCACCTCATACACCGGCTCGGTGGTTACGGTGTCCAGGAAGCGCACAGACACCGTGTTTTCCGTGGTGTACCGGTCTTTCATGCCGTCCAGCAGCTGGTTCAGGGTGTCCTCATCCTTGACCGCCCCCACCGCCTGACCGTCCACCAACACCTGATACTTCCGCAGCTCGCCGCTGACCGCGTCCAGCTGATTATAGAAATAATTTTGAAGTTCCTCCGGAGTAGTCAGGTCGGAGCGCAGGCTCAGGGCAAACTCATACTCCAGGTCTCCCTCTACCCGATAGTCATAGCCCAGCAGCTGGCTGCCAGTCTCCTCCACGCTCCGGATGGCCTGCTGCACCGCACCTTCGTCGGCCACGACACCCACAGGCTCCCCATCCAGCGTCACCGCATAGCTGGGTGAGTACAGCGTCGTCAGGGTCAAGGCCACTGCCAGGGCGGCAGAGCAGACCAAAAAGGATACCGGGCCAGCAGCCCGGTTGCCCGCTACCACATTGTGGACCCGGTGGGCCGCACGGCGTCCATGGATCCGGCTCCACTCCCGAAACGCCTTCCAATAAATAGGCGCCTCCTGTCTGATGTGCTCCCAGCGCTCCCGGAGCGCCAGGCGCTCCGGCCGGTGGGGCTGTTCCGTATTTGACTGTTTCATTGTATTCTCCATATATGCCTCATGCACGCACTGCTCCGGCCCGAAAATGATGACAGACCGGAAAAGAAAAGATTACAAATTGGTTACAAATGCAACTATACACGGAAACGCGCCCTCCGTCAAGTCCCTTTCTCTCTGGAAGTATGAACTTTCTGATAATTCTCACAGATTTGTACACTTTTCCGCCAGCAGCGGAGGTACACCGCACTGCGTATCCGAACCTCCCGGCCCCATGCAAAAAGGGCGGCCGCTTACGGCCGCCCTCTGAATACGTGCTCGGGGATCCAGGACTCCAGTCCCGCTCTTGATTTTACTTAGCCGCCCAGTTCCCTGTGGCCTCCGCCGTCAGATACGCATTGATGAAGCCGTCCAGATCGCCGTCCATCACGCTGCTGATGGCGCTGGTCTCATAAGCTGTGCGGTTGTCCTTCACCAGCTGATAGGGCATAAACACATAGGAGCGGATCTGGCTGCCCCACTCGATCTTCAGCTGGACGCCCTTCAAATCGGAGATCTTCTCCGCCTTCTCCTGCATCTGAAGCTCCACCAGCTTGGCGCGCAGCATCTTCATACAGTTATCCTTATTCTGGAACTGGCTGCGCTCCTGCTGGCTGGCCACCACCACGCCGGTAGGCTTGTGGATCAGGCGGACCGCGGAGGACGTCTTATTGACGTGCTGGCCGCCGGCGCCGGAGGCGCGATAGACCTGCATCTCAATGTCCTCCGGCCGGATCTCGACCTCCACGTCCTCCGGCAGATCGGGCATGACCTCCACAGAGGCAAACGAGGTCTGCCGCCGGGCGTTGGCGTCAAAAGGGGACACCCGTACCAGGCGGTGGACGCCGTGCTCACCCCGGAGGTAGCCGTAAGCATTCTCCCCCTCGATCATAATGGTGGCCGATTTGATGCCCGCCTCGTCTCCGTCCTGATAGTCCATGATTTGGTAGGTAAAGCCGTGGCGCTCCGTCCAGCGGGTGTACATCCGATAGAGCATTTGGGCCCAGTCCTGGGCTTCCGTGCCGCCAGCGCCGGGGTGGATGGTCAGGATGACATTGGAGCTGTCATACTCCCCGGTGAGCAGAGTCTGGAGACGCGCCTCCTCCATGTCCCGCTCCAGCTGGGCAAAGCCCTCCTCCAGTTCCGGTACCAGGGACTCGTCCTCAAACTCATTTCCCATCTCACACAGGGCCATCAGATCGTCCCACTCCTGGCGGCGCTTGTGCTGCTTGTCCACCTTGTTCTGGAGGGTCTTGATGCGCTGCTGCACCTTCTGGGCCTTCTCCAGGTTGTTCCAGAACCCGTCGGCGGCGGACTCCGCCTGGAGCATATCCAGTTCCCGCTCCGCGCCCTCCAGATCCAGGGCCCGGCCCAGCTCCTCCAGGGTGGGAGCCAAATTGTTCAGCTTGACCTTATATTCGTCGAATTGAAGCATAATGGTCCTCACTCTCATTCCGTCTCAGTTGTTGAAATTCCAAATTCAGCCCAATTATTATATCCGAAGCCAGGGAAAAAGTAAAGAAGCAGCAGGTCGAAAAAGTCAGTTTCCCCTTTTTCCACAATTCCAATGCGGGTGGCATGAAAAAACGCACCCCTTTTCTTGGAAAAGGGGTGCGTTTGGGTCATACAGACAGCGGAACCGTTATGCTGCCGCCGCGTGACGCTTCAGAGAGATGGACTGATAGACCAGAATGGCCACCAGGATCGCAATACCGATCACGTCGGTCATCGCGCCGGGATGGATCATCATCAGGCCGGCGGCCACACTGACCAGCCGGAGCAGAATGTTCATCTTCTGGCGCATGAAGCCGATCAGGCCGGCAGCGATGAGGAACATCCCGCCGAAGGAGGTGATGACCACGCGGATCACGTTGATCGCGTTCACATCATCGCCAATAAACAGCATGATGGGGCTGTACGCAAAGATATAGGGGATGATGAAGGCGGCGATGGCCAGACGGGTGGCGTTGAACGCAGTCTTCATGGGGGGCGCCTTGGCGATGGCGGAGCCGGCGTAGGCAGCCAGGGCCACAGGAGGCGTGATGTCGGCCACGATGCCGAAGTAGAACACGAAGAAGTGGGCAGCCAGGACCGGCAGACCCATCTGGATCAGAATGGGCGCACAGGTGGTGGCCATGATGATGTAGTTGGCGGTGGTGGGAACGCCCATGCCCAGGATCACGCAGCAGATCATAGTCAGGACCAGCGCGATGATCAGGTGGCCGCCCGCAATACCCACGATGGCATTGATCAGGATCTGACCCAGGCCGGTGTAGGTCACCACGCCGGCGATGATGCCGGCCATGCCGCAGGCCACGCCCACAGACAGGGTGCTCTTGGTGCCGCTCTCAAGGGCGTTGATGTAGGTGCCCACATTCTGCATATTGGGCTTGCTGATCAGGTGGCAGGCCACGACCAGCACGAAGAAGATGCCGAAGCAGGCCAGGGTGAAGGTCTCCTGCATCTCCAGGGAAGTGGAGAAGGCGGGAATGATATCCGGCAGATAGACCTTGCCCAGCGCATAGACCAGCAGGGGGATCGCCGGGATCATCATGACAAACTTTTTGGAACCGGTCTCCTTGTCGGCCATACCAGCCACGATGGCCACCAGGCAGGCGACAACCGCGCTGTACGCCATGGTAAAGGTACCGCTCTGAATCACCATGAACACCAGGACGATCAGAGGCAGCAGCAGGTAGAGCTTGGGGAAGATGTCCTTGCCCTTGGGCAGGGAATCCTTATCCAGGCCCTTCAGGCCGATGGACTTGGCCTTGAAGTGGACCATCAGGAAAATGCCGGTGAAGTACAGGGCGGCGGGCAGGATCGCACGCACCAGGATGTCGGCGTACTCCGTATCCGTCATCTCGGCCATCAGGAAGGCCGCAGCGCCCATGATGGGGGGCATGATCTGGCCGCCGGTGGAGGAGGCCGCCTCGACGGCGCCGGCAAACTCGGGGGGATAGCCGGTCCGCTTCATCAGGGGGATGGTGACCGCGCCGGTGGTCACAGTGTTGCCCACGGAGGAGCCGGACACCATGCCGCACAGGGCGGAGGAGATGACAGCCACCTTGGCGGGGCCGCCGGTGGCCGCGCCGGCGATGCTGTTGGCGCAGTCAATGAAGAACGCAGCAATACCGGTGGCCTCCAGGAAGGATCCGAACAGCACGAACAGGAAGATGTACGTGGAGCAGACCTGGATGGGGGTGCCGATGATGCCGTTGGTGGTATAGACCAGGTTATAAATGGTGCCCTGAAGGGGCTTGTCCGCGCCCATGGGCAGCAGGGTGTAGGCCACAAAGGCGGCCGCCACAATGATGATGGGGATGCCGACGACACGGCGGCAGGCCTCTACCAGCACCAGGATCGCAATGATACCAATGATGATCTGGGGGGTGCCGATGCGGCGGCCCATGGCGATCAGTTCTTCCTTAAAGATGATCTGATAGAAATAGACGCCAACTGCCACCACAAGCAGAACAATGTCGTAAATGGGAATATGATTGGGCTTGAGCTTCATATTCTTCTTGATGGGATACATGATGAATACAAACGCCAGTACGATGCCCAGGAAGAAACAGCGGCGCACGCTGCCCTCCCAAGTGGAAAACATACTGACCCAGATCATCATCAGCATGAATAGCGCCATCCCATACCGGACCATCCGGGCGGGAAAGCCCGTCCAGATCCGGACATTGGATTCGCGGTCATACTTTTTCATGACCGCTTCCACGTCTTCCGCAGAACCGACTTCCACATCCGCTGGCGCGGTGTTTACGGTCTGCTTCTCCTGTTCAGCCATATTGAGTCTCCTCCTCCAGGTTTCTTAAAACAACCGATGCTCATATCGAAATGACACGATTGACCTTCTTCCACACAAATTGCTCAGACTAATGATCTTTACATCGCCCACCTGCTGCTCCAGCTGGTCCGTAAACACCCCCACCAACGGCTTGATCGCCGGGTAATCCGGGTGGATGTCGCCCAGCATCAGGGTCCGGTCCGATACCATCCCCACCGAGCAGGTGAACTGTTCAAAACCTTGATGGATATTTCCTACGATGATCGCGCCGTCCTCGCCCAGGGTCATGGTCTCTCCCGCGCCCACTTCCGTCTGGACTCCTGCGCCAAATTGATAATAGATGGTCTCCTCGGCATACATCCTGCCGTCCTCCGACACCTCATAGACGTCGATCAGCGGCCGCAGATTGACAGAATGAATGAACCCGATGGCAAATTGCTCCCCCGGCTCCAGAGGATAACTGGCCAGCTCCTCGCCGCTCTTCCCGTCCGATACGACAAGGTACCATCCAGCGCTGGATGCCAGAAAGAGAATGGCCGCCGCAGCCATAGCAGCCAGTGCTACCACTGCGGCGGCCAGCTTTCGATGTGTTCGAAACAAATCAGTTTCTGCTGTATGGATTACAGCAGGCCGATCTCCTTGTAGTACTTCTCAGCGCCGGGATGCATGGGGACGGAACCGTTCTCGGCGGCCTTCTCCGCGCTGACCAGCTGGAACTTGGCGTGGGAAGTGCCCAGATCCTCCAGGTTCTCGAACATGGTCTTAGTCAGCTCGTACACGGCGTCCTCGCTCATGTCGGTGGAGGCAACCAGGGCGGCCTCAACGGCGACACAGACGGTCTCGGTGTCAACACCCTCATAGGTGCCGGCGGGCAGGTTCTCCTGAACCAGGAAGGGGTACTTCTCATGCAGGGCGTCGACGTGCTCCTGATCAAGGCTGACCATGGAGAAGTCCATGCCGCTGGTCGCCAGCTCAGTGATGGCGGTGGTGGGGGCGCCGGCCACGGTGAAGGCGGCGTCGATCTGGCCGTTCTTCAGCATCTCGGAGGCCTCGCCGAAGTTGGCGTGGACGACCTTGATGTCATCGGCGGTCATTCCATAAGCTTCCAGCACCTGATAGGCGTTGAACTCCGTGCCGGAGCCCTGGTCGCCCACGCAGACGGCCTTGCCCTTCAGCTGGTCCACGCTGGTGATGCCGCCCTTCGCGGTGATCTGGACGGTCTCGTTGTACAGACCGGCAACCCACAGGGCGTCCGTCTCAGGAGCGGTGAACACGTTGGTGCCCTCGTGGGCATAGGTCAGAACGTCGGACTGAAGGATGGCCAGGCCATACTCGTCGTCGGTGATGCCCTCGACGTTGTCCTTGGACGCGCCGGTAGAGGTCACGTTCAGCTCAGTCAGGGTCAGCAGGGGATTCAGGACGTTCATCATGGCAGAGCCGACACCGTAGTAAGTACCGGTGGTGCCGCCGGTGGCCAGGACCTGGGTGGTCTTCTCCGCAGGAGCGGGAGCGCTGGAGCCAGCGCCGGAGCCGGACGCAGCACCGGAGCTGGAACCGGCGTCATTACCGCCGCCGCAGCCGGTCAGCGCCAGACTGGCAGTCATGGCCATCGCCAGGACAAGAGCAAGCTTCTTCTTCATCATTACTGATTCCTCCAATTCAAAATTTGATTTGCTGGGGAACTGTACTTGCACGCTTATTATAGTATATTTGCTGTAAAAATGCAAGGTTCTTTTTCTGAAACGCGGATGTTTTGCACAATTTCTTGCATATCAGGCGAAATCGTTAGTATTTTAACGATTTTTTCTTTTTCTTCACTTTCATTGCAGCGTTTCCTGCATTTTTATTCACCGCGTTCCTGCTATGGCTCCCAGCCCTCCATCGCCTCGCCCAGCTTTTCCAAGGCCCGTTTTTCAATGCGGGAGACATAGGACCGGCTGATTCCGCACTGGGCTGCGATCTCCCGCTGGGTGCGCGGCGGGCGGTCATCCAGGCCGTACCGCAGGGTGACGACCATCTGCTCCCTTGGGGTCAGACAGGTCCGGACACAGCGGCGGACTTTGCGGCAGGCATCCCGCGTGTCCAGCTCCTCCAGCAGGTCGTCGTCCACAGCAAGTACATCCATCAGAGACAGGGAGTTTCCGTCCCCGCCGGTCTCCAGCGTCTCGGTCAGTGAGACCTCTCCCTGGAGCTTGCGTTGGGAGCGGAAGTACATCAGGATCTCATTTTCGATACACCGGCTGGCATAGGTCGCCAGCCTCACATTTTTATCCGCTTTAAATGTGGAGATCCCTTTGATCAGGCCGATGGTCCCAATGGAAATCAGGTCGTCCTGATCTCCCGTCTGGGCGTAGTACTTCTTTACAATGTGGGCCACCAGGCGCAGGTTGTGCTCCACCAGGACATTTCGGGCCTCCAGATCGCCCGCCGCGCACCGCTCCAGATACTGCTTCTCCTCCTCCGGCTTCAGCGGACGCGGGAAGGAGCCACCGCCGCCCGACAGCCTCAGCGTAAAAAACAAGCTGTGCAGCATCAGATAGATCACGGGAGAAAACATGATACGACACCTCCTGTCCCACTGTATTCCGCCCATGCAAGTCCATATACCCCGGGCCGTTGTTCCCAGCGCCCTCTCGTTCTGATCCGGATAAAATACAGCCCCCGGCTCCGCATGGAGCCGGGGGCTGTATCCCAGCTTGCCGAAAAGGCGTTTCAACAAGCCGCCGAATCCTTTGGAGGGAGGTTTTTGACCGTCTCCTGTTCGGCTATTTTGATCTTTTCCTCAGGCATTCACCACATGGATGGGCGCACCGTCCAGATAGGCGCGGATGTTGTCCGCGGTGCAGTCCATGATGCGCTGACGGGCCTCCTTGGCACCCCAGGACATATGGGGGGTGATGATGCAGTTGGGGGCGGTGAGCAGGGGGTTGTCCGCGCGGATGGGCTCGGTGTACACCACATCCAGGCCGGCGGCAGCCAGCTTGCCGGACTTCAGGGCATCGGTGACGTCCTGCTCATCAATGAGCTGGCCGCGGGAGTTGTTGATCAGGATGGCCCCGTCCTTCATCTTGGCGATGTTGGCCTTGTTGATCATCTTCTCATTGTCCGCAGTGAGATTGCAGTGGAGGAACACCACGTCGGACTGGGCCAGCAGGGTATCCAGGTCTACATACTCGGCGATGGCCTTGCCGGAGTCGTTGGGGTACAGGTCATAGGCCAGCACCTTCATACCCAGGGCCTTGGCGATGCGGCCGGTGGTCTGGCCGATGCGGCCGAAGCCGATGACGCCGGCAGTCTTGCCGTCTAGCTCGATCAGGGGGTGATCCCAGTAGCACCAGTCGATGTGGTTGGCCCACTTGCCCTCGTGGACCGTCTTGTCGTGGTGGCCGATGTGGTGGCACACCTCCAGCAGCAGGGCGATGGCGTACTGACCCACGCAAGCGGTGCCATAGGTGGGCACGTTGCATACCGGGATGCCCTTCTCCTTGGCATAGTTGTAGTCGATCACATTATAGCCGGTGGCCAGCACGGCGATCATCTTCAGATTGGGACACTTGTCCATGGTCTCCTTGGAGATGGGGGTCTTGTTGGTCACGACCACCTCCGCATCGCCGATCCGCTCCGCGATGATGGGATCCTCCACATAGGAGGTCCGGTCATAGACCGTCAGTTCCCCCATGCAGCTCAGCTGATCCCAGCTCAGGTCGCCGGGATTTTCTGTATACCCATCCAGCACTACGATTTTCATTGCAGCAGCCTCCTTAATTTATATCGTGTTTCTTGTTCCAGTTTTTCTTGTTTGTCCCCAAGCCGCCGTTTCTCTAAAAATCTCTTTACAGCCCAGGGTTTTCTGCTTATACTACATGATAACGGAATCTTCATTGTATAAAATCTAAATTTATAACTATATTTTCGTATATCATCCAAAGGACGGTGCGGTATGTTTATTTCAGAAGCAGCAGCCTCCTCCATTGTCCGTGAGATGAAGGAGATCACAGGCCACGACATCAACATCATGGACGGCACGGGCACTATCTTTGCCAGCACAGATCCGGACCGTGTAGGACAGCGCCACGAGGGTGCCTGCCAGGTTTTATCCCAAAAGCTGCCCCGGCTGACAGTCCAGGAGGACCGCCGCCCCAGGGGCATCCGCCCGGGCGTCAACCTCCCCATCCAGCTGGACGGCGAGACAGTGGGGGTCATCGGCATCACCGGTAACCCGGAGGAGGTGGACGCTCTGGGTGCCATCCTCAAGCGCATGACAGAGATCATGGTACGGGACGCTCGGCGTCAGGCCCAGGAGGACCTGCTGGACAGCGCCCGCCAGTGCTTCATCGAGCGGTGGCTCTTCTCCGAGGAGCCCGACCAAGCGGAGCTGGAACTGCGGGGCAATATGCTGGGGATCGACATTACCTCCCGCTGGACCGTGGTGATCCTGGAGGTGCTGGAGCCCCTCAGCCCAGGGCAGGCCGGCGCATCCCCCCAGGAGATGCGCAACGCCATTTTTCTGAAACACATCCGCCCCTATCTGAGCCCCCACCCCAACAGCCTGTGTGCGGTGATCAACCAGCGGATCCTGCTGCTGTTCCCGGACCGGAACCGGTATGAGGTCCTGGCCTGTGTCAACCAGATCCGCAGCGAGCTGGAGGGGGCCTATCAGGCGGCGGTGTGCGGCGGCATGAGTGCGGAGGGCCGGCGCGGGCTGGAGATCCGCCGCTGCTACCAGGAGGCCCGGACCGCCAGCCAGACAGCCCGGGCGGATGGCGGCAGGCGCGTTTTGCGCTACGACGAGGTCTCGCTGGAGTTTCTTGCCGACAGCATTGCCCCGGACATCCGGCGGGATCTGGTGTCCTTGGTCTTTTCCAGCTGCACCCCGGAGGAGCGGGAGAGCATCCGCAGCACCGTTCTGCTCTACTTTCAGTGCCACGGGGATGTCAAACAGATGGCTGACGCCCTGTATGTCCACAAAAACACCATACATTACCACTTACAGCGGATCCAGGCGCTTACCGGATACAGCGTCCGGGACCCCAGGGGATCCGTCCTGCTGTACCTGGCCTGTCTCTCCTCTCCCCGGGAGGAGGGCGGCTGACCAGCAGAGAAACGTATGATTAAGGAGGAGCCGCTATGTCCATTTACACCGATGCCCAGGAGATCATTCACAGCGCGCTGGAGGCCTGCCTGCCCGATCAGGCGGTGCGCCGCGCACTGGAGGGAAAGGAGTTCGGCTCCGGGCGCGTCTTTTTAGTCGCCCTGGGCAAGGCCGCCTGGCAGATGGCCCACTGTGCCGCCGAACTGCTGGGCCCCAGGCTGGAACAGGGCGTTGTGGTCACCAAGCATGGCCACAGTCAGGGGGACATCCCACGCTGTCAGGTCTTTGAAGGGGGACATCCCGTGCCCGACGAGGGCTCCTTCCGTGGGACCCGGGCTGCTATGGAGCTGGTCCGGGACCTCGCGCCCCAGGACACCGTGGTCCTGCTGGTCTCCGGCGGCGGCTCCGCCCTGTTTGAGAGCCCCCTGATCCCGGCGGAGGAGCTGGCCCAGCTCACCAGCGCCCTGCTGGCCTGCGGGGCGGACATTGTGGAGATGAATACCATCCGGAAGCGCCTGTCCGCGGTAAAGGGCGGACGTTTCGCCCAGCTGTGCGCCCCGGCCCAGGTATATTCTATCGTTTTGTCCGACATTCTGGGGGATCCCCTGGACATGATCGCCTCCGGCCCCGCCTATCCGGACCGCTCCACCTGCGCCCAGGCCCAGGCCATCGCGGAGAAATACCAGCTCCCCCTGTCCAACCAGGCCCGTGCTCTGCTGGATCAGGAGACCCCCAAAGAGCTGGACAATGTGGAGACCATCATCACCGGAAGCGTGCGGGAGCTCTGCTCCGCCGCCGCCGCCGTCTGCCAGCGGCTGGGCTATGAGACCCACATCCTCACCGACCAGCTCTGCTGCCAGGCCCGGGAGGCCGGCTCCTTCCTGGCCTCCATCGCCCGCACCCACGGGCAGGACGGGCGCTCCCTGGCCTTCCTGGCGGGAGGTGAGACTGTGGTCCTCCTCACCGGAAAGGGGCTGGGCGGCCGCAATCAGGAGCTGGCCCTGTCCGCCGCTGAGGGGATCTCCGGCATGGACAACGCCCTGATCTTCTCCCTGGGCTCTGATGGAACAGACGGCCCCACCGACGCCGCCGGCGGCATCGTGGACGGCCAGACCCAGGGCAAGCTGACCCAGGCCGGCCTGACCATCCACCAGGTCCTGGCGGACAACGACGCCTACCACGCCTTAGAGAAGGTGGATGGACTGATCCGCACCGGCCCCACTGGCACAAACGTCAACGACGTAGCCGTTGTCCTGCTGAAAGGCTGACAACTGCATATCACGCAGAAAACAGACCGGAGAGCGCATCCGCGCTCTCCGGTCTGTTGTTTTGTTCTGCATGACGCCCGGCTCCACAGGGCATCACTTGGACCGCTTGAGCACCTCGACCACAAAGTTCCAGACCCGCTGCACCGAGGAGATGCTCAGCCGCTCCCGGGGTGTGTGGATCTCAAACAGGTCCGGGCCGATGGAGACACAGTCCAGACCGGGCAGCTTGCCGGCAAAGACGCCGCACTCCAGTCCGGCGTGGATGGCCTCGATGTTAGGCTCCTTACCATACTGCTCCTTGAACACCTCTACCATCCGGTCGCGCAGGGGGGAGTCCTCTCTATACTGCCAGCCGGTGTAATCCCCGGTAAACTCCACCGTTCCCCCCAGCTCCTCCATCAGGCAGGCCAGGCGGTCCTTCAGCATCTCCCGCTGGGAGTCCACCGAGCTGCGCACACAGAAAGAGGCCCGCAGGGAGTTCTCCTCCGTAGCCAGGATCCCCAGGTTCAGGGAGGTCTGCACCAGCCCGTGGATCTCAGCGCTCATGGCCTGCACCCCGTTGGGCAGGCAGGAGAGCATACACAGGACCCGCCGGGTGGAGCGCTCATCCATGGGCTGCCCCGCCGGAGCAGACGCCTCCGCCCGGATCCAGAGCGCCGGGTCGGTGACGCGGTACTCATTGTCCAGCACGGCCTCCATCTCCCGGACGGCATCCAGCACCGCCTGGGGATCTGCCGCCACGACCTGGGCCGTGCAGGCCACAGGGATGGCGTTGTCCTTCAGGCCGCCGTCCACCCGCAGCAACCGCAGCTCTGTCCGCCGGGCCGCCGCCCGGAGGATCCGGCCCATCAGCACATTGGCGTTGGCGCGGCCCTTGTGGATCTCCGCTCCGGAGTGCCCGCCGGTGAGTCCGCCCACCGCCACAGTCAAACCGGCCCCGTCAAAGGGGGCACGGGTCAGGGGGAGGAGGCAGGCGCTGTTGTTGCCTCCGGCGCAGCTGACGGTGAAGATACCCTCCGCCTCCGAATCCAGGTTCAGCATCTGACGGCCCTTCAGGGGGGTGACGTCGATGGAGGCAGCCCCCAGCAGTCCGATCTCCTCGTCCACGGTGAGCACTGCCTCCAGCCGGGGGCAGGGCAGATCCTTCGCGTCCAGCAGGGCCAGTGCCATGGCTACGGCGATGCCGTCGTCGCCCCCCAGAGTGGTACCCTGTGCATAGACGAAATCCCCGTCCACCGCCAGGTCCAGCCCCTCCCGGCTCATGTCCTTCTGACAGTCGGCGGTCTGCTCACAGACCATATCCAGATGCCCCTGGAGGATCACCGGGGGCGCGGCCTCATAGCCGGGGGCAGCCTCCTTGATGATGATGATATTGTTGTCCCCATCCTGGTGGTACTCCAGGCCCCGGGTCCGGGCAAAGTCCGCGCACCAGTCGCTGACGGCCTTGGTGTTCCGGGAGCCGTGGGGGATGGCGCACATCTCCTCAAAAAAGCGGAACACGCTCTTGGGCTCCAACTGCTCCAATACATTCATATTCTGAAACTCCTTTCTGAAAATCGTTACTTCCTCAGCCGGTAGCGCAGGCCGCCGGCGTCCTCCAGCAGCTGCTGTTCCAGCATATAGCGGATCAGCTTGGGGGCAAAGGCGGCCGGATCCTGTACACGGATACGGTTTTTGGACCAGAACATCCCGGCCTTGACGCCCTGGATCAGGGCCGGCAGCTCCTTTTGTGTGATGCTCCCGTGCTTTCGGAGATATTTTACCACATTTCCCGCACACTTGTTCAGCAGGATCCGCTCCAGATCCGCCTCCTGTGTCATGCTTTTCTTCAGACCCCAGACATACAGAACGGCAGTGGCCAGGGCAAACAGAAGGATCCCCAGCACGATCTGTCCAAAGCTCATGTCTTCACCTTATCCCTTCCCACAAACAGGATGAAGCGGTTGTTGTGCAGGATCTGCATATATTTCACCAGCCGGTCGTACAGCGGCTCCGCCTTCTCCCCGTAAGCCTCTTTCAGCTCCAGGGCCAGCTGGCCCACCGTCTTGACGCCGTCGATCCGCGTCCAGAGGAAGCTGCCGTACTCGTCCAGCTTGATGTGGCTCACCCGGGGCGTGTGGAACAGCTTCTGGGCCAGGGTATTGTAAAAGCCCCGGTTCACCATGTGGATGGTGACCACACCGTCCTCCCCCCGGTCCCAGGTGTTCTGCCCATTGACCGCAGGGACGAAGTCCAGATAATTTTCCTTCTTCTTTGCCATAAAAATTCTCCTATATTGGCCCAAACCGGGCTGCATACGAAAAGTATACAGCCCGGTAAATGGAAACGCAACGCTTAGTTGGACTTCTTCTTGCTGTCCTTGGTCGCAAAGAGGTAGATGGTCAGCAGGATCCCGGCAAAGCACACCAGGCCGCCGATATTGCCGATGCTGAACACACCGCTGAGGTTGATCTTATCGCTGAAGTACAGCTCCTTGCCGGCAGCGTCCAGGCCGGCGGGGATGATGGCCAGAACGGCCAGCAGGATGCCCACAATGCCCTCGCCGGCGATGAGGCCGGAGGAATAGAGCACACCGGACTGCACAGAGTCGTTCTTCTCCTTCTCAGATCCGTATGCGCGCTTCTCCAGATACCAGCGCAGCGCGCCGCCCAGCATCATGGGCACGGACAGGTAGATGGGCAGATACAGGCCGATGGCGAAGGGGAGCACGGGGATGCCCAGGATCTCCACCACGATGGCGATGAACACGCCGGTGAACACCAGGTTCCAGGGCAGGTTGCCGCCCATGACGCCCTCCACGATCATCTTCATCAGCATCGCCTGGGGAGCGGGCAGATCATCGGAGCCATAGCCGCCCCAGGCCATGCTCAGCAGGTACAGGATGGCGCCGATGACCACGGCGGACACCACAACACCGACCATCTCGCCCATCTGCTGCTTTCTGGGGGTGGCGCCCACCAGGAAGCCGGTCTTCAGGTCCTGGGAGGTGTCGCCGGCGATGGCGGCAATGACGCAGATGATGCCGCCGATGACGATGGCGGCGATCATGCCCTGGATCCCGTCGTTGCCGGTGGCCTTCAGCAGCATGGTGGAGATCAGCAGGGTGGCGATGGCCATGCCGGACACCGGGTTATTGGAGGAACCGATCAGGCCCACCATCCGGGAGGAGACGGTGGCAAAGAAGAAGCCGAACACGATCACGATCAGGGCCGTGAAGAAGTTCAGGGGGATGGCGGGCAGCAGCCACATGACCACCGCGATGAGCAGCACGCCCAGCAGAACGAGCTTCATGGGCAGATCCTGCTCCGTGCGCAGGGTGCCGGCCTCCCGGCCCTTGCCGTAGTCGCCCATGGCCTCTTTAAAGGTGCGGACGATGAGGGGCAGGGACTTCACCAGGCTGAGCACGCCGCCGCAGGCCACGGCTCCGGCGCCGATGTAGCGCAGATAGTTGCCCCACAGGGCGGAGACGCCCTTTGCATCCACCAGCTGGCTGATGGTCATGTCGGTGACGGGGAACATGATGGTGTCGCCGCCAAACAGGACCATCAGGGGCATGATGACCAGCCAGCCCAGGATGCCGCCGGCAAACAGGTAGGAGGACACCTTGGGCCCGCAGATGTAGCCCACGCCGGCCAGGGCGGGCAGCACGTCAATGCCCACGCCGGAGCCGCGGTAGGCGGGGATGTCATAGGTGATCTCGCTGGGGAAGATCTTCAGGCCGTCCGCCACAAACTTATAAAAAGCGGCGATGCCCAGGCCGGAGAACACGGTGGACGCCTTGGCGCCGCCCTCCTCGCCGGCGATGAGGACCTCGGCACAGGCCTGGCCCTCGGGATAGCCCAGCACACCGTGCTCCTTGACGATCAGCGCGCTGCGCAGGGGGATCATCATCAGAACGCCCAGCAGGCCGCCGCACAGGGCGATCAGGCCGATGGTGACCATGGAGGGCGTGTCGCACAGCCCCTCCTTGGCCCACATGAACAGGGCGGGCAGGGTAAAGATGGCGCCCGCGGCCACGGACTCACCGGCGGAGCCGATGGTCTGGACCATGTTGTTCTCCAGAATGGAGTCACGCCGCAGGACCTTGCGGATGACGCCCATGGAAATCACTGCCGCGGGAATGGAGGCCGACACGGTCATGCCGACACGCAGTCCCAGATACGCGTTTGCTCCGCCGAAGATAACGGCCAGCAGGGCGCCCAGCAGAATGGATACTGCTGTAAACTCCGGCATGACCTTGTCGGCAGGAACATAAGGTTGGAATTTCTTGTTTTCCACGATTTTCGTTCCCTTCTCTTCTTTTCTTGCTTTCTCCGCGCCGGTCCGGCGCGGTCGCTCTCCTGGACGGCCGCCGCCGTCCTGTCCTCAGAGGCCGGCCGTCTGGCTCTCTCTCAAAGACATAGCCTGCTTATTGTATAAAATTTCACTGTATTCGTCAAGCCCTTCTTCTCTCTTTCGACTCTTTTCCGACTGTCCCCCTCTCTCCCTGTAGGTTTGTCAATGATGTGTTACACATTGTGAAAAGCAAATAAGACCTGTTTTGGGGAGCGCCATGCGAGGGGGCGGATGGGGAAATTGTTATAAGCCCTCTCCCTGACCGCGAGCTGGGCCT
>JBMNQB010000017.1:0-40080 GCA_050943915.1 Lawsonibacter sp.
GCGGTGAAATGGTGCAGGCCAAAATTTTGTGCCGACCAGGGCCCAGTGGCCCGGAAGGAATCAACACCTGGAACCGTATTTTGTGCGCCGGAAATTTTGCGGAAGGGCGTAGGGGTATCCCCCGTAAACGGGGGTTCGGGGGTGGCCCCGCTGGAGCCGTGAGGCGACCGCGGGACACCCCCGGCGGCGTTTTGGTTCCTTTTTCGCCGCGGAAAAAGGAACTCGCCCCGCAGGGCGAAACCCTCCGCATGGAACAAAACCATTCCGAAAATTGACGGGCGGCCACATGGGGCCGCCCCTGCGGCGTTCCCGGGGGGAGTCCGGAATGGCACAGAAAGCACGACGCCCCGCCGACCTTTTCAGAAAAAGGGCATGGCGGGGCTTAATTACCATAAAATGTATAATAGTGTACCACTTTTGACCTCTGCCCAGCATGGGTGGAGGTGTTTTTTTATGGCTAGCAATCACACAACAAATTTTGAATTATGTCAGTGGCAGGCAGACGACCAGGTAAAACGCACCGATTTCAACGAGGACAACGCCAAAATCGACGCGGCGTTGAACGATCTTTCGGACGGCCTGGCCGCCGCGCAGGGGGAAAAAGCCGATCAGTCGGCCCTAGACGCTCTGGCCGCGGAGGTGGCAAAAAAGGCCACCACGGCGGCACTGGAGGCCGTCCGGGCGGCGGTGCCCAAGATCGCGGTGGGGACTTACACCGGGACGGGTACATACGGAGACAGCAATCCCTGTACACTGGATCTTACCCAGGCGCTGGGGCGGGAGCCTCAGCTGGTCCTGGTGCGCCAGCAGACTGACCCCGGCGGCCGGACCAAATGCTTGACGCTGATCCGCGGAGCGGCGGCGGCCGACTGCTACAACGCCCACGACATACTGTCGGGTACCGCAAACCGTCTTACTTGGGTAGGGAAGCGGGTCAGCTGGCATGGCGAAAGCGCGTCGGTCCAGATGAATGAGAAAGGGGTCCTCTACATCTATCTTGTAATCGGCTGAGCTATCGCGGCTGGACCGCATCAGAAGCGAAAGACGCAGAGGGGGCCCTGTCCAGAGTCTGCGGCTGCTCCGCCCGCGCCGGGATCCTCAGCCAGATCACCTGGACGGGAAATCGATTTAGCCACGTGTACACCTATTTTGTTCTGGGATAAACAGGAAAAGAGCACCCTGGGACATTGTTGTCCCAGGGTGCTTCGAGATCATTTTGTGCTGATATTCAGCAATTACGGCACATCAAGCACCCTTCGCCTCAACCTTCAGAGCGGTCTCAGTGGTAATGGTAATCTCATAAACGGTGGGGTTCTCGCCATAGCCGTCCTGAGCAGTAGAACCATAGGTCACAGTCAGGGTCTTTCCATTGGCGGGAGTGGCCTCCAGGGTGATCACGTCGCCCTGAGCGAAGGTCATCTTCTCATCGTTCTTGACGGACTTGCCGTCAATGGTCACACGGGCGCTGGTGACGGTGAAGGTCACCTCGGTGCCGGTCTTGAAGGTCAGGGCGATGGTGGTGTCGGCCTTCACGTTGGACACAGTGTACACGCCGTTGGCATCAGGGGTCAGAACAGTGTTGCCCACCTTCACGGTGTCAACAACATTATTATTCACGCAGTCCACCTTAAACTTCAGGTCGGAACCCTCAGAAACCTTGATAGTGTTGCCGTTGGCCAGGAGATCATTGCCGCTCAGATCGCGGATCCAAGCCATACCGTCCTTGCCGGTGAAGGTGACATTATACTCCTTGACGTCAGCCTCGCCGCCCTTGACCTCGATGATGAACAGGCCGATGACGGTGCGGCCGTCCATGATGGCGATGGCCACGTCGTTGGTGTCGTTCTTCACGGAGTTGATGCGGCTCAGCTCCACGTCCTGGTCGTCCAGGTTCCAGCGGGCCACGACCACGTCGTCGCTGTAAGCGTAGTAGGTGCCGCCCAGGCCCACGGTGCCGTTCTCGGCCTTCTTGGTGCCGGTGACAAACAGATCGTTGGTGTTGAACAGCACGCCGTCGCCGTCATTGTCCATTTTCGCATAGACCTTGGCGCTGGTGACGAAGCCGTCGGCGTTCTCAGTGTAGCTCTTCAGAGCAACCACGGACTTCGTGTTGCTGATGTCAGCGGCATTGTTGTCAATGCCCTTGACCAGGGCCTGGACAGCGGAGTTGTTGTTGGCCTTGACGTTCAGGGTCTTGATCTCGCCGTTGACGACAGCGGTGATCTCATAGTACTCGCCGTTGTCCTTGTCCTTCTGGATCTTGGCGCCGCTGTTAGCGATGGCGAAGATGGTCTGATCGGTGCCGGAGATGTCGCCGTCCTCGATGTAGACCACCTTGGCCACAGCGCCCTTGTTGTCCAGAGCAACGGCGGTCATAGTGGTAGCTCCCTGGGCGTTCACGTTAGCGGCGATGTCGGGGACGTTCTTGATGCCGGTGTAGACGGTCACGTCGTAATCGTCATACTTGTCGGCGGAGTCCACCACGATGAACATGGTGTTGCTGTTGGCGGAATAGGAAGTTCCGTTCAGGGTCATGCCGGCCTTGCCGTTCTCGACCAGATCATTGCCGACATAGTTGCCGTTGGACTGAGTGGCGTTTCTCGTGGTAGAAGCGGCAGCCACACCCTTCACGGTCAGGGTGTAAACGTCGTCCTTGTCCACAGAGTAGGAGACCAGCTGGTTGTTGTACACAGCGATGGCGTCCTTGATGTCAACAACACCATCCTCGCTTCCATCGACATTCTGTCCCTTGGCGTCGCTGACCTTGATGTCGGTCTCCACCTTGACAATGGTGCCGTCGGTGAGGATCAGGCGGGCGTAAACGGTCTCGCTCTTGCTGTTCTCATCGCTGTTGTCGAACTTGTCGCCGTCGGTGCCCATGGTCAGAACGTAGGCATAGTCATAGGAGACAGCGGACTCGTCGATGTAGACCACATAGCCCTGGGCGTCCAGGTAGGCCACCACGTCGTTGGACACGGCGTCGGAGGTCAGGCGCTCAGCGCCGGAGACGGTCTTGTTGTACTTATAGGTGGTGCCGTCCACGACGAAGTTGTCGCCGTTGCCGGTGACGCCGTTAGAGGTCTTGGAGCGGACGCGGGTGACCTCGCCCTCCAGCTTCTCAGCGGCGTAGACGGACTGGATCTCGCCCTCGGCATAGGTGTAGACAACGATGTCATCCTCGGCGAAGTCAGCGGTATCGAAGGTATCGCTGGTCTTGGCGGGGCCGTTGTCCAGATCGGACAGGGTGATGGTGGCGTCGTCCTCGTCAACCTTCAGCACCTCAGCGGCGTACTGGTTGATGACGGCGATGTGGACGCTCTCCTCGTTAGCGGTGCCGTCCACATAGACCTCGGTGATGACGCCGTTGCCGGTCAGGTCATCTTCCTCGGTGGCCTTGTTGTAGAAGTCAGCGTCGTTGTCGGTGCGGTTGGCGTACAGGTCAGCGCCGTCGTAATCGACGTAGTCACCGTCCACCGCGACGTACCAGTCGTACTTCGCGCCGGTGGCAGTCTTGCCCACCACGTCGTACAGCTCCTTGCTGGTGACGCTGTCGGTGAACACATAGTCGGCCTTGTCGGCGAAGGTGCCGATCTCCTTGGCCTGGTACTCCCACTTGGTGGCGGGACGGCCGAAATCGTCTTTCTCGCTGGCCTTGGTCAGGTCACCCTGATACAGCTTCTCGCCCAGCTCCACGATGGGGGCAGTGACGCCGTTGATGCTGTTGGCAGAGGTGGACTGGTTGTCGTTGATGGCCTTGGCGTAATCCTTGCCGCTGGTGACGTACTTGTAGGTGACGCCGCTGGTGATGGTGATGTCGCCGGCGGTGATGTCCTGGCCGTTCTTCTCGGCCTCAACGGTGCCAGCCTCCAGGGCGTTCAGCACCAGCTGAGCCACGTCGTTGCGGGTCATGGCCTCCTTGACGCCGGAGTCAACATCGTCGAACAGGTCGATCTTGTTGCCCTGGGCGACGGTGGACAGCTGCCAGTCAGCGCCGAAATCGGACTGATACTGGAAGTAGCCCAGAGCCTTCATGACCATCAGAGCGGCCTGGCCGGTGGTGACATTGTCGCTGCCGCCGTAGGTCACCTTGTCATAGCCGCTGGTGATGCCGTTGGTGTAGCAGGCGGCCACATAGGGCTCGGCCCAGTCGGGCACGTCGGTGAAGGGGCTGGTGTTGGCATAGGTCTTGACGTTGTAAGCCATCAGGTTGGACATCACAACCGCCATCTCGTTACGGGTGACCTTCTGCTCAGGATTGAAGTTGCCCTTCTCGTCGCCGACCATGATGCCGACTTCCTTGAGCACTTCGATGGCTTCCTGATTGTTCTCAGAAGAGACATCCTTGTAGCTCGCGGCGCTGCTGCCCATCACCATCAGACCGGAGATCATGGTGGCGGTGAGGCCCAGGCTGAGAGCACGCTTCAGGTTTCTCATTGGAATTCCTCCTTGATTTTTTCAAGCTGCGGGGCTTGTTATCCTCTCCCAGAAATTAGGCTTCATTTCCCAAATATTAGGTATAAAATGCCAATAAATAGGTAAATCACCCATTCTGTGGGAGCATAACGCCCCTTGCACCTCCGAAAACGTGCGAAAATCAGGAGAAAAACCGCAAAAACCGCCGCTTTTCCGGCCAAAAAATCACCCTGGTAGACCGCTGGTAGACCGGCCCCAAAAACGGGCAAAAGAAAAACCCCCGGAAGCCTTGTGCCGCAAGGCTTCCGGGGGTCGCGCCTGGTAGACATCTGGTAGACCGCGGCGGTCTACCAGACTGGAAATAAGATTTTAAGAGAGCTGGAACTGTCCGGTATACAGACGGTAGTAGCGTCCTTTTTTCTCCAGCAGCTGATCGTGGTTCCCCTTCTCCTCGATCTGTCCATGCTCAATGACCACGATGCAGTTGGAGTTGCGGACGGTGGAAAGGCGGTGGGCAATGACAAAGACAGTCCTGCCCTCCATCAGGGTGTCCATTCCCTTCTGGATCAGCGCCTCTGTGCGGGTATCGATGGAGGAGGTGGCCTCATCCAGGATCATCACCGGGGGATCGGCCACCGCAGCCCGGGCGATGGCCAGCAGCTGCCGCTGCCCCTGGCTCAGGTTGCCGCCGTCGCCGGAGACCATTGTCTGGTATCCGTGAGGCAGGCGGCGGATGAAGGAGTGGGCGTTGGCGCTCTTGGCGGCCGCGATGCACTCCTCATCTGTGGCGTCCAGCCGGCCATAACGGATGTTGTCCAGAATGGTACCGGTAAACAGATGGGTATCCTGGAGTACCGCCCCCAGAGAGCGGCGCAGATCATCCTTCCGGATCGCCTTGACGTCGATGCCGTCATAGGTGATCAGCCCACCCTCGATCTCATAAAAACGGTTGATCAGGTTGGTGATGGTGGTCTTACCTGCCCCGGTGGAGCCTACAAAGGCGATCTTCTGTCCCGGATTGGCATAGACGGATACATCCTTCAGAATGCGCTTTCCTGGCACATAGGAGAAATCCACATGGTTGAAGCGCACCGCGCCCCGCAGCTCCGTGAGGTAATATTCCTCCCCGGGCACATTGCGCACCGTGCCCCGGATGAGATGGAGGGAGGGCGCGCCCGTGTGGTCCGGATACTTCCAGGCCCAGCCGTGTCCGGCCAGGGAGGACAGGTCCTCCACCTGGGTCAGCGTTCCATCGGGAGCCACCTTGACCCAGATGCCCTCGTTGGAATCCACTCCTGGGGGGAGCAGCTTTAGCCCGTGCCTCTCCCGGACGGCCTGACCCAGCTCGGTGAGGCGCTCCCCTTCGGCCAGGACGGGGACCAGAGCCATGCCGCTGGACCGGGGCGTTTTCCAGGCCCAGGTGTGGGAGTGCCCTGTTCCGGAGAATGGAATCAGCGTTCCGTTGGCATCCTTCTCCGCCTCCACCAGGGTGACCTGTCCCTGGTCTGCCTCGGGCGGAGTATCCATGACGTCAAAAATACGCTCGGCTCCGGCCAGGGCAGAGAGCAGGGTGGTCATCTGCTGGGAGATCTGGTTCAGGGGCTGTCCCACCTGCTTGGAGTAGTTCAGATAGACCACCAGGCCGCCCAGGTCAAAGCCCTGGAGCACAGACAGCAGCCCACCAAAGGCCGCGGTCAGGGCATAGCTGATGTTCATCAGGTTGCCGGAGACGGGCATGATCATAATGGAGTAGAAATTTGCCTTCTGGGCAGCGTCCCGGTAAGCGGTGTTCAGCGCGCGGAAGTCCGCCTTGGCCTGCTCCTCGTGGGTAAAGGCCTTGACCACTTTCAAACCCTCGATGATCTCCTGGATCTCACCGTTCATGTCGCCCAAAGCGCCCTGCTGGGCACGGTAGAATTTTCGGCTGCGCCCGCCTAGGGTCTTGAACAGAACGATGGTGACGGCCAGCAAAAGGGCGGTGACCAGAAAGAGCTTCCAGTTGATGAAGAGCATCATGCTCACCAGTCCGGCAAACATCAGCACGCTGGAACACAGGGAAACCACACTCTGCTCCAGAGCCATCTGCACATTGTCTGCGTCGTTGGTGAACCGGCTCATCAGCTCTCCGTGGGGGTGCTGGTCAAAGTAGCTCAGCGGCAGGGCCTGGAGCTGATCGAACAGATCCTTCCGCAGGCGGTTGACCCCGCGCTGGGCCAGACGGACCATCACGGCAGACTGCCCATAGGCGGCGGCGCACCCTGCGGCGTAGACCACCACCAGGACCAGCACGGCCCGGCCCAATCCGGCAAAGTCGGTGCAGCCGGACCAGATGAAATTGTTGATGATGGAGCGCATCATATAAGACCCGCCCAAATTGGTGCCCACAGACAGCACTAGGAACAGGAGGACCATCAGCAGCGGAAGCTTGCTCCTGGTGAGGTATCCCACCAGGCGGCGGATCGTCCGGCCCATATTTTTCGGTTTGACATAGCCCCCTCTTGGGGCGTGGTGGGGTCCCGGCATCAGCCATCCACTCCTTCCTGCTGAGATCGATAGATCTCCTGATAGATCGCGTTTCCGGCAAGCAGCTGCTCATGGGTGCCGCGGCCGGCGATGCGGCCGTCATCCAGGATCAGGATCTCATCGGCGTACTGCACCGACGAGATGCGCTGGGCAATGATGATCACAGTGGTATCCTTCAGATTGGCAGCAAAGGACTGGCGGATCGCGGCCTCAGTGGCGCTGTCCACGGCGGAGGTGGAATCATCCAGAATGAGCACCGCCGGCTTTCTCAGCATCGCCCGTGCAATGCACAGCCGCTGCTTTTGTCCACCGGAGACGTTGGTGCCCCCCTGGGTCAGGACGGTGTCGAAGCCGTCGGGCAGGCCCATGATAAAATCGTAGGCCTGGGCGTCCTTTGCCGCCTGGATCATCTCCTCCTCCGTGGCGTCCGGACGGCCCCAGAGGAGGTTTTCCCGGATGGTCCCGGTAAAGAGCACATTGTTTTGCAGCACCATGCCAATACGGTCCCGGAGCTGCTCCAGGGGGTAGTCCCGCACATCCAGCCCGTCCAGCAGCACCGCGCCTCCGGTGACGTCATAGAACCTGGGGATCAGATTCACCAGGGAGGACTTTCCTGTCCCCGTGCCGCCCACGATGGCTACAAACTGACCGGGCTCCACGGTGAAGCTGATCTGGGAGAGCACGTCGTCCCCTGTCCCGGCGCGGGCGTATTTGAAGGAGACATCCCGGAACTCCACCCGGCCTCTGGGCACCGGGAGCTCGTCCCGGGAGGGAAGCTGCGCCTGAGGCTTGCTTTCCACCGAGGGCTCTGCGGAGAGGACCTCGTTGATCCGGTGGGCGCAGGCCTGGGCACGGGTGAGCTGAAGCAGCGCCATGGCAACCATCATTACGCTCATCAGGATCTGGAAAATATAGTTGATGAACGCCTGGAGGTCTCCCAGCAGGAAGCCCTCGGCCATGACCATCTTTCCGCCCAGGTACAGCACAGCCACGGTGGCCCCGTTCATGGCCAGCATCATAATGGGCATGATGGCAATGATCTTCATCCCTACATTCAGTCCGGCCATCATCAGTTCATCATTGGAACGCTGGAATTTTTTCCGCTCATGGTCCTCCCGGACAAATGCCTTGACCACCCGGATGGCCACCAGGTTCTCCTGAAGGGTGTTGTTCAGACCGTCGATCTTGGTCTGCATCACCTCAAAGAGCCTGGTGCAGATCTTCATTAAAATGCCGATGGCCAGCATCATCAGCGGGATGACCACCAGCAGCACCACGGCCAGCCTGGGATTGATGGAAATGCTGATCCCCAGGGCGGCAACAAGCATCACCGGGGCACGCACCAGCATCCGCAGCCCCATATTCAGCATCATGGTCATGGCGTTGACGTCGTTGGTCATGCGGGTAATGAGGGAGGCCGAGGAGAAGCGGTCAATGTCCGCGAAGGAGAACTCCTGGACCTTATCAAAGAGGCACTGGCGCAGGTTGGCGCCGAAGCCCTGGCTGGCAAAGGTGGCGTATTTGGCGGAGAGCACGCCGAAGGCCATGGACAGCAGGGAGAGGGCCAGCATGACAGCCCCCAGCTGAAAGATATAGGCCGTGTCCCCGGCGGGGATGGCCACGTCTACGATCTCCGCCATGATCAGCGGCAGGATCAGCTCACAGATGACCTCCAGTGTGATAAAGACAGGAGAGCGCACCGCCTGCCTCTTATAGCCCTGAAGATGGGTGATAAACAGGGAAAGCAAATTAAGGTTCCTCCTTTGCTGTGGGGTGGGGGGGATTGTTCCCGCGCAGATTGTCCAGCATCCGCAGATAAAAGCCCCTCAGAGTGGCCTGTTCCTCCGTGGACAGGCCGGCGAACGCCCGGCGGGTCACCCTCTGGAGACAGGCGAAGCAGTCGTCCACCGCCCGCTGGCCCTGATCGGTCAGCGTGACCCGGTTGCGCCTGGCGTCTCCGGGTTCCGGCTCCCGGCGGATGTACCCCTTTTTCTCCAGGGATTTCAGTGAGGTTGCCACTGCGGCGGGGGAGACATGGAGCAGCTGCGCCAGCTCCCTCTGAGTCTGTCCATCCGTCCCTCTGGTATCCGCAGTGCGCAGGATGCACATGAGCATAGGGTGTCCCACCTCCTGCAGCCCGGCCGCGGCCAGTTCGGTCTGGATGGCGTTTTGGCGGGCCAGGTGGAGCTGATGCTCCAGGAGGCCCAGATCAAAATCAAAATTTGCCATTGTTCCTCCTCTCGGTTCACACTGTCATATAGTTAACCCGTTAATGATTAACGCGTTTACATTCTAGCACGATTCCGGAAAATGTCAAGAGAAGGAGGGCGAAGATTCGCAAACGATTCGTAATGTGCCAAAAGTCACCGCATTTTGGAACATTCGTTTGACTTTCTGGGAAAGATATGCTATAATACCGCCAGGAACAAGGAACGAATTGACCTTATGTGCCGCTACGGCGGGCCTGCGGGAAGGAGCTTGACCATGGGAACCCTCACCCCAAAGCAGCAAAAGATCTATGATTTCATCCAGAGCTTCACCGCGGAGCACGGTTATCCCCCCTCAGTGCGGGAGATCGGCGCGGCCATGGGGCTGAAGTCCCCCTCTACCGTCCATTTCCACCTGAAGGGACTGGAGGAGGCCGGCATGATCATCAAAGCCGAGGGGAAAACCCGGGCCATCACCCTCCCTGCCGCCTGCCATCGGGCGGTGGCAGAGGAATCCAACGCCCGCGCGGACCGTATCCCGGTGGTAGGCAACGTCGCCGCCGGCTCCCCCATTCTGGCTGAGGAGTGCATCGAGGACTACCTCATGTTTGACACCCAGGGGCTCAGCGGCGAGCACTTCGCCCTGAAGGTCCGGGGGGAATCCATGCTGGGGGCCGGGATCCTCCCCGGCGACCTGGTGGTGGTCCACCGCCAGCAGGAGGCCCACAGTGGGGAGATCGTGGTGGCTCTGTTTGAGGACGAGGCCACTGTGAAAACCCTGCGCCGCAGGGACGGACATACCTGGCTGATGCCGGAAAATCCGGCCTATGATCCCATCGACGGCACACACGCCCAGATCGTGGGCAGGGTGGTTGCTGTGGTCCGGCGGTATTGAGCCAATTTGATGTGAATATGGGACCGGAGCTTCCGCGCGGCAGGCGGAGGCTCCGTTTTTTGTCAGTTTCGTCCCGCGGCGGGGCCGCCTGCCGGCGAAGATCGGGAACGATCCGGTAATTTAATTCAGCCGACTTGTGCGGCCAAACCGGACGGAAAACGATGAAATGATTGACACAGCGTGATCAATCAGGTTACACTATAAGCACAACTGAATCAGGCAAACAGCCGGTGCCGCCGCCCCGGGAGCTGGAGACAGGATCCGGCGGGCGGAGGTTAAAAGGGAAACAGGTGCAAAACCTGTGCGATCTCGTCACTGTAAGCAGGGAGTATATCGCCAGCGCAATGTGCGGCCACTGATGAAAATTGGGAAGGCGGCGATATGCAAAGATCTGCAAGCCAGGAGACCTGCCGTCTGTGGGTACGGGAAGATACTTCCAGATCACGAGGAATTGATTGTACTGATGCGGCCATCTGCTTCTGTGATCCTTTTGCCCTTTTTAGGGGAAAAGGATCATGTTTTTCCTGCCCTTTTGCTGAAAACAGGTGTTTTACATACAAAAGTTTCCGTTTGACCATGCCGAGCAAAAAGGAGGAAGAACCATGAAATTCAAGAAACTGCTGTCCCTGCTGCTTTCTGCGGCGCTGCTGATGACGCCGCTGGCCGCCTGCGGCTCCGAAGCTCTATCCGGGAGCGGTTCTGGCTCCGGCGCCCAAAGCAGTGCGGCCCCGGACCTCTCTCAGGACACAGAGGAGACGGACACTGGAGACGCCAGCCTGGACGATCCCCGCAATCAGGACCAGATCGGGGAGAAGGAGCTGCTGGTGGTCAGCTTCGGGACCAGCTATAACGACAGCCGCCGCCTGACCATCGGCGCCATTGAGGCCGCTCTGGCGGAGGCATTTCCGGAGTGGTCGGTCCGCCGGGCCTTCACCAGCCAGATCATCATTGACCGGGTGCGGGACCGGGACGGGGTGGAGATCGACAATGTCAAGGCGGCTCTGGACCGGGCGGTGGACAACGGCGTCAAGACGTTGGTGGTCCAGCCCACCCACCTGATGGACGGCCTGGAGTATACGGACCTGGTGGACGAGCTGGCCCAATACGCCGACGCCTTTGAGCATATCGCGGTAGGCGCGCCCCTGCTGACCAGCGGCGGGGACTTCCAGGCGGTAGCCGACGCCATCACCCAGGCGACCGCCCAGTACGATGACGGCGACACCGCCATCTGCTTCATGGGCCACGGGACCGAGGCGGAGTCCAACCGCATTTACGGAGAGATGCAGCAGGTGCTGGAGGCGGCCGGGCACGACCGCTATTATGTGGGGACCGTGGAGGCGGAGCCCACGCTGGAGGATGTGCTGGCCGGGGTGAAGGACAGCGGGGCGCACAGAGTGGTGCTTCAGCCGCTGATGATCGTGGCCGGAGACCACGCCAACAACGACATGGCGGGGGACGAGGAGGGCTCCTGGAAGCGGGCCTTCCAGGATGCCGGCTATGAGGTGGAGTGTGTTCTGAAGGGACTGGGGGAGCTGGAGGCCATCCAGCAGCTTTTCGCGGCCCACGTCCAGGCGGCCATGGACACCTTGGAGACCTGAGGGAAAGACGCGGGCGGGACCGGACCGGGGCGGCGCTCCGGAATGGTCCCGCCCATTCAGTAAGAGGAAGGAAAGGATGTCTGAAATGAGAAAAAAGAGGATGGCTCTGCTGCTGAGCGCCTGGCTGCTGCTCACTGCGGGGTGCGGCCAGAGTCCCTCCGCTCCGGCGGAGAGCAGTCAGGTGGCCTCCGGCAGTGAGATGGCCGGCGTGACCGATGTGGTGGAGGAGGGGATGGTCCCCGTCTCCGGGGACAGCCTGGAGAATGGGACTTATCCCGTTGCCGTGGACTCCAGCTCCTCCATGTTCCGGGTGGTCCGCTGTGAGCTGACTGTTCTGGACGGGGAGATGACTGCGGAGATGACCATGGGCGGCACCGGCTACCTCCGGGTCTTTCCCGGGACCGGCGGGGAGGCTGCCGCGGCGGCGGAGGAGGACTGGATTCCCTATGCGGAACAGGCGGACGGAAGCCACACCTTTACGGTGCCGGTGGAGGCGCTGGACCAGGGGCTTCCCTGCGCGGCCTTCAGCAAGAAAAAGGAGAAGTGGTACGACCGGATCCTGCTGTTCCGGGCGGACTCCCTTCCTTTGGAGGCGTGGAAGGCAGACGCCGCGGCCACCCCGGACAGCCTGGGCCTGGCGGACGGCAGCTACTGGGTGGATGTGGCCCTGGAGGGGGGCTCCGGCCGGGCTGGGGTGGATTCTCCGGCCAAGCTGACCGTCCGGGACGGCCAGGCGGAGGCGGAGCTGCTGTGGAGCAGCGGGAACTATGACTACATGAAGGTGGACGGGGTGCAGTATGACGCGGAGCTGGCGGAGGGCCGCTCCCGCTTCGTGATCCCGGTGGCCTGCTTCGACCGGGCGCTGCCGGTCCAGGCAAATACCACCGCCATGAGCACCCCCCATGAGATCGACTACACCCTGAGGTTTGCTTCAAACTCCCTGAAGGAGGCGGAGGGTTGAGCCCCCTCCGGCGGCTGGGGGCGGCCCTCCTCCCGGCGGCTCTGGCGGCCCAGCTGCTGACGGCCTGCGGCCCGGCGGGAGAGCGTTCCGCCGGCGGCGTGGGGCCCCGCTGGGAAGATCTGGAGCTGGACCGCAGCCTGGAGCTGCAATACGCCCAGCAGTTCTCCGTGGACTACTATCAGGGCGGGTATGCGCTGGTGGAGATCCGGGAGGGTGGGACCTATCTGGTGGTCCCGCCGGAGACGGATGTACCCTCCGGACTGGACGAGGGTGTCACGGTCCTCCGGCAGCCTCTGGACCGGATCTATCTGGCCGCCACCTCGGCGATGGATCTGTTCCGGGAGCTGGACGGCCTGGACGCCATCCGGCTGTCCGGAACGGAGGCCCAGGGCTGGTATGTGGAGGAGGCCCGGGCGGCCATGGAGGCGGGCGAGATCCTGTATGCCGGGAAGTACAGCGCCCCGGACTATGAGCGGATCTATGCCGAGGGGTGCGACCTGGCGGTGGAGTCCACCATGATCTACCACACCCCGGAGGTAAAGGAGCAGCTGGAGGAGCTGGGCGTCCCGGTGCTGGTGGAGCGCTCCAGCTATGAGGGCCACCCCCTGGGGCGCATGGAGTGGCTGAAGCTGTACGGGGTCCTCCTGGGAAAGGAGGAGCAGGCCCAGGAGCGCTTCCAGCAGACCCTGGACCGCCTGGCTCCCGTCCTGGACCAGGAGGGGACCGGAAAGACCGTGGCCTTCTTCTACATCACCTCCAACGGAGGGGTCAACGTACGCAAGCCGGGGGACTATATCTCCAAGCTGATCGGGATGGCCGGCGGGGAGTATGTGTTCCAGGACCTGGGCGGGGAGGAGAATGCCCTGTCCACCATGAACCTCCAGATGGAGGCGTTTTACGCCGGGGCGAAGGATGCGGACCTTCTGATCTATAACAGCGCCGTGGACGGCGGCCTGCGCACCCTGGACGAGCTGCTGGAGAAAAATGAGGTGCTGGCCGAGTTCCGGGCGGTGCAGGAGGGGAACGTCTGGTGCACCGGGCAGGACCTGTTCCAGTCCTCCATGGGCCTGGGGGATCTGCTGCTGGACATCCACACCGTCCTGACCCAGGAGGATCCGGGGCCGGGATCGCTGACCTATCTGTACCGCTTGACGAAGGAGGGATGACCCATGAAGGAGCCCCGTGCCCGGCGCTGGTGCCTGGCCTTTTTGCTGCTGGCCCTGCTGCTGGCCGGTCTGTTTCTCTGGAGCCTGAACGCCGGCAGCATCCCCCTGACGGCGGATGAGGTGTGGAGCATTCTGGTCCGGCGGGAGGGGGAGTACGCCGCCGTGATCTGGAAGCTCCGCCTGCCCCGGACCCTGGCCGCCGCCCTGCTGGGGGGCGCCCTGTCGGTGTCCGGCTTTCTCCTCCAGACCTTCTTTGCCAACCCCATCGCCAGCCCCTTTGTGCTGGGGATCTCCTCCGGGGCCAAGCTGACCGTCTCCCTGGCCATGGTTTTCCTGCTCTCCCGGGGAACGGCGATGAGCTCCGGCGGAATGATCCTGGCCGCCTTCGCGGGAGCCATGCTGTCCATGGGCTTTGTGCTGCTCCTGTCCAGGTGGCTGCACCAGATGTCCCTGCTGGTGGTGAGCGGGGTGATGATCGGGTATCTCTGCTCCGCGGTCACCGAGTTTGTGGTCACCTTCGCCAGCGACGCCAACATCGTCAACCTGCACAACTGGTCCATGGGCAGCTTTTCCGGGGTGTCCTGGGCCAATCTGCGGGTGCTGCTGCCCGTCATAGGGGCGGCGCTGGCGGGAAGCTTCCTGCTGTCCAAGCCCATGGGGGCCTACCAGCTGGGGGAGGGCTGTGCCCGGAGCATGGGGGTGAACATCCGGGCCTTTCGGACGGCGCTGATCCTGCTGTCCAGCGTGCTGTCCGCCAGTGTGACCGCCTTTGCAGGCCCCATCTCCTTTGTAGGCATCGCGGTGCCCCATCTTGCAAAGGGGCTGTTTGGCACCGCGCGCCCCATTCTGATGATCCCGGCCTGTTTTCTGGGCGGGGCGGCCTTCTGCCTGTTCTGCGACGGTCTGGCCCGGACGATGTTTGCCCCCACCGAGCTGAGCATCAGCGCTGTGACCGCTGTGCTGGGTGCGCCCATCGTGATCTGGATCATGCTGCGCCGGCGGCTCCGCCCCGGCGGATGAGAGGAGGAACCACCCTATGAGTGAGGCCATGCTGTCCGCCCGTGATCTGGTCGTGGGTCACCACGGGCGGCCCCTGCTCCGGGAGATCTGTCTCCAGGTGCATCCGGGGGAGATCCTGACCCTCATCGGGCCAAATGGCGCGGGCAAATCCACGATTTTGAACAGCCTCATTGGACAGCTGCGCCTGCTGGGCGGGCAAGTCAGCCTGCTGGGCCGGGACATGGTCCATCTGAGCGAGCGGGAGATCGCCCGCAGCCTGTCGGTGATGATGACCGGCCGGGCGCAGCCGGAGCGGATGACCTGCTGGGAGGTGGCCGCCGCCGGCCGCTATCCCTACACCGGGCGGCTGGGGATCCTCGGCCCCGGGGATCGTACGGCGGTGCAGGCCGCCCTGGAGCGGGTCCGCGCCCTGGAGCTGCGGGACGCCCCCTTTGACCAGATCAGCGATGGCCAGCGGCAGAGGGTGCTTCTGGCCCGGGCCATCTGCCAGGAGCCGGCGGTCCTGGTCCTGGATGAGCCCACCTCCTTCCTGGACCTGCGCGGCAAGCTGGAGCTGCTGGCCATTTTGAAGGAGCTGGTACGGGAGCGCCGGGTGGCCGTCGTCCTCTCCCTCCACGAGCTGGACCTGGCACAGCGGATCTCTGACCGGATCCTGTGCGTCCGGGGCGGGGGGATCGACCGGTGCGGAACGCCGGAGGAGATCTTCTCCGGCGGCTATATCCAGCAGCTGTACGGCGTGGAGCGGGGCAGCTACTGTGAGGAATTTGGCTGTCCGGAGCTGGAGCCCGTCCGGGGCAGGCCTCAGGTCTTTGTCATCGGAGGAAACGGCAGCGGGATCCCGGTTTACCGCAGGCTCCAGCGGCAGGGAGTGCCCTTCGCCGCCGGGATCCTCCCAGAGAATGACGTGGATCATCCGGTGGCCTCCGCCCTGGCCGCAGAGGTGATCACCCAGCGGGCCTATCACCCCATCGGGGCGGATACCTTCCGCCGGGCCCTGTCTGTTCTGGAGGAGTGCGGACAGGTGCTCTGCTGTCTGCGGGAGTTCGGCCCACTCAATGAGGCCAACCGCCGCCTGGCCCAGGCCGGAGGGGACCGCACCGTCTATCTGGACGGCTGACCGGAGCCCCAGGCTTGATCTTCGCCAAACAGACGCCCGGCCTGCCGCGAAAGCGGCAGGCCGGGCGTCTTTATCGTGCTTAATATGATTTCCATGTGCTCTGTTCTTCCTGCCGGAGGGCCAGCAGCGCCTCCGGGGTATCCGCATCAGCCAGCTCCAGAGGGTCCTCTGCCAGGAGAAGGATACAGCGGTCCCAGTGGCGGCGCAGCACCACCCGTCCCCCCTGATCGCCGGTGAGGGCCTCCAGTTCCGGCAACAGGGCGGCGGAGAACAGGACCGGGTTGCCCGGCTGACCCTCCCAGCAGGCCGCCGCTGTGAGGACCCCCGGTCGGGCGGCGTCCAGCAGCTGGGCCGCCGTCCCGCTCCCCAGGCGGGGCTGGTCGGCTGCCGCGAACAGGAGAAAATCCTCCGGAGAAATGGGGCTCAGGGCGGAGAGCCCCGCCCGGATGGTGAAGGACAGGCCCCGGGCGCTGTCCGGGCTATCCACCGCCCGGGCCCCCGCCGCCGCGGCGGCCTCAAGGATGGGAGCGTAGCGGGATACAACGGTCAGATCGCAGTCCTTCCGGCCCTGGACCAGAGCGGCCAGGGTGTCCAGGCCGTGGCGGAAGAGGGGCTTCCCCTCCAGCGGGCACAGCAGCTTGTTGCTTCCAAATCGGCTGCTGCTCCCCGCCGCCAGATAGAGGATGTGCTTATTCATCCCGGCCCAGCAGGACCTTCTCCGGAGTGATGGGGAGATTCCGGTGCCACGTCCCAGTGGCCCGGAAGATGGCCTGTGCCAAAGCGGGCGCCGGGGTATTGATGACGATCTCGCCGATGGACTTGGCCCCAAAGGGGCCGCTCTGTTCATAGCTGGATTCAAACTCCACCCGAAGATGCCCCATATCCAGCCGGGTGGGGAGCTTGTACTGCATCAGGGAGTCCTCCAGAACGCGCCCCTCCGGGGTGTAGGTCACGTCCTCGAACAGAGCCATGCCGATGCCCTGGACGATGCCGCCCTCGGTCTGCACCCGGGCCAGGTTAGGATTGATGGGGGTGCCGCAGTCCACCACTGCGGTGTAGTCCAGCACCTGGACGGAGCCGGTCTCCCGGTCCACCTCCACCTCGGCCATGCCCACCATGAAGGGAGGCGGGGAGATGGGGGAGGTGTGGGAGCAGGTGGCCTGAACGGCGGTGCCGTTGCCGCACATGGACTTGGTGGCGATGTCGGCCAGGGAGACCTGGGCGGAACCGTCCAGGCGGCGCACCGCCTTCCGGGCGTACTCCACCTCCTCCCGGGGGCAGTTCAGCAGCTCCGCCCCCACCTGGCACAGGCGGTCCTTCAGCTCCTCGCAGGCCTTCTCCACCGCCTTCCCGGTGACGTAGGTGGTGCTGGAGGCATAGGAGCCGGAGTCGTAGGGGGAGGCGTCAGAGTCCGCGCCAAAGACAGCTACATCGTCCAGACCGCACTCCATGCACTCGGCGGCCATCTGGGCCAAAATGGTGTCACAGCCGGTACCCATGTCGGCCGCGCCGATGGAGAGGTTGAAGAAGCCCTCGTCGCTGAGCTTGATGGTGGCGGAGCCCACATCCACGCCGGAGATGCCGGAGCCCTGCATGGCCATGGCCACACCGGCGGCCCGCACCTTTCCGTTGCCCATATCCCGAACAGGGAACTTCTCGTCCCAGTGGAAGAGTTCCTTGCATCGGGCCATGCACCGGTCCAGGGCGCAGGCGTCTGCCCGCTCGTTATAATAGGCGGGCATGACCTGCCCCTCCCGGACCATATTTTTCTCCCGGAGGGCCACCGGGTCCATGCCCAGGCGGTCGGCCAGCTCATTCACTGCCGTCTCCACGGCGAAAATGCCCTGGGTGGCGCCGTAACCCCGGTAGGCCCCGGCGGACTGATGGTTGGTGTATACCACATCATAGGCAAAGCGGAAGGCCTCCAGGCTGTGGGTGTACAGGGGGATGGATTTGTGGCCCGACAGACCCACCGTGGTGGGACCGTGCTCTCCGTAGGCCCCGGTGTTGGACAGTGTGTATACATCCAGGGCACGGATGGTGCCGTCGTTGGAGGCGCCCAGTCGCACCCGGATCTCCATCTCATGCCGGGGGGTCCCGGCGGTCTGGCACTCGTGCCGGGTGTAGATCATCTTGGCGGGGCGGCCGGTCTTCCAGGTGACCAGTGCGGGATAGACCTCGGCCACCACGGTCTGCTTGGCGCCAAAGCCTCCGCCGATGCGGAATTTTTCCACATGGACCTTGGATTTGGGGATGTCCAGGGCGTTGGCAAGGATCCGCCGGACGTGAAAGACGATCTGGGTGGAGCTGACCACATGGAGCCGGCCATAGGGGTCCATCTCCGTATAGGTGCGGAAGGTCTCCATCATGGCCTGCTGGCAGGCCTTGGTGTGGTAGACCCCCTCCACCACCTGGTCACAGCCGGCCAGGACCCGGTCCACATCTCCGTCCTGACAGGTCTCACTGGCGCACAGGTTGCGGCGGTTGTCCGCCCCCACAGGACACAGGGACTGCCAGCTGTCCTCCGGGTGGACCAGGATCAGGTTGTCCTTGGCGGTGTGGAAGTCCAGCACCGGCTCCAGGACCTGATACCGGACCCGGATGCGCTTCAGCGCCCGGTCCACCGCCGCCTCGTTTTCTCCGGCCACGATGGCCACCGCGTCCCCCACAAAGCGGACCCGACGGTCCAGAATGAGCCGGTCGTAGGGGGAGGGCTCCGGATAGGTCTGTCCCGCCATGGTGAACCGCTTCTGGGGGACGTCCTTGTAAGTGAAGATGGCGGCGACGCCAGGGATCTGCTCGGCGTTTTCGGTATCGATCTCCTCAATGAGGGCGTGGGCGTGGGGGCTGCGCAGCACCTTGACCACCAGGCAGTCCTTAGGGGTCAGGTCGTCCAGATAGGCGGGCTTGCCCAACAAGAGGGCCATTGCGTCCTTTTTCCGCACCGGCTTGCCCACTGTGCTCCAATCCTGCTGTGCCATCACTGTGCCTCCTCTGCTTTTTTGTGGTCCAGATAGGCCCGGATGCCCCGGAGCTGCCCCTCATAGCCGGAGCACCGGCACAGGTTGCCCGCCAGATAGGCCCGAATCTGGTCGTCGGTGGGATCAGGATATTCCCGGAGCAGGGCGACGGTGTTCATCACAAAGCCGGGGTTGCAGAAGCCGCACTGCTCCGCTCCCTGGTCGGCAATGAAGGCAACAAAGTCGCCCGCCTCCTCCTGAAGGCCCTCCAGGGTCTGGACGCAGCGGCCGTCCGCCCGGGCGGCCAGCAGGCTGCAGGACAGCACAGGAGTCCCGTCCAGCAGGACGGTGCACAGGCCGCAGTTGGCGGTCTCGCACCCCCGCTTGACGCTGAGACAGCCGTGGTCCCGCAGGAAGTCCAGCAGCAGGGTGTCGGCCTGGATCTCAGCGTCCAGGGGCTTTCCGTTTAAATTCAGATGGATCTCCATATCAGCGCGCCTCCTCCAGCTTCAGCAGGCCCCGGCGCACCAGGGCCTGGCAGATCTTTGTCCGGTACTCCGCCCCGGCACGCAGGTTGTCCCCCATGGGGACCCGGCGGGACAGATCCTCCCCCATGGCCAGGGCGCTGTCCCGGGTGATCCCGCCGGCCAGCAGCCCCTTCTTATCCAGATAGACCCTGGCCCGCCCCGGCCGGGCCCCGATGGCAAAGCGGAACGCGCCCTCTCGGCGGGCGATGGCGCAGGTGAGGACGGGAAAGTCTGTGGCGCTGTTCCGCTGGGACAGATAGACCGTCCCCTCCGCTCCCTTGGGAACGATGACCCGGACCAGGATGTCCCGGAAGGGCGGACGGGCGCAGAACTCCTCCAGGCTCAGTTCCCCCGCCCCCTGGAGCACCACCCGGGCGTCCAGCGCCAGCAGCAAAGTGAGCACGTCGGAGAAGCCAAAGCGGCCAAAGACGCTGCCGCCCACAGTGGCGCAGTTGCGGAACTGCACCCCCACGATGTGCTCCACACTGCGGGCGAAGGCCCCCTGGGTCATGGCATTGAGCCCCTCGTGGGTCTCCAGGGCGCGCAGCGGGACCATGGCCCCCAGCTCAAAGGCGTGCTCCGTCTCGGTGATCCGGTCCAGCCCCAGCCCGCACAGGTCGATGGCGGTCCCCACCTTCCGGTCCTGCATCTTCAGCCAGAGCATCCCGCCCAGCACCACATTATTTCGTTTTTGACACAGCTCATAGGCCTGTTCCAGGCTTTCGGCCCTCACATACTGGTCGATGGTCAGCAAAGCTGCTCTCCTCCTGTCTGGTTGGCCCAACAGCCAACATGATCTGATTTGAATTATAGCATTGTTCGGTCCGCTTGACAATCAAAGGCGCGCCCTTTTGAATGGGCGCGCCCGCTGCGGTCAGTCCGGAAGACAGTAGAACCGGCCGCTCTCATCCCGGCGGACCCGGATGGCGGGGTAGAGCTTCCTCAGAACAGCCTGAAGGGCCTCCGGCCCCATCCCCTCTGTGGAAACGTCGTCCACCAGCTGTCCTCCATCCAGCAGGAGCAGCCGGCCGCACCAGCGCAGGGCCAGGGCCGGGTCGTGCAGGACGATCAGGGCGGCCCGCTCCCCAGTCTCCACCAGCTCCCGCACCCTGCGGAACAGCAAACCGGTGTTGTCAAAGTCCAGGGCGCTGTTGGGCTCGTCCAGCAGCAGGATGGGGGTGTTCTGGACAGCCAGACGGGCCAGGTGGACCAGCTGGCGCTGCCCCTCGCTGAGCTGGGCGCAGTCCCGGCCCAGAAGCTCCGTCACGCCGAAGCGCTCCGCCGCTGCCCGGACCATGGCCTGGTCTGCCGGCCCGGGCCCGGAGAGCGGCCCCAGCCAGGGGGTGCGGCCCATGGCGATGACCTCCTCCGCCCGCAGGCCGGGGAGCAGCTGGCTGTGCTGGGACAGCAGGGCGATGGTCCGGGCCCGCCTCCGGGCGGACCAGTCCAGACATTCCTCCCCCCCTGCCCGCACCGTGCCGGACAGGATCCGTGCCCCCCCGGTCAGGCTCCGGAGCAGGGTGGTCTTGCCGCAGCCGTTACGGCCCAGCACGGCGGTGATCTCCCCCGGCCGGAGGACGAAGGAGACACCGCGGATCACCGGCCGGCGGTAGCCGGCAGTGAGCCCATGTACCTCCAGCAGCGCGCTCATAGGCTCTCCTCCCTTCCCCGAAGAAGCAGTGCGGTGAGCACCGGCGCCCCAAACAGCACGGTCCAGATGCTCAGCGGGAGCTCCGCCCCCTGGGAGAACCCCCGGGCCAGCAGGTCGGCGGCCAGCAGAATATCTCCTCCCGCCAGGGCGCACAGGGGCAGATAGGGGCCGCCCCGCCGCCCAAGCAGCAGAAAGGCGATGTGGGGGGCGATCAGCCCCAGAAAGGCGATCACTCCGGCCACAGAGGCCACCGCCGCCACCATCAGGGTGGTCAGTCCCAGCAGCAGTGCCCGCCACCGCCGGGGCTCCAGCCCCAGGGAACGGGCCCCCTCCTCCCCGAGGGAGAGGGTAAGGGCCTGCCGCCGGAACAGCAGGAGCAGGGCCAGCGGGATCAGGATGGCAGGGGCGGCCCCCAGCAGCTTGTCCCCAGTCATGGCGGACAGGCTTCCCATGGTCCAGAACTCGATGGCAGCCAGCTCTCCCTCCGGGTCGGCGATGGTCTTGAGCACCATCAGGCCCGCGTCCGCCGCCGAGGAGACGATGACCCCTGCCAGGATATAGGCGCCTGTGCGCTCCATCCCGGCCCACCGGACCAGGGCCAGCACCAGCAGAAGAGACAGGCTTCCCATTACGAAGGCGCCCCCCATGATCTGGAGGGATGTCCCAGCCCCCAGCACGATGGCCCAGGCTGCGCCGAAGGAGGCCCCGGAGGCCACCCCCGTCAGGTCGGGGGAGGCCAGGGGGTTGCGGAATACGGTCTGATAGACGCCTCCGGCCATGCCCAGCGCCCAGCCCGCCAGCAGCCCCATCCCCACCCGGGGCAGGCGGAGGCTCCACAGCACATGGGCAGGAGTCGTGCCTGCCAGCCCGCCGGAGAGGATGTCCAAAATCTGCCCGGTGGAGAGGGGATAGCTGCCCACCCGGACAGACAGGAGGGCCAGGGCCGCCGTCAGCAGGATGGCCGTCCCCAGGACAAGCCATTCCCGCCCTTTCTCTCTCATCGGTCCTCCCCCCTCTCCGCCGCGGCTGGCCTGTTCTTATTTGGTGATGAGCGCCGGATCGATCTCAAATCCGTAGAAGGTCTTGTAAAAGTCCTGGACGTCTGCGGTAAAGGTGTCGAAGGGATAGGCGTCCCCATGGAGGACGCTGGTCATCCAAAGGGTGCCCAGGATGCCGGAGGGAATGGGGGAGTCCCACTCCTCGATGCCGCTGGGCATCTCATAGACCGCACCGGACTGGACGGCGGGCACTGCGGCCAGCTGGGGATCGGCCAGAATGTCCTGGGCGGTATAGTCCGCGCCGGCGGGGATCAGGATGACCTGGGGCGCCATGGCCAGGATGGACTCATAGGAGACCTCGGTCCAGTAGCCGCCGGTCAGATCGGCGGCGGCGTTCACCCCGCCGGCGGCCTCAATGAGGCTGCTCTGGTACATATCGCCGGGGGCGGCGGTGAGGTAGGAGGAGTTTCCGCCCATGTAGACCGTGGGCCGCTCCAGACCGTCCACCAGCTGGGCCACCCGGGCCAGCTGTTCCTCATAGTAGTCTGTCAGGGCCTGGGCCCGGTCCTCCACGCCGCAGGCCTGGCCCAGCAGCGCCAGCATCCCGGTGAGGGCCTCGTGGGATTCGGGGTTGACCACCAGCACAGGGATGTCCAGCTCCTCCAGGGGGGCAGCGTAGTCCATCAGCTTCTTGGGCATCACCACCAGATCGGGCTCCAGAGCGGCCACCGCCTCCAGGTCCAGCTCCTTCATGGTGCCCACCTGCTCCTTCTCCAAAAGCTCCGGAGCGGCCATGGCGTAGATGGGGCGGGTGTCCGCCTTTTTCTCCAGGCCCACCACCCGGTCGGAGATCCCCAGGGCCATGGTGGCATAGGTGGTCACATAGTAGCAGCTGACCAGAGTTTCCGCCGGAGCGGCCAGCTCCACCTGGCGGCCGGCCTGGTCGGTGAGGGTAATGGTGGAGGCGGGGGCGCTCTGGCTGGCAGATGCGCTTCCTGCGGAGCCGGAGCTGCCGCCCGCCCCGCCGCAGGCGGTGAGGGAGAGGGTCAGGGCGGCCGCCAGGATCAGAGCGGCCCAGCGTGTGAGCTTGTTGTGTTTCATGGCAAAAACCTCATTTCTGTTGAAAAGATCGGCAGATCAAGCCGCCGTTCCGGCGGATATTTTATCATGTGGGCCTCTCTTTGTCAAAAGCAGAACGGCCGCCCGACGTCTTTAGGATAACTTAAGAAATTCCTAAGAGATCCTTTCGGGTATTTTTTAAAACTGTATGCTATGATGCCATACAGTTTGATCCGGGCGGGCCACGCCCGGCGAAAGGAGGAATCCCACATGGCTGAACTGCTGTGCGTGAAGGATTTGACAAAGGTATATGGAAAACGGGGGGCGGTCACCCGCGCCCTGGACGGCGTGGATCTGTCCCTGGAGGCGGGGGAGTATGTGGGGATCATGGGGGCCTCCGGCTCCGGAAAGACCACCCTGCTCAACTGCATTTCCACCATCGACCGGCCCACCTCCGGCTCTATCCAGGTGGATGGGGAGGAGCTGACCGGCCTGCGGGGCAGGGCGCTCACCCGCTTCCGCCGGGAGCGGCTGGGCTTCATCTTCCAGGACTGCAACCTGCTGGATACCCTCACCGCCTTTGAAAACATCGCCCTGTCCCTGTCCATCCTCCGCACCCCGGCCGCCCAGATCCGGGACCGGGTGGAGGAGACGGCGGAGCTGCTGGGCATCGGGGACTGTCTGGACAAGTACCCCTATCAGATGTCCGGCGGACAGCAGCAGCGCTGCGCCGCCGCCCGAGCCATCGTCACCCGGCCCGCCCTGGTGCTGGCCGACGAGCCCACCGGGGCCCTAGACTCCAAATCCTCCAGGCTGCTGCTGGAGCGGCTGGAGGTGCTCAACCGGGAGCGGGGGGCCACCATTCTCATGGTCACCCACGACGCCTTCACCGCCAGCTGCTGCCGCAGGGTGGTATTCCTCCGGGACGGAAAGATCTTCACGCAGCTGGAGCGGGACGGCGGGGACCGCCGGGCCTTTTTCCAGCAGATCATCCGGGTGGTCACCCAGCTGGGAGGAGAGATGGAAGATGTTCTGTAAGCTGGCCCTGCGCAACGTCCGCCGCTCCTTCCGGGACTACGGCGTGTATCTGCTCACCCTTACCTTCGGCGTGTGCCTGTTCTATACATTCAGCTCTCTGGATGGACAGGGGGCGATGATCTACCTGGCCCAGAGCCAAAACCCCATGGCCCAGGTCATCCAGTCCTGCATCGACGTCTTTTCCATCTTCGTGGCCGTGGTGCTGGCCTGTCTGATCCTGTACGCCGACCGGTTTCTCATGCGACGGAGGAAGCGAGAGCTGGGCACCTATCTGCTCCTCGGCCTGAGCCAGGGGCAGGTGTCCCTCCTGCTGGTGCTGGAGACGGGGCTGATCGGCGCGGCCTCCCTGGCACTGGGCCTGCTGCTGGGACTGGCGGCCTCCCAGGGCCTGTCCGCCCTCACCCTGTCCATGTTCTCCCTCCGGATGGACGCCTTCTTTGGACTGGCCTTCTCCCCCCGGGCGGCGGGGCGCACCGTGCTCTACTTCGGCCTGATCTTCCTGCTGGTCATGGGCTTCAGCGGCATCCAGGTCTCCCGGGCCAAGCTGCTGGACCTGATGCAGGGAGGCCGGAAAAATGAGGAGCTGCGCCAGCGCCCTCTCCGGACCGCCGTACTCCAGCTGGTCCTGGGCGGGGTGTGCCTGGCGGCAGCCTACGCCATTCTGCTCACCTTCGGGATGGCCTTCGCCGTGGTGCTCCCCTTCCTGTGCATCCCCATGCTGACCCTGGGAACGGTGGGCACTCTGCTGGTTTTTCGCTCCCTGTCCGGCTTTGTGCTGCGGCTGGCCCGGAGCCGCCCCGGCTTCTACTTCCGGGATCTGCACCTCTTTACCCTGCGCCAGTGGATCAGCCGGGTCCACTCCACTTACCTGTCCCAGACGGTGATCTGTATCCTCCTGCTCCTGGCCATGGGCATCACCGCCAGCTCCATCGGCCTCAACCGCACCATCGAGGCCGCCGCCGACGGGCAGGCCCCTTTTGACATCACTGTCCAGAACCAGAACGCCGACCGCCTGGGCTGTGTGGATTTTGACGCCCTGCTGACCGCCGGCGGCGTGGAGGCTGATGCCCTGGTCTGGCGGCAGGACACCCCGGTCTACTACAACGACCCCGCGGTCACCGGGATAGAAGACGCCTCCGCGGCCATCCGCCTGTCCGACTGCAACGGCCTGCTGGCGCGCCAGGGCGCGCCGGCCTACCCCGGCCCCCTGCCCGGTCTGCTGGCGGAGGGCAGCGCGCCCCTGGCCACTGGAAACCTGGGGCTGACCTGCGTGGTCATCCCGGACGGGATGGCAGAACAGCTCTCTCTCCGGAGGCAGGTGTGGTCCGCCGACTACGCCGGGGCCCCGGAGGAGACCGAAAAGCAGATCCAAGCTGCCCTGATGGAGTATCAGAAGAATACTGCCTCCCTGCGGGTGGAGAGCCGCCTGACCCTCTACCAAGAGGTCATGGGGAATAAGCTCCTGGCCCTGTTTCTGGGGCTGTACCTGGGCCTCACCTTTCTGCTGGCCGCCGCCGCGGTGCTGGCGCTCCAGCAGCTGAGCCAGGCTGCGGACAACGCCGCGCGGTATGCCGTCCTGCGCCGCCTGGGCGCGGAGGAGGGGATGCTCTCCCGCTCCGCGGTGCAGCAGGTGGCCCTGGCCTTCCTGCTTCCCCTGGCCCTGGCCCTGCTCCACACTGTGGTGGGCATGAAGGCGGCCAACGACCTGATCTCCATGGCGGCCAAGGTGGACACGGTCCACAGCGCACTGGTCACCGGAGGGGTACTTCTGGCGGTGTACGGCGGGTACTTCCTGGCCACCGCCCTGGCCTGCCGCCGTCTGGCCATGGAGGGAGGCACGCCCGGCGGGCGAAGCTGAGCGCGGCCATACGAAACGTGAAAAAGGCTGGTCCCGGTTGGGACCAGCCTTTTTGAGATCCTGTGATCAGTTCCAGTATTCGGTCTTGCCCTTGAGGCCCACAGACTCGGCCTTGAACACCGGGTTGTGTCCGGCTTTCTTCTGAGCGGCATAATCCTTCAGCGCCAGCAGAGCGGGGCGGCTGAGGATGATGATGACCGGCAGATTGATCAGGGCCATGACGCCCATAAGCACGTCAGCCAGGTTCCACACGGTGCCGATCTGCATCCCGGCGCCAATGAAGATCAGGAGCATGGCGTCGATGCGGAAGAGGACCATGAATTCCTTGGCAGGGACCTTCTTGACGATGTAGTTCAGGCAGTTGTCCACATAGTAGAGGTTGCCAATGAGGGTGGTGAAGGCGAAGAGCACCATGGCCACTGTGATGAACAGGGGGCCAATGGGGCCGAACACCGCGCTCAGAGCCGCCTGGACATAGGGAGCTCCCTCCAGCGCTGCGTCGGGCTCCACGCCGGAGCACAGCAGCATGAAGGCGGTGGCGGTGCAGATCAGCAGCGTATCGATAAACACGGAGAGCATCTGGACCAGACCCTGCTTCACCGGGTGGCTGACGTTGGCGGAGGCGGCCGCGTTGGGGGCGGAGCCCACGCCGGCCTCGTTGGAGTAGAGGCCGCGCTTGATACCGTACATCAGGCAGGAGCCGGCCAGGCCGCCGAAGATGGCCTGGAAGTCGAAGGCCTCGGAGAAGATGCGGCCCAGCACCTGGGGCAGCAGGCCGAAGTTCATCACAATGACGATCAGAGAGACCAGCACATACAGGCCGCCCATGACGGGGACCAGGGTGGAGGTGACCTTCACGATGCGCTTGCCGCCGCCCATAACGCAGTAGCCCACCAGCAGGGCCAGGATGGCGCCGATGATCCAGGGGGTGGTCTCCGGATCATAGAAGCTGTATCCGGCAAAGGTGGACTGGAGGTTATAGGAGGCCAGCATATTGAAGCCGCCGGCGTAGGTCAGGATCAGGGAGAAGGCGAAGATGACCGCCAGGGGGCGGCTGTGGAGGGCGGCCTCGATATAGTAGGAGGGGCCGCCGTAGCTCTCACCCGTCTCCGGGTCGCGGCGCTTGTAGATCTGGGCCAGGGTGGACTCCACGAAGGCGGAGGCGCCGCCGATGATGGCGATGACCCACATCCAGAACACCGCGCCGAAGCCGCCGGCGCAGATGGCGGTGGAGATGCCGATGATGTTGCCCGTACCGACCCGGGAGGCGGTGGAGACCATCAGCGCCTGGAAGGACGAGGTCGCCCCGGCCTTCTCCGGCTTTTCGCCCACCACACGGATGGATTCCAGGAACATACGGAACTGGATGAAGCGGGTCCGGAAGGTAAAGTACAGCCCCGTAGCCAGCAGCAGGATGATGAGCACATAGCTGTACATCACCGTGCTGATGTCGCCGATCAATTTATCGATCACGATACACACACTCACTTTCTTTGTTTAATTTGTCTCTCTCCTATGGACGCTCCCGCAGCGGACCGGGCTGGCCGCAGGGGGCGTTCAGCATTATTATACAGGATGCGGTGCTCTTTGAACAGGGCTTTGGACGGTTTTTGTGAGAAATGTACAATTCCTATGTCCAGTGGACCACACAGTCCGCCTGGGGAAGCTTCTCCCAGGAAAACAGCGGGATCAGCTCAGCAGGGGAGACAGGGGCATACTCCGGGATCAGCCCGGCCAGCAGGGCCAGCCGTCCCACCAGCTCCCGGGCGGACCAGCGGCTTTGGAGCGTGCCCAGCTCCTGGTCCCGGTCCCGCTTGGCCAGGCGGCGGCCGTCTGGCGCCAGAAGGAGGGGAACATGGCCGTACTCCGGATGGGGAAGGTCCAGCTGCTCCTGGAGCCACAGCTGCCGCGGGGCAGAGTCCAGCAGATCGCTGCCCCGCACCACCTGGGTCACCCCCATGGCCCCGTCGTCCACCACCACTGCCAGCTGATAGGCGTATACCCCGTCGGACCGGCGGAGGATGAAGTCGCCGCAGTCCAGGGACAGGTTTTGGGAAACATCCCCCTGGAGCAGATCGTGGAAGCTCCGGGCCTCCTCCGGGACCCGGACCCGCCAGGCTGGACGGCGGCTCTGGGCCAGACGGGCCAGCTCCTCCGGCGGCAGGCGGCGGCACCGCCCGTCATAGACCGGGATCCCGTCGGACCGGTGGGGGGCGGAGGCGGCCAGCCGCTCCGCCCGGGTGCAGTAGCAGGGATAGACCAGCCCCGCCTCCTCCAACCGGGCGAAGGCGGACCGGTAGGCTTCCGTCCGGCGGCTCTGATACACCGGTTCATTGTCCCAGTCCAGCCCCAGCCACTCCAGATCCCGCATCACCTGATCGCACCGCTCCTGTGTGCAGCGGTCCGGATCCAGGTCCTCCAGCCGCAGCACCATGCGCCCGCCCTGGCTCCGGGCGGCCAGCCAGGCCAGCAGCGCGGACCAGAGGTTGCCCAGGTGCATCCGCCCGCTGGGGCTGGGGGCGAAGCGGCCGCACACCGGCCGGTCCTGCTTTGTCATATCAGCCAAGGTCCTTCCCTCCTCCGTGTGTTTGCTCCATTGTACCATGGGCTGGCCCGGGAGAAAAGCGCCGGCGCAGATTTTCTGCGGAGATCTCCGGGAAAAGGGGAGAAAAGATTTGAAAAATATCTTGACTTTTCCACAAAACCTTATATAATAGTAAAGTCTGTTACCGGGCTCTGCCCGGCGACCGAATCCTTGCTCCCGGCGCGACCGGGGGCCACAAGACCATAAGGAGGTGCAAGAATATGGCAAAGATCAACGCAAACTACGAGGCGATGTATATCCTGGATCCCTCCCTGAACGAGGAGGCCGTCGCCGCTCTGGTGGCCAAGTTCAAGGCCGTGGTGGAGGCGAATGGTACCGTCTCTGAGGTCGATGAGTGGGGCAAGCGCCGTCTGGCCTATCCCATCAACGATCTGATGGAGGGCTACTATGTGCTGATGACCTTCAACGCCGCCGCCGCCATCCCCGCCGAGCTGGACCGTATCTTCCGGATCACCGACGGCGTGATGCGTTCCCTGATCGTCTGCAAGGACCAGTAAGGAGAGGGCGGATATGCTCAACAAGATTTTCCTCATGGGACGTCTGACCCGTGACCCGGAGCTGCGCCGGACGCAGACGGGGACCCCTGTGGCCTCCTTCTCTCTGGCGGTGGACCGGGATTTTAAGGACAAGGCCACCGGCGAACGCAGCACCGATTTTATCGATGTGGTGGCCTGGCGGCAGACGGCTGAGTTTGTCAGCCGCTACTTCACCAAGGGCCGTATGGCCGTGGTGGAGGGCCGCCTTCAGATCCGCGACTGGACCGACAAGGAGGGCGGCAAGCGCCGCAGCGCCGAGGTGATCGCCGATCAGGTGTACTTCGGGGACTCCAAGCGGGACAGCGACGGCGGAGGCTATTCCAATGCCGGCTATGCGTCCGGCGGCGGTTATTCCGGCGGCTATGCCGCCCCCACGGCTCCCGCCCCTTCCGCGGCCCCCTCCGGCTATGGCGCCCCCTCCGGCGGCGACCAGTTTGCCGAGCTTTCTGATGACGACGGCGAACTGCCGTTCTAACTTTGACCGTATCTGGTCGTAAAAGGAGGTTTCTCTCATGGCTATGGAACGTGAAAACCGCGCCCCCCGCGGCCGCAAGCGCCGCAAGGTCTGCGCCTTCTGCGTGGACAAGGTGGAGTGCATCGACTATAAGGATGCTGCCAAGCTGCGCCGCTATACTTCTGAGCGCGGCAAGATCCTGCCCCGCCGCACCACCGGCACCTGCGCCATGCATCAGCGTCAGCTGACCGAGGCCATCAAGCGCGCCCGTCAGGTCGCCCTGCTGCCCTACGTCACCGACTGATCTATACGCAGCAAGCATTGATCCGGGGAGTCCCTCAGGGGCTCCCCGGATTTTTTTGCTTTGAGCAGGTAAGTCCGGGATCGGCTCTGGCTTTTTCCACCGTTCTGCGGTAAAATGGGGAAAACCGTGTGCGTATCGGCGCGCCGGCGCCGCCATTTTGTGCAGCGCCGGCACACAGATCAAAATGAGGTGTGGATATGACAGATATTATTGTGGTGGGCGCAGGACCCGCCGGCCTGACGGCCGCCATGTATGCCGCCCGGGCGGGCAAGCGCGTCCTGGTTCTGGAGGGGGACGCCCCAGGGGGGCAGATCAACTTCTCCCCTCTGGTGGAGAACTATCCCGGTGTCCCCTCTGTGCCCGGCATCAAGCTTGCGGAGGATCTGCTCCGGCAGGCGGAGGATCTGGGGGTCCAGGTGGAGTATGAGACGGTGACCGACTTCCGGACCCGCGGCCCCGGCTTCCAGGTCGTCACCGACGGCGCGGTGCGGGAATGCCGGGCTCTGATCCTGGCCGCCGGTGTGCGCCACCGCACCCTGGGCCTGTCCGGCGAGGAGGCGCTGGTGGGCCAGGGCATTTCCTACTGCGCCGTGTGCGACGGTCCCTTCTACCCTGATCGCCCGGTGGCTGTGGTGGGGGGCGGTGACACCGCCCTTCAGGACGCCCTGTTTCTGGCCGGGACCTGTTCCCAGGTCACCCTGATCCATCGCCGGGATCAGTTCCGGGGCGAGCGGCGTCTGGTGGACCAGGTGGAGCGCCGGGAGAATATCCGCTGCTGGATGGACTCCACTGTGGAGGAGCTTCTCACCCAAGACGGTCGCCTCACCGGCCTGCGGGTGCGGGACGGGGCCGCCGGGGAGGAACGGGAGCTGGCGGTGGATGCCCTGTTCGTCGCCGTAGGCCAGGAGCCCCGGAACCGAGCCCTCACCGACCTGCTTCTGCTGGACGAGGACGGCTACGTCCTGGCTGGAGAGGACTGCAAGGCCAGCCTGCCCGGTGTATTCACTGCGGGGGACTGCCGCGGGAAGGCGGTCCGCCAGCTCACCACTGCGGTGGGTGATGGGGCGGTGGCCGGACTGGCAGCCTGCCGCTGGGTGGACGAGCACCAATCCTGACCGGGAGGAGCCTGCCATGCAGTATTACTTTGCCCCTTTGGAGGGCGTGACCGGCTCAGAATTCCGCCGGGCCCACCACCGCTGGTTCCCCGGGGTGGATGCCTACTATATGCCCTTTCTCTCCCCTACTCAGGACCATGTCTTGACCCAGCGGGAACTGCGCAACGTCCTGCCGGAGCACAACCAGGGCTTTCGGGCGGTGCCGCAGCTTTTGACGAAAAATCCGGACGATTTCCTCTGGTGCGCCGGGGAACTAGCCGCCATGGGCTACGACGAGGTCAACCTGAATCTGGGCTGTCCCTCCGGGACGGTGGTGGCCAAGGGAAAGGGCTCCGGCCTGCTGGGCGCACCGGAGGCGCTGGACCAGATGCTGGACCGGATCTTCTCCGGGGCCCCGCTGGCGGTGTCACTGAAAACCAGGCTTGGGCTGGAGGACCCGGAGGAGTTCACCCGCTTGCTGGAGATTTTCAGGCAGTATCCTGTCTCCCTGCTCATCATCCACCCCCGGGTGCGAAAGGACTTCTACCGGCACCCGGTGCGGATGGAGTATTTTGAACAGGCGGCCGCCGCCTACCCCGGACCTCTGTGCTTCAACGGCGGTCTGGTGACTGCGGAGGGCTGCGCCCGGTTTGGCCGCCGCTTCCCCCAGGTGGACCGGGTGATGATCGGCCAGGGGCTTCTGGCGGACCCCGCTCTGGTCCGGAAGGCCAAAGGCGGTCCTGGGGCCGATCAGGAGACCCTGCGGGCCTTTCACGATGAGCTCTACCACACCTATCTGGAGATCTTCGCCAGCCAGCGCAACACCGTATTTCACATGAAGGAACTTTGGAGCTATCTGGGCCGCCTGTTCCAGGGGGCGGAGAAGCCGTTGAAGCAGATCCGCAAGGCGGCGGACTCACCCGCATACGAGTCGGCGGTGGCACAGATGTTTGCCCTGCCGATGCGGCAGGATGCCCTCTGGGAGGGACAATAGGATAAATGAACGGCGGACTGCCTTTTACACGGCGTCCGCCGTTTTGTTGCAGAAGGATCTTCTTTTCATGCCGCAGGGGAGGGGCTTACGCCTCCCGCTGGTTTCCGGAAGGCTTTCATGTTACGCGGAGGGTTTCGCCCTTTGGGCGACCTCCTTTGCCCTCGGCGGCAAAGGAGGCAAAACGCCGCCGGGGGTGTCCCGCGGTCGCCTCTCGGCTCCAGCGGGGCCACCCCCGGACCCCCGGAATTTACGGGGGCCCAATTCTAGGGGGCTACCGGTCACTGTCAGGCGCGGGAGGTGTAATGACTGACTCCGCACCCGCGCCGCTGCCGCTGTCGATCCGAAATCAAGATGGGTTGGTATGCTGGACCAAACAGGCGCGCCTGATTGCTCAGGTTCTAATCTCTTCGGTGGGAAATCGGCGGGCGGGTCAGGAGACCCGCCCCTACGGGGCAATTTCGGTCATGGGCGATACGATGGCCACCGCAGCTTATGAAACCGATTCTGTATCGCCGTGATCTATGAAAGGTCCTTAAGGGGGCGGGACACCGGCCCACCCGTCCCCGGTTCGTGGAAACGGCTCCGTCCGACGCCCCCCGACCCGCACCCTCTGCCACGGCTGGTCGGAACCAGGCGCGGCGGTGAAATGGTGCAGGCCAAAATTTTGCGCCGACCAGGGCCCAGTGGCCCGGAAGGAATCAACACCTGAAACCGTATTTTGTGCGCCGGAAATTTTGCGGAAGGGCGTAGGGGTATCCCCCGTAACCGGGGGTCCGGGGGTGGTGCGACTATGGGCGGGGACGCCCATCGGAGCCCACCCCCGGCGGCGTTTTGGTTCCTTTTTCGCCGCGAAAAAAGGAACTCGCCCAAAGGGCGAAACCCTCCGCGCGGAACAAAACCATTCCGAACATTGGCGGGCGGGCCGGTGTCCCGCCCCTGCGGCGTTCCCGGGGAGAGTCCGAACTGGCACAGAAAGCACGACACCCCGCCGGACCCTGACAAAAAAGGGTATGGCGGGGCTTAATTACCATAAAATGTATCATAATGTACCACTTTTGACCTCTGCACAGCATGGGTGGAGGTGTTTTTTTATGGCTAGCAATCACACAACAAATTTTGAATTATGTCAGTGGCAGGCAGACGACCAGGTAAAACGCACCGATTTCAATGAGGACAACGCCAAGATCGACGCAATATTGGGCAGCATTTATCAGGCGCTCTGCCGGCCACAGCGGCTGTTTACCGCAGTAATAGAGTCGGATACTTCGATGTATGATCTGGATCTGTCCAGCATCCATTGGGAGGACTGGAGCATCATTGCACTCACCTTTGATCATTTACCATACAACAGCTTGGATGATAAAGCTGAGGTCAGCTGCCGCCTCAACGGCGTTGGCCCCGCACACTCCTCAATGGGACAAGGTTACTTTTCCCATACCTCAGCATATCCTTTTATGCTGGCGATTTTCCCCCTTCATGCTCCGGACAGAAAGGTAACAGGGCTCTGCTTCGGAAATCCTGGCGGTTATTGCCTGGGAGAATGTAACTACTCAGACTTAACATTCCTCCGATTCCAATACCACTCTAATTATCAGCTCAAAAAGGGGCAGGAGATTGCTGTGTTTGGGATCCGATAAGGAAAAATGCTGGGACCCCGGTATCTACCGGGGTCCCAGATATTCAGCAGGTAACTTCTGAATGTATCTTGCCGATCAGGCCACAGTCAGATCCTTAACTCCGCCGACGACGATGTCGCTAGTCGCGGGGGTGGTGATGGTGATCTTAGCGGCGTTGCTCACACCGTTGACCACCAAGCCATTGGCCGCAATCTCGAGGCTATCGGCGCTGGCATTCACAGTTGTGATCTTGTACTCGGCAGTCTTGTTGCCGTTGCTCAGCACGCCGTCGCCAACCGCAACGGTGGTGCCAGTGGTCAGCACAGGGGCCTCGTCCACAGCGTTCTTGAAGGTCAGGCGAACCGTGTCACCCTTGGTCATTTTGCCGTCGCCGTCCTCGTCCACGAACACAGCCTTGACATCGGTGGCCACAGGAGCAGTCAGATCCTTGATGGAGCTGATCTCCAGCTCATAGTCCTTGTCGATGCTGCGGATGGTGTAAGTGGCAGTGGTAGCACCGACATCGAAGGTGAACTTGATGCCATTGGTCAGCACGACCTCAACACCAGTGGTGGGAGCAGTGCTCAGGGTGGCGGTCAGCAGGACATTGGTGCCCTCCTTGGCCTGGTTGCGCTGAGCCTCGACCTTGATGGTACCGCTGTTTGCACCGTTGTAGCTCTTGTCGGCCGCATCCAGGTTAACAGCAGTCTCGGTCTTGGTGTCATCCACAGCGTAGGTGGTATTCATGCTGCTCATGTCGATGGTGATCTCCACGATCTTGTCAGCAACGGCCTTGAAGGTACCGGTGGTGGTCCAACCGCCGTTCAGCTGAGCCCAAGTGGGATTGCCGGTCTTGTCGTCGTTGGTGTTCTTAAAGGTGACGCTCGCCTTTCCGGTGGAGGTGTTGGCCATCTTGATGGTGATCTTCTCAGTGGTTGCGCCAGTCTTATCAGCGACCAGAGCAGTGGTGGTCTTATCCATATCCAGCTTGCTCTCGATGCGATTGCCATCCTGATCCTTGTAGATCACCTGGTTGCTGTACTCAATGGGATCCACGTTCTCGATGGTGATCTCGTCGCCCTGCTCATAGCCAGAACCGATGATCACAGTCGCGGTATCCTTGTTGGCGGGGATAACAACGGGGGTGATAGCAGGAATGCTCTCAACCTTCGCGCCATTGGCGTACACGTCGAAGGTCAGCTTGACAGCCTCGCTCTTCGCCATGTAGTCGGGACGGTCGTACTCCACGGTCATGGTCAGACGGCCATTCTTGGAGATCTCGTACTTGATGGTGGTGTTGCCGGTGGTGGAGGTGCCGGTGCCGTCGGAGGCAGCGTCGTCAGCCACATACTGGGTCAGCAGGCCGATGATCACGCCGTCGTCCATGACAGCCAGATACTTGTCGTTGTCGTCCTTCTTGATGGAGCTCATCTTGCTGGACTCGAACTCGCCGGAGTTGGACTTGTCGTCGTACTGAGCCACGACCACATCGTCAGCCCAAGTGTAGGTGTAGCTGTCGGTGGTGCCGTTGGCCTTCTTCAGGGTGACCACGTCGTCCTTGCTCTTGTCCATGCCGGTGCCGTAAATGATACCGTCGGCATCGCGGCCAGCAGCATCCTCAACAAGGGCATTGGTGTCGTACAGACGGACGCTGGTGACCAGGCCGTCGGCGTTCTCGGTGATGCCCTCCAGGGCCACCAGGTACTGGGTGTCGCTCAGCTTCAGAGCGTGATCCTTGTCGATGCCGGTGACCAGACGCTTGGCGGCGGTGGAGCCCTCCTTGACCTCGATGGTCTTGGCCTCGCCGTCAACGATGACGTCGATCTCAAAGATCTTGCCATCCTGATCCTTGGTGTACTTGGGCTTCTCGTTGGCCTTGGCGAAGATGACCTGGCCAGCGCCGGACACGTCGGCGTCCTCGATGTAGACCACCTTGGCCAGGTTGGTGGTGCCCTCCTTCACGGAGACAACAGCCTGGGTGTCATCATCGGCGTCAGTGGTGGCAGAACCCTGACCATCGATGTCGGGGACGTTCTTCACGCCGGTGTACACGGTGAAGTCATAATCGTCGTAGCTGTCGGGATCGGAATCGGCCACGATGAAGATGGTGTTGGCATTGGCAGTGTAAGTCTTGCCGTTGGCCTTGAAGCTGGCCTTGTCGTTGTTCACATCCAGATCAGTGGCGGCGGCGATCTTATCGCTGCGGCTGCTCAGGGAGTAGACGTCGTTCTTGTCCTTGGAGTAGGACACGATCTGGCCGGCCAGGGAGGCCTTGTTGTCGGTCTCAACCTTGACCACGGTGCCGTCGGTCAGCACCAGACGGGCATAGTAAGTGGTGCCCTTGTGGCTGTCCTGGTCGAACTTGTCCTGATCGTTGCCCATGGACAGCACGTAGGCGTAGTCATAGGTGATGGCGGACTCGTCGATGTAGGCCACGTAGCCCTGGGCGTCCAGGTAAGCCACGACGCCGTTGTTCACGTTGTCGGTGCCCAGCTTGTCAGCCTTGGCCATGGTCTTGTTGTACTTATAGGTGGTGCCGTCCACGGTGAAGCGGTCGCCGTCGCCGGGATCGGTGTTCTTGCCTTCCTCGTTCTTATCGGTATTGATGCGGACGGAGGTCACGTCGCCTTCCAGCTTCTCAGCGGCGTAGACGGACTGGATCTTGTCGTTGGCATAGGTGTAGATGACGATGTCGTCCTCGGCGAACTCAGTGGCCTCGAACTCGTCCTTGGCGTCAACCACCTTGCCCTCGGACAGGCCGGACAGGGTGATGGTGCCATCCTCCTCGTCCACCTTCAGGACCTCAGCGGCGTACTGCTCCATGATAGCAACCGTAACTTCCTCTTCGGTGCCGTCCACGAACACCTCGGTGATGACACCGTTGGCGGTCAGAGCATCCTCAGAAGCGTCGGCATAGGCCACGAAATCGGAATCGTCGTCGGCCTTGTTCTTGTACAGGTCACCCTTGTCGTACTTGTCAACAGGCTCGCCGTTGAAGTAGACATTCATGTCATAGTTCTCAGCGGCGGTCTTGCCGATGGCGTTGTACAGGGCCTTGCTGGTCACCTTGGCGGTGAAGGTGTGGTCAGCGGAGTCGGGATAGGTGCCGACCTCCTTGGCCTGGTACTCCCACTTGTTGGAGGGACGGCCGAAGTCGTCGCCGGTGCGGTCCTTGGTCAGGTCGCCGTCGTACAGCTTCTCGCCCAGCTCCACAACGTAGCTGCCGGCGTCGGAGGTGTCGGAGGTGCTGCGCACTTCCTTGATGGCCTTGGCGTAGTCCTTGGTGCTGGTGATGAAGTTGTACTTCACCTTGCCGGCCTCGACGGTCACGCCGTCGGCGTTCACCTTGATGGTGTCGTCGTCGGCCTCAACGGTGCCGGACTCCAGGGCGTTCAGGACCAGCTGAGCCAGCTCGTTGCGGGTGATGGCCTCCTTAACGGGGGAGTCCACATCCTCGAACAGGTCGATCTTGTTGCCCTGGGCGACGGTGGACAGCTGCCAGTCAGCGCCGAAGTCGCTCTGGAACTGGAAGTAGCCCAGAGCCTTCATGACCATCAGAGCGGCCTGGGCGGTGGTGACATTGTCGCTGCCGCCGTAGGTGTTGGCGGTGTAGCCAGCGGTGATGCCGTTGGTGTAGCAGGCGGCCACATAGGGCTCAGCCCACTCGGGCACGTCGGTGAAGGGGCTGGTGTTGGCATAGGTCTTGACGTTGTACGCCATCAGGTTGGACATGACAACGGCCATCTCGTTACGAGTGACCTTGGCCTCAGGATTGAAGTTGCCCTTCTCGTCGCCGGTCATGATGCCGACAGACTTGAGCACCTCAATGGCTTCCTGATGGTTCTCGGAAGTCACGTCCGCATAGCTCGCGGCGCTGCTGCCCATCACCATCAGACCGGAGATCATGGTGGCGGTGAGACCCAGGCTGAGAGCACGCTTCAGGTTTCTCATTGGAATTCCTCCTTGATTTTTTCAAGCTGCGGGGCTTGTTATCCTCTTCCAGAAATTAGGTTTCATTTTCCAAATATTAGGCACAAAATGCCAATAAATAGGTAAATCGCCCATTCTGTGGGAGCATAACTCCCCTTGCCTGTGCTCATACTATACTCTAATGCAAGCCCCCCGTCAACGGGTTTGGGCGAAGTGTAACAAAACCGTAATATTGCAACATGATTGTTACAAAGCCGGTTTTTTGTGAAATATTGCTGCAAAGTACCGGGAAAAGTTGCGGCGGTTTTTGTGGATTTTGGGGGTGATCCGCCCGCAAAATGCCGTTCTCCTCTGCTGTGATTTTCTTGAGCCGCCGTAGGGGCGCACAGCGTGCGCCCGCCCGCCGTTTTTTCATAAGGGTTTCATTCCACGATGAGGGTTTCGCCCTGCGGGGCGAGTTCCTTTTTCCGCGGCGAAAAAGGAACCAAAACGCCGCCGGGGGAGCCTCACATCGCCGTCGGGAACAAGTTCCCTCCGGCTCCAGTTCGTTCTCCCCCGGACCCCCGGAATTTACGGGGGGCCCAATTCCAGGGGGCTGCCGGTCACTGTCAGGCGCGGGAGAGACAACGACTGCCCCCGCAACCGCGCCGCTGCCGCTGCCGCTCCAAAATCAAGACGGCCTGGACAGCTGGACCAAACGGGCGCGCCTGATTGCTCAAGGTCTAATCTCTGCGGAGGAGAATCGGCGGGCGGGTCAGGAGACCCGCCCGTCCCCGATTCATGGGAATGGCTCCGTCCGACGCACCCCGACCCTCACCCTCTGCCACGGCTGGTCGGAACCAGGCGCGGCGGTGAAATGGTGCAGGCCAAAATTTTGCGCCGACCAGGGCCCAGTGGCCCGGAAGGAATCAACACCTGGAACCGTATTTTGTGCGCCGGAAATTTTGCGGAAGGGCATAGGGGTATCCCCCGTAACCGGGGGTCCGGGGGTGGTGCGACTATGGGCGGGGTCGCCCATCGGAGCCCACCCCCGGCGATCCTTTGGTTTCTTTCCCATCGCTGGGAAAGAAACTCGCCCAGCAGGGCGAAACCCTCATCGTGGAATGAAACCCTTCTGAAAAACGGCGGGCGGGTCAGGAGACCCACTCCTACTTTATTATATAGGATGAAACCGCCCTCCGGTGGTACGTCTCCGTACACCGAAGGGCGGCTTTGGTTTTGTTTTGATCCTCCGTCAGCCGTTGGGGAACATCAGGGCGATGGGCCCGGTGATGATCTGCGGGAAGAGGATGAAGATACAAATGATACCGACGGTCAGGAACAGCCACGGCACCACGGATTTTATCACCTTTTCCAGAGAAAGTCCGGTGACATTCTCCGCGGCGTACAGGCACACGCCCACGGGAGGGGTGATCAGGCCGAAGCTGAGGGTGATGACCAGGAACACCACGAAGAACAGGGGGCTGACGCCCAGCTGCTTCACCACAGGGAGCAGGATGGGAACCAGGATGTAGATGGCGGCGGTAGCGTCCATGAACATACCCACGATGATCAGGAACACAAACAGAGCGAACATGATGACCAGCTGGTTGTCAGAGATGCCCAGGATGAAGTGAGCCAGCTTGGTGGGAAGGCCGTCCAGCTCGAAGATCTGGCCGGCGGGCTTGGCGGCGATGGCGATGAACAGGATGGTACCGGTCTGGCGGGCATTCTTGGCGATGATGCGGGGAATGTCAGACCACTTCAGACGCTTGTACACATAGATGGAGACCAGCATGGCATAGGCCACGGCGATACCAGCGCCCTCGGTGGGGGTGTAGATGCCGCTGTACATACCCACCAGCATGATCACGGGGACCATCAGAGCGGGAACGGCGGATACGAAGCTCTTGACCAGGCGCTTGGGCTGGAAGGGAGACTTCTCACCGATGCCGGTGACCTTGCAGTGGACATAGTTGTAAACCATGTAGATCAGGCCGATCAGCACGCCGGGGACCATGCCGGCCATCAGGGCCTGGCCGATGGACACGCTGGCGGTGGAGGCGGCCACGATCATCAGGATACTGGGCGGGATCACGGAGGCCAGCATACAGCCGGCCAGGTTGATGCCCACGCCGTACTCCTTGGGATAGCCCTTCTTGGCCATGGCGTTGATGCTCATTTTGCCGATGGAGGCCACAGCGGCCACGGAGGAGCCGGACATGGCGCCGAAAATGATGTTACACAGAATGGCCACATGGCCCAGACCGCCGTAGATCCAGCCCACACAGGCCTCAGCCAGGTCGTAGATCTTGTCGGCGATTCCGCCCTCGTCCATGAGGGAGCCGGCCAGGATGAACAGAGGGACAGCCACCATGACGAAGCTGTTCATGGAGGTGTACATCAGTTGGACCACCATCGTCAGGGGCATATTGCCCATGGTGATCAGCACGATGACGGACGCGGCGCCCAGAGAGATGGCGATGGGCACGCCCAGGGCCATCAGGCCCAGAAAGATCAACAGCAGTGCTACACTCATTTCTCGTCGCCTCCGATCGCTACCTTATGGGGATACTC
>JBMNQB010000018.1:0-38532 GCA_050943915.1 Lawsonibacter sp.
CAGCCAAACCCAAAGTATACGCCGAAGCCCTATGAACAGATGCAATATCCCGGCCAGCGGGTGCAGATCGATGTGAAATTCGTGCCGCAAGCCTGCATTGTCGGCCAGCAGGAGCCCACGCAATGGTATCAATATACCTTCCTGGATGAATTCAGCCGCTTTCGCTACATAGAGGCGTTCCAGGAACACAGCACCTACTCTTCCGCCGTTTTCCTCCGCCATGTGGTCAAAAAGTTCCCTTTTGCCATTGAGTGCGTCCAGACGGACAACGGCACCGAATTCACCAACCGACTGCTCCCAAAGGGGAGTGATAAACCTACGCTTTTTGAAAAAGAACTTCAGCGCCTTGGTATCCGCCACAAAATCATCCGGCCATATACGCCCCGACACAATGGAAAAGTGGAGCGCAGCCACCGCAAGGATAACGAAGAGTTCTATGCTTCCCATCGTTTTTACAGCTTTCAGGATTTCAAGGCCCAGCTCGCGGTCAGGGAGAGGGCTTATAACAATTTCCACATCCGCCCCCTCGCATGGCGCTTCCCAAAACAGGTCTTATTTGCTTTTCACAATGTGTAACACATCATTGACAAACCTACAATGCGCGGTGTAAGAAGCCCAACATTTGCAGATGCTGCAACGATGTGTCACAGATCGAACCGCAAATCGGGCAGCCTTGTGAACAAAAGTACTCCGGTCAGGAGTTCCACCGCCTTTGGGCGGCGGAACAAAATTGGATCCTGTCATTTTGGGAGCACATGGAGAAACCCGGTCTGCACATCCGCGCAGACCGGGTTTCTTGATCCGCTGAGAGCCGCCCAGCGGGCGGCTCTGTCAGCATAATATTCCGCTTACTTCAGGTTGAAGAAAGCCTTCATGCCGGGGTACTCGGCGATGTCGCCCAGCTCCTCCTCGATGCGGAGCAGCTGGTTGTACTTGGCCACGCGGTCGGTGCGGCTGGGGGCGCCGGTCTTGATCTGGCCGGCGTTCAGGGCCACGGCGATGTCAGCGATGGTGGCGTCCTCGGTCTCACCGGAGCGGTGGGACACGATGGCGGTGTAGCCGGCGCGGTTGGCCATCTGGATGGCGTCCAGAGTCTCGGTCAGGGTGCCGATCTGGTTGACCTTGATCAGGATGGAGTTGGCGACCTTCTTCTCGATGCCAGTGGACAGGCGCTCCACATTGGTGACGAACAGGTCGTCACCCACCAGCTGGACGCGGTCGCCGATGGCCTTGGTGAGCATAGCCCAGCCCTCCCAGTCGGTCTCGGCCATGCCGTCCTCCAGGGAGATGATGGGATAGGTGTCGGCGAACTTCTTCCACATATTGACCAGCTGCTGCTGAGTCAGCTTCTTGCCGGACTTGGGCTGGATATAGCACTTCTGCTCCTCGTCCCACCACTCGGAGGAGGCGGCGTCGATGGCGATCTTGAAGTCCTCGCCGGGCTTGTAGCCGGCCTTCTCGATGGCGGCCACGATGACCTTCAGAGCATCCTCATCCTTCTTCAGGTTGGGGGCATAGCCGCCCTCGTCGCCCACACCGGCGGCGGGGGTGCCGTTCTCCTTCAGGACGGTCTTCAGGGTGTGGAACACCTCGGCGCAGCGGCGCAGAGCCTCGCGGAAGGAGGGGGCGGAGACAGGCATGATCATAAACTCCTGGATCTCCACGTTGTTGGTGGCGTGAGCGCCGCCGTTGAGAATGTTCATCATGGGAACGGGCAGCTGCTTGGCGTTGACACCGCCGATATAGTTGTACAGGGCCACGCCCAGGGACTCGGCAGCGGCCTTGGCGCAGGCCAGGGAAGCGCCCAGGATGGCGTTGGCGCCCAGACGGCTCTTGTTGGGAGTGCCGTCCAGCTCGATCATGGCCTTATCGATGGACACCTGATCCAGAACATTCATGCCGATCAGGCACTCAGCGATCTCAGTGTTCACATTCTTCACGGCGTTCTCCACGCCCTTGCCCAGGTAGCGGCTCTTGTCGCCGTCGCGGAGCTCACAGGCCTCATAGATGCCAGTGGAAGCGCCGGAGGGAACGGCGGCACGGCCCATGGTGCCGTCCTCCAGGTAAACCTCGACCTCGACAGTGGGATTGCCGCGGCTGTCCAGGATCTCGCGGCCCAGGACGTCAACAATTTCGATCATCTGCTTCATGTTGGTTCAAACTCCTTTCGTTTGTAGCGGCGCAGAGGAGGAAACCGCCTCTGCGGCCAAAGAGGAATGCAGTATATTCGTAGGGGCAGCTTGCGGCCGCCCGGATACGCTGTCAGTGTTCCTTGGGGATCGTACATCTGCGGGATCAGTTTACGATTAGGGTCTCCCCATCCATCTCAACTGGCTTTTCCAGACATCCCAAACGGACAGGCCCGTTTGGGGGCCCGTTGGATTTGAAATGCTCGGCGGAAATAAATTCCGCCTGCGCCAAGGTTTTCGCCCCTGGCGAAAACACTTGTACGGCGCACAGCGCCGCCCCGCCGCAGGCGGGGACACGGGTCTGAAAAGCCCGTCTGGATGCAGACCGGCGCACCTGCGGGATCAGTTTACGATTAGGGTCTCCCCATCCATCTCAACTGGCTTTTCCAGACATCCCAAACGGACAGGCCCGTTTGGGGGCCCGTTGGATTTGAAATGCTCGGCGGAAATAAATTCCGCCTGCGCCAAGGTTTTCGCCCCTGGCGAAAACACTTGTACGGCGCACAGCGCCGCCCCGCCGCAGGCGGGGACACGGGTCTGAAAAGCCCGTCTGGATGCAGACCGGCGCACCTGCGGGATCAGTTTACGATCAGGGTCTCCCCGTCCATCTCAACTGGCTTTTCCAGACCCATGAGGTCCAGCATGGTGGGGGCGATGTCGGCCAGACGGCCGTCCCGCAGCTGGACGCTGGCACCCACGATATAGAAGGGGACCAGATTGGTGGTATGGGCGGTGAAGGGCTCGCCGTTGGCGTCGGACATCCGCTCGGCGTTGCCGTGGTCGGCGGTAATGAGGGAGACGCCGCCCATTTTGGAAGTAGCTTCCACCACCCGGTTGACGCACTCGTCCACAGTGGACACAGCCTTGCAGGCGGCGTCATAGACGCCGGTATGGCCCACCATGTCGCAGTTGGCAAAGTTCAAAATGACCACGTCGTAATTGCCGCTCTCGATCCGTTTCACGGCCTCCTCGGTGACCTGATAGGCGGACATCTCCGGCTGGAGGTCATAGGTGGCCACCTTGGGGGAGGGGATCAGGCAGCGGTCCTCACCAGGGAATACCTCCTCCACGCCGCCGTTGAAGAAGAAGGTGACGTGGGCGTATTTCTCTGTCTCCGCGATGCGCAGCTGAGTCAGGCCCAGCTTGCTGATATACTCTCCGAAGGTGTTGACCAGCTTCTGGTGGGGGTAGGCCACCGTAACATTCGGGAGGGTGGCGTCGTACTCCGTGGTACACACGAAGTCCACAGAGAGGAACCCGGTCCGGCGCTGGATGTCCGTAAAGTCCTCGTCCACAAAGCAGCGGGAGATCTCACGGGCCCGGTCGGGGCGGAAGTTGAAGAAGATCACGGAGTCGTTGTCCCGGATCTGTGCGTTTTTGGCGCACACCACGGGGACGACAAACTCGTCGGTCACCCCGGCGTCATAGGACTTCTGCACGGCCTCGGCAGCGTCGGCCTCGAAGGCCCCCTCGCCGCAGGCGATGGCGTCATAGGCCTTCTGCACCCGGTCCCAGCGCTTGTCGCGGTCCATAGCGTAATAGCGGCCCATGACCGTGGCGATCTGTCCCACGCCCAGCTTTTGGATCTCAGCCTGGAGCTGCTCCACATAGCTCTTTCCGGAGCTGGGGGGCACGTCGCGGCCATCCAGGAAGCAGTGGACATAGACCTTTTCCAGGCCCTGCTCCTTGGCCATCTTCAAAAGGGCAAACAGGTGGGTGATGTGGCTGTGGACGCCGCCGTCAGACAGCAGTCCCATCAGATGGAGGGCGGAGCCCCACTCCCGGCAGTTGGACATCGCATCCAGATAGGCAGGATTTTTGAAAAATTCGCCGCTCTCGATGTCACGGCTGATGTGGGGCAGGTCCTGAAAGACCACCCGTCCGGCCCCCATGTTGGTGTGGCCCACCTCGCTGTTGCCCATCTGGCCCTCCGGCAGGCCCACATCCAGGCCGGAGGCGGACAGCCGGCAGCCGGGAAAGTCCCGGAAGATCCGGTCCAGATTGGGGGTGGGGGCATTGACCACCGCGTTGCCCGCGGAGGGGCCCTCCAGCCCAAATCCGTCCATGATGATCAAAGTAGTCGGTGTTTTCATATCATTGTCTCCTATTTTCATGGTCCGAAGGACACCTGATTCCCCCCTCGGAGAACAGAGGAGGCCCACGGGAGGAACTGATTCCTGCCCATGAGAACCAATGTGCCGCGCCGCGGCCATGCTCCGAAAAATCTTCGGCTCGTTACTCCTGGTTGGCGGCGTTGATGATCTGCACGAAATCGGCGGGCTTTCGTCGCCTCAAAGTCCGCCAGGCTCCGTTTCCGCCGAGCGAAAACTTTGCCACGCTCCCTTGCGGCTCCTCTCCGAATGGGACCCGCTTTGCTGGGCTCCCATTCGGCCGAAAGCTGCTCCGCCGATCAGGCCGCCGTCTCGTCGTCGCAAAGTCCGCTTCGCACGGAACGCCCTGCCGGGCATCCCGTGCTGCGCTCCCTTGCTCCTCCTCTCCCCACGCGACCCATTTCATTGGGCTCGCGCGGGGGCCCCAGATATGATGTGGACGGCTGGCTTACTCCTGATTGGCGGCGTTGATGATCTGCACGAAATCGGCAGGCTTCAGGGAGGCTCCGCCGATCAGGCCGCCGTCCACATCGGGCTGAGCCAGCAGCTCGGCGGCGTTCTTGGCGTTCATGGAGCCGCCGTACTGGATGGTGACGGAGCGGGCCACATGGGCGCCGTACAGCTTGCGGATGACGGCGCGGATGGCCTGACAGACCTCACCGGCCTGCTCGGCAGTGGCAGTCTTGCCGGTGCCGATGGCCCACAGGGGCTCGTAGGCAATGACCACATGGCGCATCTTATCGGCGGGGACGCCGGCCAGGGCGCACTTGACCTGATAGGCGATCAACTCCATGGTGACCCCCAGCTCACGCTGCTCCAGGCTCTCACCCACGCAGATGATGGGGTACAGGCCGGCGTTGATGGCGGCGTGGACCTTCTTGTTGACGGTGAAGTCAGTCTCATTGTAGTACTGGCGGCGCTCAGAGTGGCCGATGATGACGTACTTGGCCCCCGCCTCCTTGATCATCTCGGCGGTGATCTCACCGGTGTAGGCGCCATGGTCCTCATAGTGGCAGGTCTCCGCGCCAATGGCGATGTGGCAGTCCTTGAACAGGCGGACGGCGTTGGTGATGTTCACAGCGGGGACACACAGCACCACGCTGCACCACTTGCCCTTGGGCATGATGGGCTTGAGCTCCTCGGCGAATGCCTTGGTCTGGGACAGGGTATTGTTCATCTTCCAGTTTCCGGCGATGATGGTCTTGCGGTAACGGCGATTCATTTCTGCTTCTCTCCATTCTTTGATATAAGGTATCGGGGTGGGACCATGGGGTCCCGGGGCATTACTTGTCCAGCAGGCAAGCCACACCGGGCAGCTCCTTGCCTTCCAGAAACTCCAGGGAGGCGCATCCCAGTGGAGCGTCGCTCCACCGGGGCCCCCTCTTATTTCATCCTCGGGCGAAGTGAATTCGCCCTGCGGCAAGGTTTGCTTTGCAAACGCTTGAGCGCGCCTATGGGCGCGGCTCGCTTACGCTCGCGCGGCGGCGCTGGCTGCTTTTACGCATCCAGCAGGCAGGCCACACCGGGCAGCTCCTTGCCCTCCAGGAACTCCAGGGAGGCGCCGCCGCCGGTGGAGATGTGGGTCATTTTGTCGGCATAGCCCAGCTGCTGTACAGCCGCGGCGCTGTCGCCGCCGCCGATGATGGTGATGGCGTTCGTCTTGGACAGTGCCTCAGCCACAGCCTCGGTGCCCTTGGCGAAGGCGGGGAACTCAAACACGCCCATGGGGCCGTTCCAGATCACGGTACCGGCGTCGGCCACGGCGGAGCAGTACAGCTTCACCGTCTCGGGGCCGATGTCCAGGCCCTCCCAGCCGTCGGGGATCTGACCGGCCTTCACCACCTGGCTGTTGGCGTCGGGGGCGAACTTGTCGGCACACACGGTGTCCACCGGGAGCAGGAGCTTGACGCCCTTGTCCTTGGCCTTCTGGAGCATCTCACGGGAGTAGTCCATCCAGTCGGCCTCCAGCAGGGAGTCGCCGATCTTGCCGCCCTGGGCGGCGGAGAAGGTATAGGCCATGCCGCCGCCGATGATGATGGTGTCGGCGATCTCCAGCAGGTTGTTGATGACGCCGATCTTGGAGGACACCTTGGAACCGCCCAGGATGGCCACCAGGGGGCGCTTGGGGCTGGCCAGCGCGCCGCCGATGATCTCCAGCTCCTTCTGGATCAGGAAGCCGGACACAGCGGGGAGATAGTCGGCCACGCCGGCAGTGGAGGCGTGGGCGCGGTGGACCGCGCCGAAGGCGTCGGACACATAGATCTCAGCCAGGCCGGCCATAGCCTTGGCCAGGGCCGGATCATTCTTGGTCTCGCCCTTTTCAAAGCGGGTGTTCTCCAGCAGGAGGATCTGACCGGGCTGGAGGGCGGCGGCCTTGGCCTGGGCGTCAGGGCCCACCACGTCGGCGGCCATGATGACCTCACGGCCCAGCAGCTCGCTCAGGCGGGCGGCCACCGGCTTCAGGGACAGCTCCGCCAGGGACTTCTTCCACTTCTCCTCAGTGAGGGTGGCGGGATCCTTCCCCTTCTCGGTCTGCTTCTTCACATAGGCCTCAAACGTGGGGTTGGGCTTGCCCATGTGAGAGCAGGCGATGACGGCGGCGTTGTGGTCCAGCAGATACTGAATGGTGGGCAGGGCGGCGCGGATGCGCTTGTCGTCCGTGATGACGCCGCTTCCATCCTTGGCCATGGGGACATTGAAATCGCAGCGGAGAAGGACCTTTTTGCCGGCGACGTCGATGTCCTGGACGGTTTTCTTGTTGTAGTTCATGGTGGTGAAAACTCCTCTCTTCACAAACCTTGGACAAGATCTATTATAGTGTATGGGTCAGATCCCGCGCCGCCGGAGCGGCGAAGGAATGCTGCTGAGGTGGGGATCAGGGCTTGGGCGGCGGATCATCGCTCCGCCATCTCGCCTGTGCCGGACAGGTCGGGGAAACCCTGCTGGCGGAGCGCCTCATAGGCCAGGATGGCCACCGAGTTGGACAGGTTCAGGCTGCGGGCATCCTCCCGCATGGGGATACGGATGCAGCGCTCGCGGTGAGCCTGACGGAACCACTGGGGCAGTCCGGCAGTCTCCTTGCCGAAAAACAGGAAACAGTTGTCCCGAAAAGCGGCCTGGGTATAGTCGCGGGGGGCCTTGGTGGTGGCCAGCCACAGGTCGGGTGCGGGGTGCTGGGCAAAGAAGTGATCCAGATCGGGATAGACACGCAGATCCACCATGGGCCAGTAATCCAGCCCGGCCCGGCGGACCGCTTTCTCGCTGATGTCAAAGCCCAGGGGCTCGATCAGATGGAGGCGGCTGCGGGTAGCGGCGCAGGTACGGGCGATATTGCCGCAGTTTTGTGGAATTTCAGGTTCTACAAGCACGATATTCAGCACGGCGGGCCCTCCCTTGCGTATCGGGTAACATTGTATTCCAAATCGAAAAGAAATTCAACTACAAAATGGTCGAAAAATCACAAAAAAATCGAAAAATCCCCCAAAAAAGTTGGACAGCGGTTTAGAATTGTAAAAACAAAAAAATAACCTCCGTCTAAGCGGCAAAGATTTCGGCATTGTGCCGAACTTGGGACAGCGAAAAAAAGTTTAGAGGGAGGATTAACCACGGCTGCGGCGGGCTGCGGCGCAGTCTGCGTAGGAACAGGGGGCCAGGAACGGGGTGGAGGCGGAAAAACACTCTGTTTTGCCCGGTATAGGGATGGGATTGTGACAAATCACGAAGAAATTCTTCACCGGCGGGGGCTCCCGCGTTTTCCAACACATCGGTCCCATCCCCCCTGTCCATTCTGCGGGAACTCCGCCCCACGGGAGACCGGACGGTCCGGCAGCGGCAGAGCAGGAGAATGTCCGCTGGATCTGGCCGTCTCAGCCCCGTTAAAATGTTAAAATAGAACAAAATATCGTTGACAGTACTTCACCATCTAGGTACAATGTACAATGATGGAGGCGGCTCACAAATGGAGGGCTTCGCAGTGCCCGTCTTTTTTGATCGTACGTAACAGGAAGGCGGCGTCTGCTCCCTGCAATTTGTTGGAGTGAGAACGGAGCTTGATCTCATCGAGAATGATTTGTTAAAGGAGGTCCCCCATGAACATCTCTTGCAAACGAACATCCCGGTTGCTCAGCTTATCCCTGGCCAGTTCCCTGCTCCTCGGCCTGATGACCACAGGCGTCTCAGCGGCCGAAACACCGCAAAGCCAAACCCGGCAGTCATCCGCAAGCAAATTTCAGCCCAAGGTGACTTATGAGGTCACCGTCACCGACGCCGAACGGGAAAAGATCCACCAGGCAGTGGAAGATCTGGCCGGCGATGTAGGCGATATGATCGCGGGCGACGGCAGCTACGACCCCAACACTCTGGTGGGCGCGCTGGCCACCGGCTCCAGCTATGACTCCATCTCCTATAAAAAAGATGCAGCCGGCTCGATCCCCACCGAATATCCCTTTGCCGTCCCCAATACGGACGCCAACTACAACGAGCATGACCGCAAGGCCGCCAAGCTGGCCTGGGTCAAGGAGCTGGGCGCTGCCCTGGGGCTGGAGGTGGTCCAGCGCCAAGACGACAAGTACGTCTATGTGGAGATCGGCGACCCTGACGCTCCCGAGATGGTCATGGCCCTGAGCCATCTGGACTCTCCGGTGGACTCCAACAACTGGAGAAAAGAGGGGGGCAACTTCGACCGCTGGAGAAACTATGACGGCGAGTTGGACCGTGAAGCCTATCATACGCCCTATGTGAGGGACGGCTGGCTGTACGGCGCAGGTGTTCAGGACGACAGCGGCCCCACCCTGGCCACCCTCTTCGCCGCCAAGGCATTGCAGGACTCCGGCGTGGAATTCGACCGCCGCATCCGCATCGTCATGGGCATCTATGAGGATGGCAGCCCCGGAGTGCCCAGCGCAGAAGACACACTGAAGTACATGGACATCCCCTATTACACCGGCAATCCCAGCTTCTACGACAACTGGGCTTATAAGTCGCTGAACCGGGAGGAGACTCCCATCGCGGCCTACACCTCCGACTCCCGCTTCCCCGTGGTGGTAGGCAATTCCAAGGAATGGGTCCCCAACCTCACTATGGATCTCTCTCAAGATCAGGGAAAGCCCTTCGGGCTGGTCAGCACAGGGGCCGGCATCACCCTGCGGGAGGGAGATCCCACTCTGGAGGACATCTCCTTCGGCAGCGCCAACCAGATCGCCTCCCGGGCGCTGTTTACCCTGAATATTGACGGCGCCAAGCAGTCGGACGTGGACGCCTTCCGGGACAAGGTCACCAAGGCCGCCACCGCCCGGGGCTGGCTGCCCAAGGAAACGGGCAAGACGGAGAAGGTACAACTCCGGGTAGACGACAAAGCCAAGACCCTTACCATGGAGATCAACACTGACGTGGCCATGGAGATGCCCATGCCTCAGTACAGCAAGAACGCAGTGGTCTGGGGGATGTACCTCCTGTCCCAGGCGCTCCCCGAGGGCCTGGAACTGAAAAAAGCCGCTGACGGCATCACCGACCTGTTCTTCCGGGACTGTGTGGAAGGCGAGGCCTATATCGGCAAGTACATGGGCATTCCCGAAAACCTGCTGCGCAATCCCTACGACGGCACCGCCAATCTGACCATCGCCCCCATGGCCAACATCCGGTACAGCTACAAGACGATGGAGATCCCCAAGGGGTTCCAGGTGGACGTGAAGGACTTCCCCTTCTACAATGAAGAGACCGCTGCCCTGGAGCTGCCTTTGTACATCAGAAGTATGCACACGACTCAGGCAAATTACAACGCCGCCACCCAGGCCGTGATCAATGCCTGTGAGGCGAAGGGCTTTGGGCTGTCCAGTGAGCCGACGGAGTTCAGCGCCCCCACGCTGTACCTGTCCCACGACAATCCCCTGACCGCTTTGCAGTATGCCAGCTATAAGGCGTCCATTGAGTTCGATCCCGAGGAGTTCAGCGGCCCCTATGAGCTGCTGGATATCACCTATCCTGTTGGCACCACCGGCGGCACCCTGGCCAGCAACTACCGCAACAAGATGACTGCCTTCGGCGCCGTCATCCCCGGCAACGAGCGCTGGTGGCACTCCGCCAATGAGCGCATCAGTGTGGACTCCATCGTGGAGATGACCAAGATGATGGCCGACGGGATGCTGGAGATGGCCCGCTACTCCGGCTCCGCAGGCGCGCAGCTCATGTGGGCGGATCTGCCCGGCCTCAACGCCGACCGGGCCGATCTGGATCTGCTGGATGTGACCGTCGGCACCTACCAGGATGCCTCCGGCAAGATCACCGCAAAGGCCTTGGGCGGCGACGAGCTGATCGGCGCCACCAATTTTGAGATCCATATGTGGGCGGACCGCGGCAACACCTCCAAGAGCTCTGCGCAGTATGAGCTTGGGCACAAGGAGGGCGGTGTGTATCTGCCGCTGAACGACGCCGACTTCCTGGCCAACACCTTTGTCCTGCCCATGCGCCTGGAGTTCAAGTATGACCGGCCCAGCGGCATGAGCAGCGATGAGTGGAACGCGCTGCGGAGCGGAAACCTGGATCTGGTCCGCTTCCATCTGCTGAAGGACGGAGAGGCTGTGGCGCTGACTCTGCCCAAGGGCGCAGACGCCAAGGATTACTTCTCCATCCGTGTGGACGAGAACGACCCCGACACGCTCTATGTAGCCGCCAATGTCGCCATTGTGGACGGGGCGTACGACGGAGTCAAGACCGTGATGGCCGACTCCAGGACCGATCTGTTCAAGCTGAACGATGAGTGGCTCAAGACCCACGAGAACCCCTTCCCCGAGCGCGGCAAGACCGAGAAGCGCGGTTTCTTCCTGTTCGGCGACGGTGAAAAGAATGCCTGCTTCGAGTCCCCGGAGGCCATTTTTGCCACCTTGGACGGGGATGGCGTACGGTTCGCCGACGTAAGCAAGAGCGACTACTTCCATGATGCCGTCCTGTGGGCTGTGGACAAGGGGATCACCTCCGGCACCGGAGACAAAACCTTCAGTCCCAATGCCTCCTGCACCCGCGGCCAGATGGTCACCTTCCTGTGGCGGGCCGTCGGCTCCCCCGCTCCCAAGAGCGCGGAGAACCCCTTCACGGATGTGAGCAAGAGCGACTACTTCTACCATGCAGTCCTGTGGGCTGTGGAGCAGGGGATCACCTCCGGCACCAGTGACAGTACCTTCTCTCCCAACGCCACCGTGACCCGCGGCCAGACGGTCACCTTCCTGTGGCGGGCAAACGCTTCTCCTGTGGTGAACTACGCCATGGATTTTGCGGATGTGAGCGGGAACGCCTACTATGCGGAGGCCGTACGCTGGGCCGTCTCTGAGCGTATCACCGCCGGGACCGGCGCGGGTGTGTTCAGCCCCGACGCCCCCTGCACCCGCGGTCAGATCGTGACCTTCCTGTGGAAGGACTGCGCCTGAGCGGTGTGAAAAACCGATACCGGCCGTAAACAAGACAGAACCCAAAAGGGCCCCGCCGCAGAATGACTCCATTCTGCGGCGGGGCCCTTTTTTGAATGATTTGAAGGCTGTTCGCGGCGCCCGGCGGTTCAGCGGCGGCGGCCGCTGTAATGTCCCCGTCTGCCCGCCCCTGTCCCGGCGCGGTAGCGGCGGGAACGGCGGAACACCAGCAGCCGCAGCAGGACCACCGCCCCGACCACCAGCGCCGCCGCCAGGATGAGCTTGACCCCGGCGCGCTGGAAGAATTGCTCCACCTGGGACTTGTAGTACAGCAGCTGGGAGCGCTCCACAGAGGTATCCGCCACCAGGTCCAGGGTGCCATACTCCGTCCCCTCATAGCTGAGCACCATGGTACCCAGCACCTGCCCCGCCTCCACGGGGGCGTCCACGCTCTCGCTGAACAGGCGGGGGACCATCTCCACCCGGTCCAGGTCCACGTCCTTGGGCAGGGTGCGGGTGACCTCGCCCTGGGGCTTGACGTTCACCTCGTCCGCCTGGGTGGACAGGTTGACCTTGACCTTGGCGACCAGCGTGCCCTCCGGGGCCAGGGTGACCCGGCGGAAGCTGTCAAAGCCCCAGTCCAGCAGACGGATGGTCTCATAGAACTGGCCCTGGCGCTCCTCTCCATTGGCGTCCGTCACCGGCCCGGAGCCCAGGATGACCGAGATCAAATAGGTGTCCCCGTCCTTCGCCGTCTCCACCAGACACTTGCCCGCCTCGTCGGTGGAGCCCGTCTTGCCCCCGGTGCCCCGGCGGTAGAGATAGCCGGTATAGGTCCAGTTGGAGGTGAGTGCGTTGGTGTTTCGTACGGTGCGCTCCTCCGACAGGTTGGTGGCGGGGATCACATGGTTGGGGCTGGTGATGATGGTCTGAAACAGCTCGTATTTCATGGCCGCCTGCATCATCAGGGCGATGTCATAGGCAGTGGTATAGTGATTGGGGTCGTGGAAGCCGTGGACATTGACAAAGTGGGTCCCCTGGCATCCCAGCTCCTTGGCCCGCTGATTCATGTGCTCCACAAAGGCCGCCTGGTCCCCGTCCACCGCCTCCGCCAGGATCTGGGCCGCCTCGTTGGCCGAGGGGAGCAGCAGGCAGTACAGCAGCTGCTCCACCGTCAGCACCTCCCCTGTCTTGATATTGGCGGTGGAGCTCCCCTCCGGGATCCGGGCCGCGGCGGCGGAGGCCGTGATGGGGGTATCCGGAACAAACTTCCCCTCCTGGATGGCCTCCAGCACCAGCAGCGCGGTCATCACCTTGGTGATGCTGGCGGGGTAGGCTTTCTCATAGGCCCCCTTCTCATACAGGACCTCGTTGTAATTGGCGTCCAGCAGGATGGCGTGGGTGCAGTTCAGCGCCGGCTCCTCCAGGGCGGAGGCAGATACCGGCAGGAACAGGGCCGCCAGCACAGACAGCGTCAGGACCAGCGACAGAAAACGTGATTTTTTCATTGGGCAATTCTCCATGTATATGGTATAATAAAAAGATGAATTGGAACCGGCGGATCGGGCGTCCCAATAATATGTAAACTTTATTATAACAAACGCCCCACCGCTCCGCAAGCGTCAGGAGGGAGAAAAATATGGCGGATCTGCCCCGGTATGAGAAGTGGGCCCTGCTGCTCACCGCCGGCTTCGTCCTGTTCACAGGCGGCTGGTTCCTGGCGGGACACAGCAGCCCGGAGCCATACACCATCACCGCCGCCCGGACGGACGGCAGCGTCCCCCTCCAGCCCGATGGGAGCCGGAGCAATGAGGGCGGCCGGCCGGACAGCCTGCTGGAGGGCGAGGTCATCGATCTGAACACCGCCGCCCCGGAGGATCTGGAACGGCTTCCGGGGATCGGTCCAGCCAAAGCGGAGGCCATCGCCGCCTACCGGGCCGAGCACGGCCCCTTCCGGACAGTGGACCAGCTGACGGAGGTCTCCGGGATCGGGGAGGCCACTCTGGAGGCCCTGCGGCCGTATATCACGGCCTCCGCCTCGGACTGACCCGGCCGCCTACCGTTTTCAGAACAAAAGGAGTTTCAAGCTATGGCAAAGATATTGGTCGTGGACGACGAGCGCGTCCTGGTGAAGGGGATCACCTTCAACTTAAAAAATGAGGGCTATCAGGTGGAGACGGGCTACGACGGGGAGGAAGCTGTGGAGCTGGCCCGGGAGGGAAATTTTGACCTGATCATCCTGGACCTGATGATGCCCAAGATCGACGGGCTTCAGGCCTGTATGCGCATCCGGGAATTCTCCAACGTCCCTGTCATCATGCTCACCGCAAAGGGGGAGGACGCGGATAAGATCATGGGCTTTGAGTGCGGGGCAGACGACTACATCACCAAGCCCTTCAACATTCTGGAGCTGAAGGCCCGGGTCCGCGCCCTGCTGCGCCGCTCCGGCGCGGCGGTGCAGAAGCAGGCGTCCAAAAGCCCCCTCACCGTGGGGCACATCCGTCTGGATCCCAACGAGCGTTCCGCCTGGAAGGACGGGGTCCCGGTGGACCTCACCGCCAAGGAATTCGACCTGATGGAGCTGCTCATGCGCAACCCCGGACGGGTATACAGCCGGGAGAACCTGCTCAATGTGGTGTGGGGCTATGAGTACATCGGGGACTACCGCACGGTGGACGTCCATGTCCGCCGCCTGCGGGAGAAGCTGGAGCTGGACCCCGCCAATCCGGAGTATATCCGCACCAAGTGGGGGGTGGGCTACTACCTCAGCAGCCGGCCTGTCTCCGCCGCTCCGTCCAAATAACCGCAGCCCGCAAGAAAGGGGAAGTCCCTTGAGCACAGAAAAGGAACAACAGAAGATCCCATTTTTTGCCCGACTCCAGGTCAAGTACGCCATGAGCTATCTGACCATTCTGGCCCTGGTGCTGGTGCTGCTGAATACGTATCCCCTGCTGGCCGCCCAGGACCTGCTGGTCTCGTCCAAGAAGGACTCCCTGCGCAGCCAGGCGGCCGTCATGTCCTCCGCCCTCATGGAGCTGGAGTCCCTCTCCGCCGACCAGGTGGCCCGGGTGATGAACCGGCTGGACAGCATGGGCCTGGAGCGCATCCTGGTCACCGACCCCTCCGGCCTGCTGCTGTACGACAGCCTGACCCAGCAGGAGAAGGAGGAGGGAGAGGAGCCGGCGGAGCAGCCGGCCTCCCCGCAATACCAGTACGCCCTCTTTCAGGAGGTGGTGCTGGCCCTTCAGGGCAACGACGTCTTTTACTCCGCCTACAAGGAGGGCACCCTCCTCTCCACCGCCGCAGCCCCCATCGTGTACCGGGGCATGACCATCGGCGCCATCTATATACGCGACCTGGATCAGACCCAGGGTGCCCTGCTGATGAATCTTCAGCAGAATCTGCGCACCATCTCCCTGGTGCTGGCGGTGATCGCTCTGGCGGTGAGTGCCCTCTTTTCCAAGGTCCTCACCGCCCGTATTGGCTCCCTGCTGGGGGCCATCCGGATCGTGGGAGAGGGGGAGTACGGCCACCGGCTCCAACCGGCGGGGAAGGACGAGCTGGCCCACCTGGCAGAGGAGTTCAATCAGCTCACTGACCGCCTTCAGACCACGGAGGAGATCCGCCGCCGTTTCGTCTCCGACGCCTCCCACGAGCTCAAGACTCCTCTGGCCTCCATCCGCCTGCTGGCCGACTCCATCCTTCAAAGCGAGGAGATGGACCGGGAGACGCTGCGGGACTTCGTCTCGGACATCGGGGAGGAGGCCGACCGCCTCACCCGGATCACAGAGCATCTGCTCGCCCTCACCCGGCTGGACAGCCTTCCGGTGGGGGCCACCCAGGTGGTGGACCTGGCGGCTGTGGCCAGGCGGGCCCTGTCCATGCTGGCCCCGGTGGCGGACGCCGCCCAGGTCACGGTGGAGGCCAGCCTGCGCCCTGGATGCACGCTGCGGTGCACCGAGGATGACCTGTACCAGATCTGCTTCAATCTGATGGAAAATGCGGTCAAATACAATCTGCCCGGCGGCAAGGTATTCGTCTCTGTCTGCCGGGACGGGGATCAGGTGCTGCTGGAGGTGGCGGACACCGGCATCGGCATCCCGGAGGAGGAGCTTCCCAAGGTGTTCAACCGCTTCTACCGGGTGGACAAGGCCCGCTCCCGGGCCGCAGGGGGCACCGGCCTGGGGCTGTCCATCGTCCGGGACACTGTGCGCCGCCATGGGGGCTGGATCACCGCACAGCGCCGCCAGCCGGAGGGCAGCGTATTCACCGCCGGCTTCCCCTGTGAGACTCCCGAGGCAGGAGGTGATCCCCTGTGAGACCTGCCGCACTGCTGGCCGCACTGGCCCTGACGTTCTCCCTCTCCGGCTGCGGAGGCGGCGGAAGCAGCTCCGGAGTCCTGCTCTACTTCTGCGCCGACCCGGCCAAAGGGAGCCCCCACGGTCCGGCCATTTTGACCCAGCCCTACCAGGGGCCGGAGGGTCCCGGAGTGGAGGAACTGGTGGACGCCCTGTTCTCCGGCCCCAGCCGGAGCGGCCTGATATCCCCCTTTCCCCAGGGACTCACCCTCCAGGGCTGGTCCCTGGAGGACGGCCTGCTCACCCTCAGCCTGTCGGAGCAGTACGGCGGGCTGGCCGATGTGTCCCTCACTCTGGCGGACTACTGCCTGGTCCTCACTCTGAGCCAGGTGGACGGGGTGGACGCCGTCCAGATCCAGTCCGCCGGACACACCTACCACTCCCGCAGCCACCAGACCATGCAGGCGGAGGAGGCCCTTCTGGACCAGGAGGCCCTACCCCCCTCCGGAGGCTGAGCCCCTCACTTTTTTCTTGACAAGCCCCAAAAATCTCATTACTCTTAGTACTGGTATATTATCTTTTCAGAAAGAGGGAATCTCCATGAGCGACTATCAGATCTCCACCGACTGCCTCCACGCCGGCTATCGTCCCGGCAATGGTGAGCCCCGCAACTTCCCCATCGTACAGTCCACCACCTTCCGCTATGAGACCAGCGAGGAGATGGGCAAGCTGTTCGACCTGGAGGCCAGCGGTTACTTCTATACCAGACTCCAAAACCCCACCAACGACACGGTGGCGGCCAAGATCTGCGCCCTGGAGGGAGGCTCCGCCGCCATGCTGCTGTCCTCCGGACAGGCGGCCAACTTCTATGCCATCTTCAACATCGCGGGCTGCGGCGACCACATCATCTCCTCCACCTCCATCTACGGCGGGACCTTCAACCTGTTTTCCGTCACCATGAAGCGCATGGGCATCGAGTTTACCTTCGTGGATCCCGAGTGCTCTGAGGAGGAACTGAACGCCGCCTTCCGACCCAACACCAAGGCCGTCTTTGGCGAGACCATCGCCAACCCCGCCCTCACTGTGCTGGACATCGAGAAGTTTTCCAAGGCGGCCCACGCCCACGGCGTGCCCCTCATCATGGACAACACCTTCGCCACTCCGGTGAACTGCCGTCCCTTCCAGTGGGGCTGTGACATCGTCACCCACTCCACCACCAAGTATATGGACGGCCATGCCCTCACGGTGGGCGGCGCCATCGTGGACAGCGGCAACTTCGACTGGAACGCCTATGCCGACAAGTTCCCCGGCCTGACCACCCCGGACGAGAGCTACCACGGGGTCACCTACACCCAGCGCTTCGGTCTGGAGGGGGCCTACATCACCAAGGCCACCGTCCAGCTCATGCGGGACCTGGGCTCCATCCCCTCCCCCCATAACTGCTTCCTGCTGAACATCGGGCTGGAGACCCTGCCCCTGCGGATGAAAAAGCACTGCGAGAATGCCCAGGCAGTGGCCGAGTACCTCCAGAGCCACGATAAGATCGCCTGGGTGCAGTACGCCGGACTGCCCGGGGACAAGTTCCACCAGCGGGCCCAGAAGTACCTGCCCAACGGCACCTGCGGCGTGGTCATCTTTGGCGTCAAGGGCGGCCGGGCCGCAGCGGAGAAGTTCATGGCCGGGCTGAAGCTGGCCTCCATCGCCACCCATGTGGCGGACGCCAAGACCTGCGTGCTGCATCCCGCCTCCTCCACCCACCGCCAGATGAACGACGCGGAGCTGACCGCCGCCGGGGTCGCCCCCGACCTGGTGCGCTTCTCTGTGGGCATCGAGGATGTGAAAGACATCATCGCGGACCTGGAGCAGGCGCTGGCCGCAGTCTAATACCAGCTTTCCCATGCCCACAGAGAGGGGCCCCGCAGCGCGGGGACGCGCCTTTGGGCGCGTGCAGGCATTTTGCCGTGCAAAATCCTGCGCGGAGGCGGAATTGACTTCCGGCTCCGCTGTTCCGATCCAACGGGCCCCCATCCGGTCAGCAGGGCCGGATGGGCGGGCATCGAGGATGTGAAAGACATCATCGCGGACCTGGAGCAGGCGCTGGCCGCAGTCTGATACCAGCTTTCCCACGCCCACAGAGAGGGGCCCCGCAGCGCGGGGACGCGCCTTTGGGCGCGTGCAGGCATTTTGCCGTGCAAAATCCTGCGCGGAGGCGGAATTGACTTCCGGCTCCGCTGTTCCGATCCAACGGGCCCCCATCCGGTCAGCAGGGCCGGATGGGCGGGCATCGAGGATGTGAAGGACATCATCGCAGACCTGGAGCAGGCTCTGGCCGGCGTATGATCGCATCTTGAAACCCGGGAGCGACGCAAAGCGCTCTGCCCCCGTCCAAGCTTCAACAGGAGGGATCCCAATGACAGGTGAGACCGTTCTCATGTACAACTGTTCCGGCCCGGAGTGGGCCAAGCTCCGTCAGATCTTTCTCATGCTCCGGGTGCGGATCCGGCAGGTCGCGCCGGAGCAGTACGGGCTTACTCTGGAGGAGCTGCTGTCCCGCAGCGAGGAGACCCGTCCGGTGGAGGAGTCCTTCTCGGACCCCATGCTGGTATTCTGTGGTTTGGCTCAGGGGCGTCTGGATCAGATCCTGACGGCGATGAACCGCGCCGGCCTGCCCCGGATCGCCCTGAAGGCAATGCTCACGCCCACCAACAAAAGCTGGAACTCCCAGCAGCTCTGGACCGAGCTGCGCCTGGAGCACGAGGCCATGACCGCCCGTCAAAAGCCCCGGCACAGCGATCCGGAGCAGGCCGCAGAGTGACGTGTGCAGATGACCTGCTGGGGACAGCGTTTTTCCACATCCGAAGCTCTATGGACGCATATAAAAAAGCCCGGCTGACGCCGGGCTTTTTTATATCGATCAGGACCGCTCTGCCGAGGAGGGCCGGCAGTCCGCCAAAAGAGCCGCCATGTCCTCCGGGAGGGGCTGGGAAAAGGACAGCCGCGCTCCGGTGACGGGGTGGCGGAAGGAGAGCTCTGCTGAGTGCAGAGCGGGCCGCCGGATCGTCTCCGGGCACTCGCGGCCATAGAGAAAGTCTCCGGCCAGGGGATAGCCCAGCCAGGCGAGGTGGACCCGGATCTGGTGGGTCCGCCCAGTCTCCAGCTCCAGGCGGAGCAGAGAACAGGCCCCCGCACACCGGACCGTCTCATACCGGGTGCGGGCCGGCTTCCCATCCGGACGGACACACTGCTCCACCAGAGAGCCATCCCGGGGACCCAGAGGGGCGTCCACGGTCCCTGCGGCAGGCTCCGGCGTCCCCTCACATACCGCCAGATAGGTGCGGCGAAAGTCCGCTGTGTGCAGCTGCCCCTTCAGGATCTCCTGAGCGTGGGGGTGGCGGGCCACCACCATCAGGCCGGAGGTCCCCCGGTCCAGTCGGTGGACTGGGTGGAAGTCCCCCTCTTCCCCTCTCGAATCGTAATAATACAGAAGAAAATTACCGATCGTATCATCGTAGTGCCCGGGCCCTGGGTGAACTGCCACTCCGGGCGCCTTGTTCAGCACCAGAAGATCCGGGTCCTCATAGACGATGTCCAGCGGGCCGGGGGCGGGCACAATGCCGCTGCGCCGCTCCGGGTCGGACAGGCGGACAGATAACAGCTCCCCCTCCCGGGGAACATACCGGGTATTCACCCGCCGCCCATCCACAAGAATACCGTCGGGCAGCCACTTGATCCGCCGCACCACCGTGCCGGACAGACCCAGATGCCGCTTCAACAGAGTATCCACCCGAATCCCCGCCAGCTCCGGCCCAACGGGCAGCTCCAGCCGCCGGATCACAGGGCAAGCAGCCGGGTGGCAAAGAAGAAGTAGATCAGCAGGGATAGGGCATCCACAATGGTGGTGATGAAGGGGGACGCCATCACCGCCGGGTCGATCCCGATCTTTTCTGCCGCCATGGGGAGGGTGCAGCCCACCACCTTGGCGCACAGAACGGTGAACACCAGGGTGAGGCAGACCACCAGAGCCACCAGGGGGGTGACTTCTGGATTGTGCATCAGCCAGCGGTCCACCACCATCATTTTCGCAAAGTTCGCCACCGCCAGGCATAGACCGCACAGCACTGACACCCGGATCTCCTTCCATACCACCGCGGCCATGTCTGAGAACTCGATCTCCCCCAGGGACAGGGCACGGATGACCGCCACGGACGACTGGGAGCCCGAGTTTCCTCCGGTGCCCGACAGCATCGGAATAAAGGAGGTGAGCACCACACAGGCGGCCAGAGCAGACTCAAAGCTGGTGATGATGATGCCGGTAAAGGTGGCCGACAGCATGAGCAGCATCAGCCAAGGGATACGGGAGCGCCAGGTCTCAAAGACGCCGGTCTTGAGATAGGGCTTGTCCGAGGGCAGGATGGCCGCCATCTTCTCAAAGTCCTCGGTGGTCTCCTCCTCGATGACGTCCATGGCGTCGTCGAAGGTGATGATGCCCACCAGGCGGTTCTCCGCGTCCACCACCGGCAGAGCGGACAGGTCGTATTTGTTCAGCAGCTGGGACACGTCCTCCTTGTCCTCGTGGGTATTGACGGACAGGACATTGGTCTCCATAATGTCGCCGATGCGGGTCTCATAGCTGGAAAGCAGCATCCGCCGTACCGTGACCACTCCCAGCAGCACCCGGTTCTGGGTGACATAGCAGGTGTAGATGGTCTCCTTGTCCATGCCCACCTTGCGGATGCGGGCGAAGGACTCCTCCACCGTGGCGTTGGGGTGGAGATAGACGTACTCCGTGGTCATAATGGATCCGGCTGAGTCCTTGGGATAGTTCAGCAGCTGGTTGATCTGGCTGCGGGTGGTGGAGTCGGTGTTCCGCAGGATCCTGGAGACCAGGTTGGCCGGCATATCCTCGATCAGGTCCACCGTATCGTCCAGGTACAGCTCATCCAGCACCTCCCGCAGCTCCTTGTCGCTGAGGGCATTGATGAGGCGCTCCTGGTCGTCTGAGTCCTCCAGCTCGGTAAACACCTCCGCCGCCACCTCCTTGGGCAGCAGGCGAAAGACCAGGACCGTCTCCTCCGGCCCCAGCTCATCCAGAAATTCGGCGATGTCCACCTCGTTCATATCCACCAGCAGCTCCCGCAGCCTGCGGAACTGCCGGGTCTGGACCAGCTCCAGCAGCTGCTCCAGGTCGTAATTTTCATGCATGATGCTCTCCCCCTTCGATCTGTTTCAGCAGTGAAAGCGGGACACAAAAAAACCACAGGGCGCACCGCGCCTGTGGCTGTTACGAGCGGATGGCAGGCATAGGGACGGCTTTTGTCCCTCCCTGCGGCTCAAATCCTGCCGGATCTGCTGGAACCTCTCGGTTCCGGCTCCGCGGCCTCCCGTTCGTGACAGCGCTCCTGCGTGTCCCGGTGGCGACTTCGGCCTTCCATGAGGTTCCACATCCTTTCCGCACCCTTGATTTCCGGCGGGCTCTCCTCCCTCCGGCGGCGCGCCGGACAGTGTCCGGCAGGTGGGCGGGCCGCTCCTCCGGCCCGTCAAATCGTTGTATTCAGTATAGCACAGCCGCACCGGGCAGTTCAAGAGAAATATGCGTGAAATCGGGCCAAACCCGCCATCACACCTGCCTGTCCGCCCGCTGAAATGCAAAAAGGCCCACAGCTGCGCAGAGGCGCACCGGTGGGCCTTTTTTCTTTATTGCCGGGGGCGGGCCAGGGGCTTGATCTCCCGCAGGTAGACCCTACGCAGGAATACGGTGGACAGGGTCAGGGAGAACAGCTCCGCAATGGGGAAGGCCCACCAGACAGCGTCCAGACCGCTGACCCGGGAGAGCAGAAAGGCAACCGGCAGCAGGACCACCAGCTGGCGCACCACGGATACCAGCAGGCTGAGCACACCGTGTCCCAGGGCCTGAAACACCGAGGAACACACAATGGCATACCCGGCAAACAGGAAGCTGAGAGAGATGATCCGCAGTGCCGGAACTCCGATGGTCAGCAGTTCGCCGGAGTCATTCTCCGAGCGGAACAGGTCCAGCAGGATATGGGGGGCAAACTGGAAGGCCAGCAGGCCGGCCAGCATGATGGTCACCGCGGCGGCCACGCTGAGCTTGATGGTCTGGACGATCCGGTCCGGACGGCCCGCTCCATAGTTGTAGGCCACGATGGGCACCATGCCGTTATTCAGGCCGAACACAGGCATAAAGATAAAGGACTGGAGCTTGAAATAGACGCCGAATACCGCGGTGGCGGTGGTGGTGAAGGCGATCAGGATCTTGTTCATCCCGAACACCATCACAGAACCGATGGAGGACATGACGATGGAGGGCACGCCCACGCTGTAAATCCGGGCAATGATGTCCCGGTCCGGGCGGAATCCGCGGAAACGGAACTGAATGTCGTGATTGCGGGTCAGATTAAAGAAGAGGGAGAGCCCCGCGGCGATGAACTGGCCGATCACCGTAGCCAGGGCGGCCCCCGCCACCTCCAGCCGGGGCAGGCCGAACAGGCCAAAGATCAGGATGGGGTCCAGGATGATGTTGATGACCGCTCCGACCGCCTGGGTAAACAGGGTGTACACCGTGCGTCCGGTGGCCTGGAGCACCCGGTCGAAGGTGATCTGCAAAAATATCCCGCCGGACAGGACGCTGACGATGGCCATGTAGGCCGCGCCGTAGTCCACGATGGTCTGCTGATCGGTCTGCATCAGGAAAAAGCCCCGGGAGCAGGTCAATCCAAGAAGCACAAAGGCCAGACAGCTGACCACCGCCAGGAACAGGCCGTTCATGGCCGCGGCGTTGGCCCGCTCCTGCCGTTTTTCTCCCAGGCTTTTGGAGAGCAGGGCGTTGATGCCCACGCCGGTTCCCACCGCCACAGAGATCATCAGGTTCTGCACCGGAAAAGCCAGGGACACGGCATTCAGGGCGTCCTCGCTGAGCTTTGCCACAAAGACGCTGTCCACTACATTGTACAGCGCCTGGACCAGCATGGAGATGACCATGGGGATGGACATGGTAAAGAGCAGCTTGGGGACCGGCATGGTGCCCATTTTGTTTTCAGCAGCGGGCCGCTGTTCGTTCATAAGATCACTCCATTTCACAATGATGTTCAAAGCTTCTGTCAGAAAAGGATCCCGCCCGAGGGCGGGATCCTAAGCTCCGACAAAACAAAAGGGGGGCCGCGCATCGGCCCACCGAACAGAGAAAGAAAGACACGACCACACGGTCGTGTCTTTCTTTTTGGTGCGGCTGACGGGAGTCGAACCCGTACGCCCGTCCGGACACAAGCACCTCAAGCTTGCCAGTCTACCAATTCCAGCACAGCCGCAAACCAACGATTCTTAAAACCGCTTCATTATTGTACATTCAGAAGGGAAATTTGTCAATGGATTTTTCAGAATAATATTACTCTCTCCGCACCGGGCCAGCCGCAGTGCGCCATCTTCGTTCTCTGCCCTTTGCGTCTCCGCCACCCTGCTGGTCCGCTTATCCCGCAGAGGTCCGCAAGCGGCGTCGCCCTGACAGGTCACTGTCCCGGCCGCCAAACAGGGCCCACCCACCCCGGACAGGACAAGTCTGCGTTTTCTTCTGCTGCTGTGAGGAACGAATCCCCCTGTAATGTTGGTTAAAATGACGGGAACCATCAAAATTAGTCACTTTATACGAAAAACCAGAAATAACCCCTCGTTCAAGCGGGCGGATACCCCGTCAACCCCCAAAAAAACAGTTGCCAGAACGGCGCTTTTACGTTATAATAACCAACAGAGCGCACCACAGGCGGGAGGTACGATCCACCGCCGTGTGTTCCGGAATGTTCTAAACTTAAGGAGTGGAAACAACTATGAGCTATTCTGTACAAAACATCCGCAACGTCTGCCTGCTGGGCCACGGAGGAAGCGGCAAGACCGCGTTGACAGAGAGCCTGCTCTATATGACCGGCGCCATCGACCGGATGGGGAAGGCTACGGACGGGAACACCGTCTGCGACTATGACCCGGAGGAGATCAAGCGTCAGATTTCCATCTCCACCGCAGTGGCCCCTCTGGAGTACAAGGGCTGTAAGATCAATGTGCTGGACGCCCCGGGCGGCTTTGACTTTGCCGGCGAGGTCATGGAGGCTCTGACCGTAGCCGACGCAGCCATCATCGTCTGCTCCGCCAAGGACGGGATCAGCGTGGGCCTGGAGAAGGCCTGGAAGTACTGCGAAGAGCGGGATATGCCCCGTTTTATCTATATTTCCAAGACAGATGAGGAAAACTCCGACTATAACGCCACCTTTGACGCCCTGCGTGAGCGCTTCGGCAACAAGATCGCCCCCCTGGTGGTCCCCATCTGGGATGACAACAAGCGGGTGACCGGCATCATCGATGTGCTGAACAAGCGCGCCTATGAGATGCAGAACGGCAAGCGGGTGGAGATCGAGATCCCCGAGGGCAAGGACGAGGTCATCACCGAGTTCAACGACGCCCTGAAGGAGTCCGTAGCCGAGACCAGCGAGGAATTCATGGACAAGTTCTTCTCCGGTGAGGACTTCACCTATGTGGAGATGATCCAGGGCCTGCGCCAGGGCGTGCGGGAGCTGTCCCTGTTCCCCGTATTCTGCGGCTCCGCCGTCAACACCATGGGCTCTCTGATGCTGATGGACCACATCGTGGATCTGCTGCCCAACCCCTCTGAAGGCAATATGCGTAAGGGAACCGCTCCCGACGGCACCAAGGAGGAGTTCGCGGTGGCTCCCGGCGGCGTGCCCTGTGCCTTCGTATTCAAGACAGTCTCTGACCAGTACGGCAAGTATTCCTTCGTCAAGGTCCTCTCCGGCAGCGTCACGGCCGACACCGCCCTGGTGAACGCCCGTACCGGCAGCGCGGAGAAGATGGGCCGCCTGTACATGATGCGGGGCAAGAAGGCCGAGGAGGTCAAGGAGCTCTCCTGCGGCGACATCGGCGCCATCGGCAAGATGGAAAAGGTCAAGACCGGCGACACCCTGTGCGACGCCCGTAAGGTCATCTCCCTGGCCCCCATCCCCTATGCTGAGCCCAACTACTCCGTTGCCATCGCTCCCAAGACCCGGGGACAGGAGGACAAGGTGGCCCAGGGCCTGAACCGGATGAATGAGGAAGATCCCAGCTTCCATGTGGTCAACAACGCCGAGACCCATCAGATGGTCCTCTATGCCGCCGGCGACATCCAGGTGGACGTTCTGGTTTCCAAGCTGAAGACCCGCTTCAATGTGGAGACGGAGCTCAAAACGCCCCGTGTGCCTTACCGTGAAAAGATCCGTAAAACCGTCTCCAAGCAGGGACGCCACAAGAAGCAGACCGGCGGCTCCGGCCAGTTCGGCGATGTGTGGATCCGCTTTGAGCCCAACTTTGACGAGGAGGAGATGGTCTTTGCCGAGGAGGTGTTCGGCGGCTCCGTGCCCAAGAACTTCTTCCCCGCCGTGGAGAAGGGCCTGCGTGAGGCCTGCGTCCACGGTCCTCTGGCCGGCTACCCGGTGGTCAACCTGAAGGCCGTACTGTATGACGGAAGCTACCACCCCGTGGACTCCTCTGAAATCGCCTTTAAGACGGCCGCCCAGCTGGCCTATAAGGCCGCCATGCCCGAGGCCAATCCCGTCCTGCTGGAGCCTGTGGGCGAGTTGAAGGTCACCGTGCCCGACAGCTACATGGGCGACGTGATCGGCGACCTGAACAAGCGCCGCGGCCGCGTGATGGGCATGACGCCCACTGCTGACGGCGACCAGGTCATTGAGGCCGAGGTCCCCATGGCGGAGATGACCTCCTACGCCATCGATCTGCGGGCCATGACCCAAAGCCGCGGTTCCTTCGTGTTCCACTTTGTCCGCTACGAGGACTGCCCCCCTGCCGCCCAGGCCAAGGCCATCGAGGCCGCCAAGGCGATGGCGGAGGAATAAGCGCATCCTACCATCAAATCGTTCCTTATGCTGCAAAACTGCTGGGAACCGCCACATCGGCGGCTCCCAGCAGCTTTTTCTTCCCCTTTCTGGTTCCAGCACCTTCTGGCGTTCAGACGCTCCAGCCGGAACAGCGGGGTGTGGCCCAGGGCCTTCTTTTCATTCTTCTCAAATCCGCCCGGTTTTCGGCCGGTTTCTTGGTGCATTTTTTATCTTGTATTCCGGCTCTGTGTGCGCTAGTATAGCTTCCATCTCTCCAGGCACATACTGAACTCAGGAGCGTGTCCCTCTGCACCGCCATTCCCGGACCGCGCTCCACACACGCTTCACACCGACCGGGCGCCGCGGGAACAGGGCTGTATTGACAGCTTCTCTCCCGCTCCGGTTCCAAAGAAGGACAACTCAGAATGAAACACAAACCGTCTCCTCAGCTCCCTCAACATTTCCGCCGGCCCGGCCAGGCCACGCCCGCCCAGATCATCATACTGGGCTTTCTGGGGATCATCCTTGCCGGCGCGCTGCTGCTCATGCTCCCCATCTCCAGCCGGACAGGGACAGTCACACCCTTCCCTGACGCGCTGTTCACTGCCACCTCCGCCACCTGCGTCACCGGACTGGTCGTCCATGACACAGCCGCCTACTGGTCCCCCTTCGGCCATTTGGTCCTTCTTATCCTGATCCAGATCGGCGGCATGGGCGTCGTCACAGTTGCTGTGGCCGCAGTGATGTGCTCCGGCCGGAAGATCGGCCTGCGGCAGCGCTGGGTGATGCAGGAGTCCATCTCCGCTCCCCAGGTGGGCGGGATCGTGCGCATGACCGGCTTTATCCTGAAGGCTGCTCTTCTCATCGAGGGGACCGGCGCGCTCCTTCTGTCCCTCCGGTTCTGTCCTCAGTTCGGTATGTTCCGCGGGCTGTGGTACGGGATCTTCCACGCGGTCTCCGCCTTCTGCAACGCCGGCTTTGACCTGATGGGGACCAGCGCCCCCTACTCCTCTCTGACCGCCTATGTGGGCGACCCGCTGGTCTGGGGGCCCATCGCGCTGCTCATCCTGGTGGGCGGACTGGGCTTTCTGACCTGGAACGACCTCCGGGAGCACCGTCTCCGGTTCCGTGCCTACCGTTTGCAGAGCAAGCTGATCCTGGTCTCCACCGCCGCACTGCTGCTCCTCTCCTTTCTGTTTTTCCAGTTCTACGAGTTCCGTCTGCCCCAGTGGGCGGGGCTCTCCGGCTGGGAGCGGCTCAATGCCGCCGCCTTTCAGGCGGTCACGCCCCGCACCGCCGGCTTCAACTCTGTGGACCTGACCCGCCTGAGCGAACCCGGAAAGCTGGTCACCATCCTCCTGATGCTGGCGGGCGGCTCCCCCGGCTCCACCGCCGGCGGCTTCAAGGTCACGACTCTGGCGGTGCTGCTCCTCAGCGCCCGGGCCGTGTTTTTCCGCCGCGGCAGCCCCAGCTGCTTTGGGCGGAGGTTCCAGGATGAGGCCCTGCGCAGCGCCAGCGCCATTTTTCTGTTGTATCTGGTGTCCTTTCTGCTGGGAGGCGCCCTGATCTGCGGCATCGATGGTGTCCCCCTGCTGGACGCCCTCTTTGAGTCTGCGTCCGCCATCGGCACTGTGGGGCTGTCCATCTGCGGCACGCCTGGGCTGTCTCTCCCCTCCCGCCTGATCCTGACCCTTCTCATGTATGTGGGCCGGGTAGGCGGTCTCACCATGATCTACGCCGTCACATCCGGCTCTCCCGTCTCCTCCCAATACCCTCAGGAGCGGGTGACCGTTGGATAACTATGGAGGTGATCAAACAATGAAATCTGTTTTACTGATCGGCCTGGGGCGGTTTGGCCGCCACATGGCCCAAAAGCTCCGGGACCTGGGCCACGAGGTGCTGGCGGTGGACCAGGATGAGGAGCGCGTCAACGCCGCCCTGCCCTATGTGACCAACGCCCAGATCGGAGACAGCACCAATCCCCAGTTCATCGGCTCCCTGGGCGTGCGGAACTTCGATCTCTGTGTGGTGGCCATCGGAGACAGCTTCCAGAGCTCCCTGGAGACTACCGCACTGCTCAAGGAGTACGGAGCCCCCTTTGTGCTCTCCAGAGCCACCCGGGACGTCCACGCCAAGTTCCTTCTGCGCAACGGCGCGGACGAGATCGTCTACCCGGAAAAGCAGATGGCCAACTGGGCCGCGGTGCGGTACAGCAGCGACCACATCTTTGACTATATCGAGCTGGCCCGGGACTACTCCATTTTTGAGACCGCCGTCCCCAGCAGCTGGGTGGGCAGGACCGTAGTGGAGCTGGCAGTCCGGCAGACCTATCGGATCAACATTCTGGCCACACGCCGCGGAGGCGCGCTGGAGCTTCTTCCTGGAGCCAGCCACCAGTTCCAGCCCGACGAGACCATCTACATTTTGGGCGAGAACAAGGACGTACAAAAGTTTCTCAAAATCTGAAGGGCATAGAAAGGCGCGGCCCGGACATCACTGTGTCCGGGCCGCGCCGCTTTTATATGTTCCGTTTTCCACCTGCGGGGAGCCGCTCACGCCTCCTGATACAGCTCCAGGATCGCCCCGTCCTTCCAAACGAAGGCCAGCCGGTCGCCCTTGTCATTGGCGTCCATAGGGCCGCAGATCACAGAGTCTGCGTCGTCGATGTATTTCTGAAGATCATCCACCTTATACGCCACATGGGGGTTACGGTGGATCTCCTCCGGGAAAGGCGTCCCCTCCTCGAACTTCAGATACTCGATCTTATAGTCGTAGTCATCCACATTGCTCACCCAGAACTTGGCCCCTTCGTTGTAGACCATGCCGGGCTTGCGGTTGGTAACAGGGATCCCGATATGCATATACTCAGCGGACATTTTTGCCCCTCCTATCCGAACTGTTGTATGATTCAGCTGTTTTTGACACTCTCATAGACCTCGAAGGCCTGCTTGGCGGTGTATCCCTCGTGGACCACCTTGCCGATGGCCTGGGCCATGCCGGCGGGACAGTCGGACTGGAAGATGTTCCGGCCCATATCCACGCCGTGAGCGCCCTCCTGGATGGCCCGATAGGCCATCTCCAGGGCCTCCAGCTCGGGCAGCTTCTTGCCGCCGGCGATGACAATGGGAACGGGGCAGGCGGCAGCCACCCGCTCAAAGCCCTCACAGTAGTAGCTCTTCACCACATTGGCGCCGTTCTCTGCCAGTACCCGGGTGGCCAGCTGGAAGAATTTTTCGGTGCGTTCCATCTGCTTGCCCACCGCCACCACGCCCAGGGTGGGGATGCCGTATCTGGTCCCGGCATCGGCGGTGCGGGAGAGCAGCTCCAGAGATCGGCTCTCGCCAGGGGCGCCGATGAAGGTCTGGACCGCCATGCAGTCCGCGTTCATGCGGATAGCGTTTTCGATATCACAGGCGATCCCGCCGCCGTTGGACATCTCGTCAAAGAGGACGGTGGTATCATAGGTCACACGGACGCACTTGGCCACCTGGGCGGCGGGGGAGATGCAGGCGCGGATCACGCCCTTGGTGCCCATGAGCACATTGACATACGGAACCAGGGGCGGGATGACCAGGTCGATGCGCTCCAGGCCCGCGGTGGGACCCATGATATATCCGTGGTCAAAGGCCAGCATCACCGTGTTGCCCGACTTGGGATCGAACATCCGGGCCAGCCGGCTCTTCATCCCCCAGTCACAGTGGGCGTTTCCTTTGACAAAAAACCCCTCCTGGGCCACAGGCACATCCAGATGATAGTCGTGGGCAGCCTTGTTTCCAATGTTGTCAGCCATATCTTACTCCTTGCTGTACGCGGGGGTGTGGCAGGGGGTGTTCCACAGGCGGATGAACTCCTCGTCCCACTTGGCGATGTTCATTTGGAAGCCGCCGGCCTCCTGAACTGTGAGGATCTCACCCACCATGGAGGCGACCACTTCCACACCCTTGGCCTTCAGGAACTCCACCGTGTCCTTGAACAGCACCAGCATCTCCATCATGGTGGTGGCGCCGCAGCCATTGATCATCACAAAGGCCTTATCCCCCGCCTTCAGGTCCAGATTTTTGCTCAGGGCCTCGGCCACAGTGGCCACGGTGTCCTTGGCGGACATCATGGGCACCCGAACGCCGCCACCCTCGCCGTGCTGGCCGGCGCCGATCTCCATCAGGTCGGTCTCGCCCAGATCGCCGAAGGACATCCCATTCTGGGGGTGGGTGGCGTCGGTGGACTTCACCGTGATGGAGGCCATGTGGTCCGCATAGCGCTGCGCGATGTCAGCCACCTCATCCAGGCTCTTGCCCTCCCGGGCGGCCGCCGCGGCGATGTGGTACAGGGCCACCGCCCCGGCAAGCCCGCGCTTGTTGTCCTCGCCGTTGGGATCGTATTGGATCTCCTCGCCAGTGACAACCTGACGCACATTGAGGCCGGCCTTTTTGGCCAGCTTCATGGCCTGTTTGCCCGCCAGCTGATCGCCGGCATAGTTCAGGGTGAGCAGCAGCACGCCATGGCCCTTGTCCGCCAGATTCATGGCGTCAAAGACCAGCTGGCCATTAGGGGCGGCGAAGATGTCGCCCACCGCCTGGACGTCCAGCATCCCCCGGCCCACAAAGCCGGCCTGGGCGGGCTCGTGGCCGGAGCCGCCGTAGGTGACGATGGTCACCCGGTCCGCGTCCTTCAGGTCCTTGCTGATGACCAGGTGTCCGTCCACCTCCAGAATATCGGGGTATGCCAGGCCCAGGCCCGTCAGCTCCTCGTCGGTGATGGTCTCAGGGGCGTTGATAAATTTTTTCATTTTCATCGTGGAAAACCTCCCGTTTCAGTTGATCCTTCCTTGGCTCAGATCTGGGCCAGGCCCTGGAAAAACCGGGCCATGGACACCGCCCCGGCGTCCGGGGTCCCGATGGTCTTTTCTCCGTAACTCTTAGCCCGGCCGAATTTAGAGACAAACTGCCTGCTGGCCTCGGCTCCGTCGGCCGCGGCCTGGGCCGCCGCCGCAAAAAGCCCTGCCTCATCCCCGCCGGCATAGTCGGCGATGGCCTGACTTGCGGGGATCAGGGCGTCCATCATGGTCTTGTCCCCCACCTTTGCACCGGACATTTCGTCCAGAACGGTAAAGGCGCTGGCAAACATGGCCTTCAATCCTGCCAGGTCCACCTCGTCACCGGCGGGGGCGGCCTCCTGCATACCGTCCAGCCAGGTGTTCCACAGGGGAACGGCGCTGCCGCCGTTCAGCACCATCACAGCCATGGCCGCGTCGTCCATCATGGCCTGGATGCCGCCCTCGGCTTCGCTTACCGCCTGAGAGATGGCCCCGGCGATCTTGGTCATGGTCAGCCCGTGATCGGCGTCGCCAAACTTGGAGTCGATCTCCGTCAGAATACCTTCTGCTTCAGAGACACAGGTGCATGCGTTGGTCAGGCGTGCTGCCAGCTCGCTCTTTTTCACAGTCGATCCCTTCTTTCTTGTAATAAGCAGGATTTTTTGGAACAGGAATGTTACTTTTGTGTCTAAATATTATATCTGAAGCTTACAAATGTCAATATCTCAATCCATAATCTACAAAACACATAAGAATAATAGCGCGAAAATGTGCAAAACACCAAAAGACACCTCTGCGCCTTAATCAGCCGAGGCACAGAGGTGTTACAAATGTTAATTCAGAGCGGAGAAAACAGCGGAGGATCTGGCTACAAGATGGGTGAAGATACCGGTCCGCAGCGCACCGCGCACAGCTTGCACGCTGGTATTGGCGGAACAGACGCCGACGATGTTCCGGCAGCTTTTCAAAAGCTCCAAGGGGATCTGGATGGCAAAATCCTGATCCGACTTGATGACTTTCCCAGTGTCGTTAAAGTAATAGGCCAACAGGCGGCCGCAGGTGTGCTCCTTCTGCAGCAGATCACCGTACCGGACCAGAGAGGCGAAGTCGGGACTGGATGGGTAGTTGCCGATGTTTACTAAGGCGGTATCCATGGAGGCCCATTCTGTCTGAATCTTTTTGTATATTTCAGAGGAGCACAGCAGCTGTTTTTCCTCGAGGCTGTCCGGCAGAGCCGGGAGGTAAATGAACTGAGGAATCGCGCCCAGCTGCTGGGCCATCAGGCGGACATTTTCATTGGACTGATAGTTCCGCGCGGGGATGCTGGCGTTGCCCACCAGAGGGCATATATCCGTGACAGTGCTGTTGGGCTGGGGATTCTGCTCCAGCCAGGTCACCAGCTGTCCGATCAGATGGCCCCAACCCACACCCAGCCGGCGGGTCCCCAGGCGATGGAGCAGCTCCACCGCCCCCTGAGAGAGCAACTGATTGGTCGCGTCGTCATCCTCACCATCCTCCACCAGGACCCCGCTCTGAATAGAGCTGGACAGGCGCAGGCGTTCCAGCAGACTGTCCCTCTGGGTCTCGGTATCGTGAATGGTGATCTCCACCACCCCCAGCTCCCGGGCCTCGGAGAGCAGGCGGCTGACCATCGGGCGGGACACGCCCAGCTCCCGGGCGATCTCGCTCTGCTTCTGGTCGTCCAGATAATACCGGCGCGCCACATAGGCCAGCCGCTTCTGCTTTTCCCGGCTGAGTTTCACGGCGATCTCTCCTCCCCGCTTCTGTTACATAGGTTACTTATAACACACCCGGCGGAGAGTTGCAAGACGGCAGCCGGGATTTTTCGGCCCAGACCGGTCCAAAGGACCTCCCCTGTCCAGACGCACAGCGGCGGGACGCCTCCGCCCCATCCCGGGAGTCCGGATCTGCGTCCCGCCGCCCTGCTTCATGCCCTCAGCGGTATTTCACCGCGGTGCCATAGGAGATGACCTCAGCCGCCCCCTGCATCACAGAGGAGGAGCCGTACCGGATGTTGATGACCGCGTCCGCCCCCAGGCTCTCCGCCTCGTCCACCATGCGCTTCACGGCGATCTGACGGGCCTCGTTGAGCATCTCGGTGTAGCCGGTGATCTCGCCGCCCACCAGAGTTTTCATCCCCGCCATGAAATCCTTGCCGAAGTTTTTGGACTGGACCACCGTACCCTTCACGATGCCCAGCACCTCCAGGTCCTTCCCCGGAATGTAATCGATATTGACCAACAGCATATCAAATTCCTCCTGATCCAGCTGCGCACAGCCGATCTCTTTGATTCTTATGTTCAGCGCCCACAGCGCGGGGAGCATCAGCACCATGCATCCCACAGCCATGGCTGCGAACAGGATCTCCAGCCAGTAAGGAAGATCCGGGATCATACAGAGCGTCCCAAGGCCCGCGGCACAGGCCAGCTGAAGCAGGCCGAACAGGAGCACGCCTCCCACCGCGGACCGCTTCTCCGCCCTTCGCTTATCAATATTTCCGCGCTTCATTCAGCTCCCCCTTTTCGATCTCCCGCAGCCGCTGCCGCAGCACCACCAGGCTGAACGGTATGGTGATCAGCCCAAGGACCGCCATCCACAGCAGCACCCGGTGCAGCCGGGGCCACGGGGTGAGGCTCCGGGTGCAGAGCAGCAGGACCGCCCCGCCCACGCGGAGTCCCCCGCTGATCAGGACGCTTTTCACCGCCGCCCGCTTCTGCGCCGCCTGCTCCCGGTCAGTATTCTTTTGCCTCGTCCTTCTCACCTCCCCGGATCTCCTTCCACCGGTGGAGCAAGGCCGCGGCAGGGCCGCCGGCCACCCCCTTCCCTTCAGTAGTGCTTCGCATCGTCCTCCTCCCCCTTCCGGATCTCCCGGATCCGCTGGTACAGGGCGTACAGCACCCCCAGGATCACCACCCCGGGCAGGGCGATCAGCACCGCCATCAGGGCCAGCGGCGGGGCCGCCTCCGGCTCCACCGTGAAGCCCCAGGCCATCAGGGCCATCGCCCCTGCCATAAAAGCCACCATGATCAGCGAAGCCGCCACGGCGGCGGCGTACCGCACCGGTCTGGCATCCTCCCGCTGCTTGTCCTTAAAGGTAGTGCCCTCCCGCTCCATCTTCTCCATCTCCTCCAGCAGTCCGTCCGCCTCCAGATCCTCCAGGCACTGCTCCCAGTCCTTCAGGGTGCGGCACAGCTCCATAGAGCGCTCCAGATTCTGCCGCTCCCGCTCCAGGGTCACCAGATGGCGGCGCATCCCGTCGCCCACGGTGTGGGCCCCCGACTGCATCCGGCGGATCTCCTCCAGAGGCACCCCCAGCTTCCGCAGCAGCTTGATCTGCTTGAGCTGCTCCACCTCCCCGGGACCGTACTCCCGATAGCCGTTCTCGCTGTTGCGCCGGGGAGCGATGAGGCCCTTCTCCTCGTAAAAGCGGATGTTCTTTTTGGTGACGCCCACCTGGGCCTCCACCTCGTTGATCTTCAACGGTCCGCACCTCCCCTTCTGTTTTCTGTGGCTAGGATACACCTTCCACCTGGGGGAAGGTCAAGAACATTTTGAAAAAATCCACTCTTCCAGCAGAGGGAGGGGCTGAAAATTCCCGTTTTTCTGCCCTGGCGCGGCGGCAAACAGGCAGGCGGCTACATAGGGCCGCCCCCTGCAATCGTTCACTTTCCTCTTGACAGAGACATCCGTTCCCCCTATAATACGAAGTATCCTTCACATGAAGGATACTTCATCTTTCGATCGGGAGGGGATCCATCCATGCAAAACCGCGTCCGGGAGCTGCGCACCGCCGCCGGCCTGACCCAGCAGCAGCTGGCAGAGCAGGTCCGCGTCTCCTCCCGCACCATCATTTCGTTGGAAAAGGGGCAGTACAACCCCTCCCTGCTGCTGGCCTACCGCATCGCGGTGCTGTTCGGCGTCACGGTGGAGGAGCTGTACTGCCTGGAAGAAAATCTGCGTCTGGAGGAAGAAAAGTATGAAGATCTATCATAAGAAAAACTTTTCGGAGGGTGCTCTGCTGACCGGCCTGGGGCTGCTCCTCCTGGTGACCATGCTCCTGAGACAGAGCTTCCGCCCGAAATCGGTCCTGATATGTACTGTGGCCCTGCTGTTGGGCCTGGGCCTTCTGTTCCGCAGCCTGTCCAGGCAGTGCGCCCGGGCGGACCGTCTGGAGGAGCTGGACGAGCGGAACCTCCTCATTCAGCTGCGCAGCAAAGGTCTGGCCTTCACTATCGTGCAGAATTCCCTGCTGGTCCTCTGCCTGCTCAGCGCGGCAGGCGGGGCGCTGAGCTCCGGCGACCGGGAGGCCCAGCTGGTATTCGGCGGGATGCTGGTCCTGTCCGGCCTGCTCTGGTTTCTCTCCTTTCTGGCGGAGCTGTTCTGCGGGATCCACTATGAGCGGCGGCTCTGACATACCACTTTCCAAACATCACAAACCCCAAGGAGGTCTTACCATGACGCGCACCAAACAACAGGAGCTGGAGCAGGCCCAGGACCTGCACCTCATCCGGGATGAGAGGGATCTGGAGCTGGAAGAAAAGGCCCGGAGCCGGGCCCATACCGGCCTTCAGATGGGCTGTCTGCTGCTGGCCGCCCTCTGCTTTCTCCAGGGCGATCCCGCCTGGACCATCCTTCTGGCCCTCCCGCTGCTGGGGTGGTCCATCCAGTGCTTCTGCCGCTATGCCGGGGACCGGGAGCCCCTCTTTCTGGCGGGCGGCCTCCTCTCCGGTCTCCCCGCCCTGCTTCTGGGCTGTCCGTTTCTTGGCCGGATCCTGAAGGCGGGCCCCCTCTCTCCAGGCCGCCTGGCCGGCTTTGTCCTTCTGGCCGCTTTGCTCACCGCCCTGTCCGGCCTGCTGTTCACTCTGGCGGTGCTGGCCGCCTTCTGGCTGAAAGCCAGGCTCCACAGGATGGATGGGGACCAGTGGGAGATCTATTTCCAGTCTGTCTCCACCCTGCGGCTGCTGCTCTGCCTGGGGGGAGCCTGCCTGCTGGCTTTGGCGCTCACCGCCTGGGCCAGCGTCCCCCTGTTCTCCGCCCTGGGCTTCCCCGCGCCGAAGCGGCTGGCCCTGGTGTATCTCGCCGCGGGCGTGTTGAAGCTGCTCCACAAGCTGAGCCGGGGACGGGAAGAACTGCTCCACCAGCTCCTCCGCCTCAAACCGGGACTCTGACCGCCCCTCAGAAGCGGCGGCGGACGATATTTTCCGAGATCTCTCCCAGTGCCTGGGCCGCCTCCATGTCAAAGCGCTGGCTCTTGGCCAGGTCCGCCAGGGAGACGATCCCCACCAGCCGCCCGTCCTCCACCACCGGCAGGCGGCGGACCTGATGGACCGACATCAGGCGGGTCGCCTCCCGGCAGTCATCCCGGGGGGAGACAGCGGCACAGCCCCGGGTCATAATGTCCCGCACCGGCGTCTGGGCCGGATCCTCCTCCGCCGCCACACACCGCAGCACAATGTCCCGGTCCGTGACCATCCCCCGCAGCCGCCGGTCTGCCCCGCAAACGGGCAGGGCCCCCACGTTGTGGCGGCTGATGAGCCGGGCGGCCAGGGCCGCAGAGGCGGTAGGTTCGACGGTGACCACGCTGGGGTTCATCAATTCCTTCACTTCCATACAGATCGTCCTTTCTGTCGCCAGGTCTGCCTCTCAGTATGCCCTCTCACTTCCCTTTTTATTCCTTTTCAGCCAGCTGACGGGCACCTTGACCAATTTTTAATCTTCTGTTTTTCTTTTTAGTTGCTTTTTGAACGAAAAAAAGGTATACTGACATCGTTTCTATTACGGTCGGCGGCCTCCGCCGAACAAAGGAGAATGCTATTTTGAGTCGAAATTCCAAGAAAAAGCTGCACGCGCCGGCCAGCAAGGCAGGGAAGATCCTGACCAATCTGCTGGTCACTCTGGCTGTGGGCGGGGCCTACTTCTACGTCTCCCTCCCTGCCCTCAACCTCCAGTCCAACGATTTTTACAGCTTCATGATCCTGCTGTGCGTGGTCTATGTGGTCTCGGCCCTGATCACCTCCGGCTTTAAGGGGCAGAAGGAGGCTGTCTCGGCCAAGGAACAGGTCCGGGAGTATTTCCGCTTCATCAAACAGCAGTGCCTGCCGGTGGGCGTGCTCCTGGTGGCCCTGATGGCCGCCGCCCTGGTCGGCCAGGTGATCTCCATGCCCATCTTCCGGGCCGGGGCCTACCGGGACCTACTGGCCGTGGAGGACGGGGAGTTCGCCCAGGACATCAGCCAGATCTCCTTCAGTGAGATCCCCACTCTGGACCGGAAGAGCGCCGATTACCTGGGCGACCGCCAGATGGGCACCCTCAGCGACATGGTCAGCCAGTTCGAGTACTCCTATGACTCCACCCAGATCAACTACCAGGGCCGCCCCGTCCGGGTCGCCCCCATCGCCTATGCTGACCTGGTCAAGTGGTTTACCAACCGGGGCAGCGGCCTGCCCGCCTATGTGGTCGTGGACATGGTGACCCAGGAGGCCAAGGTGATCCGCCTTCCGGAGGGGATGAAGTACTCCTTCTCGGAGCCCCTCAACCGCAATATCATGCGCCATCTGCGCTTCCAGTACCCCACCTTTATGTTCTCCACCCCCCAGTTTGAGATCGACGAGGAAGGGCAGCCCTGGTGGATCGCCCCCCGGGTCATCAAGACCATCGGCCTGTTCGGCGGCACCGACATCAAGGGTGCCGTGCTGTGCAACGCCATCACCGGCGAGAGCCAGTACTATGAGGAGGTCCCCGCCTGGGTGGATAATGTGTACACCCCAGAGCTGATCATGGAGCAGTACGACTACCACGGCACCCTCATCAACGGCTTCATCAACTCTGTGCTGGGCCAGAGGGACGTGACTGTCACCACCCAGGGCTCGAACTATATCGCGCTGAATGACGACGTGTATATGTACACCGGCGTCACCTCTGCCAACGCCGACCAGTCCAACCTGGGCTTCCTGCTGTCCAACCAGCGCACCAAGGAGACCCGGTTCTACAACGCCCCCGGCGCCACCGAGCGGGCCGCCCAGGCCTCCGCAGAGGGCGTGGTCCAGGACCTGGGGTACACCGCCACCTTCCCCATCCTGCTGAACATCGCCGATGAGCCCACCTACTTCATCCCCCTCAAGGACGCCGCCAATCTGGTCAAGAGCTATGCCATGGTCAACGTGGCCCGGTACGACATCGTGGCCACCGGCAGCTCCGTCACCCAGTGCGAGCAGGAATATATCCGGATGCTGTCCGACAAGGGAGTCACCCAGCCCGAGGAGCTTCCCCAGACCACCGCTTCCGGCTCCGTGGCCGAGATCCGCTCCGCCGTGCTGGAGGGCAACACCTATTACTTCATCCGGCTGAACGATGAGAGCGTCTTTTACGCCCTCTCCGCCGCCCAGAACCCTCTGGCGGTGATCCTGAACCCCGGCGACCAGGTGACCATCACCCATGCCGCCTCCGACACCCCCGCCTCCATCCTGGACGGCTACACCCTGACGGTGGACGGCAAAACCCAGTCCCAGGCCGTCCTCCCCACCCCGCAGGAGGAGGAGCCCGCTCCAGAGGACCCGTCCGCTCCTGCGGCGTGATCCCACAGCTGTTCTGACCTCTGCCTCCGGGCCGGCGCTCTGCCGGCCCGGAATTCTATGCACAGACCCTTTGCAACGCGGGATACGCTCCCCTTACCCGGGGATTTTTGCGCAGTTTTAAGAATTCCTTTAAAGTTTTTTCATTCCCTTTCCACAGAAAATATGCTATACTGGCAGAAAGCCGGACGGATCTGACCGTCCAACCACTGGAAAAAGGCGGGATCATTTTGGAGCAT
>JBMNQB010000019.1:0-34513 GCA_050943915.1 Lawsonibacter sp.
ATCTTATTCATGGCGAATAGGGTGACACCTGCCTTTCGGTTTTGTCTCAGCAACTTAACCTTAACACAGGTCACTCCTATTCGCTTTTCTTTTTTCTATCTGTCACACATCATTGTAATACCTACAGTCTTTTGCAACAATTTTTTACGCCGCCCTTGTGGTCAGCAGCAGTTTTTGATATACTAAAATTTACAATCGAGTTTGTGTGCCATTTTCGCATAAGCTATTGCTGACAGAGATGGAAAAGACGGGGCTGTATGCTGCGCAAAAGGGCTCTGCCACAGGAGGGACTATGTCTGACACCAATCAAACCACCAATCTGGAGCAGTTTCCGGACAGTGCCATCGAGGTGGTCCATGGAACGGTACAGCGTCTGAACCGCCGTGCCATGCACCGCTTTCCGGAACTGAGATCCGGGATGGAGATCCCCCGCTTTCTATCCGTGCCCCTGGAGGATCCGGACGGGGCCGGCACCTTTACCCACCAGGGGGAGCTGTATCTGTTCAGCCGGGTGGCCGAACTGGAGGGCAGTCTGCTGTTGGTGCGTCCCGCGCCCAAATCCGGCCTGACAGACCGGCAGCTGGACGGTTTTGTCCGGCAGATGCGCGGTTTTCTCCAGGAGGTGCTTCTGGAATTTCAAAGCACCGCCGGACAGGAGCATGACAGCGCCTTCAACCGCAGTTTTTTCCGGATGTACCGCCTGCTGTCCAATCTGGAGTTCATGCGTGGGATGGACAGCCCGGAGGGAACCGCCTTTCACCCCGGGACACTGGACCTGGCCGGTCTGTGCCGCCGTCTGACAGAGGAGGCCGCCTTTCTGCTCCGGGAGGCTGGGGTGGAGCTCCGCTTCCAGTGCCGGCTGCCTTCTCTTCTGATCCCGGGCGATCCGGCACTGATCCAGAAGCTGCTGCTGACCCTGATCTCCAACGGGGCCAAGGCGGCCCAGCCGGGCGAGCTGGTCCTGACCCTGGAGCGCCGGGGGGACCGGGCGGTGTTTACCCTGGGCGACCAGGGGGACGGCTGTGCCCCAGAGGCGTTCTTCCCCCCGGAGGAGGCCGAAGCCCATATTCCCTCCCCCGGAGAGGGCGCGGGGATGGGCCTTGCCATCGCGCGGCATATCGTAAACCTCCACCAGGGGACCCTTCTGCTGGGGGAGCGGGGCGGCGGCGGTGTGCTGGCTCTGGTCTCCCTCCCGGCCGGACCCCTTCAGACAAATCTGGCGGTGTGTACGCCGACGCCGGAAGAAGCCGGGGGCATCTCTCCCCTGCTGATGGAGCTGGCCGACGTGCTGCCCCTCTCCCTGTTCCATCTGGACGAGTAATTTCATGCCCGGAAATGCAGATCACATCAAAAGCCCCGGAGCGGCATCACGCCGCTCCGGGGCCGTTTCTCACCAGGTCACATCCGGGCGATCACCTGGTACATGAGTACAAAGTGGCACACGGAACCCAGCAGGATGAACACATGAAAGATCTCGTGGCAGCCAAAGCGGGGATTGTCCCGCCCCGGCCACTTGACGGCGTACAGCACGCCCCCCACAGTATACAGCAGCCCGCCGGCCAGCAGCCAGGCAAAGCCAGCGGAAGGCAGGGCCCGGTACAGGGGGACGATGGCAAAGACAGCCAGCCAGCCCATCAGCAGATAGATGGCGCTGGTGAGCCAGCGGGGGATCTCCAGCTTGGCCACGGTGAGCACCATACCCACCACGCCCACGGCCCACACCGCCGCCAGCAGGGCAGGCCCCCCCGCCTGTCTCAAGGCCACCATGCACACCGGCGTATAGCTCCCGGCGATGAGCAGGTAGATGGAGCAGTGGTCGTACTTCCGCAGGGCCCGCCGCCCTGCCACCGACGTGTTGACACAGTGGTAGAGGGTGCTGGCGGTGTACAACCCCGTCATAGACAGGCCGTAGATCAGAAAGACCGTGACCAGCAGGCCGCTCCCCCGCAGGATGGCCAGCCGCAATAAAAGCGCCGTTCCCACCGCCGACAGGACGGCCCCTGCCCCGTGGGTGATCGCCGACCAGGGCCGCAGCCCGTCGTAGGGATCCCGAACCTCCCGCTGCCGCGTCCGCCGGACCGCCGCCGGAGCCTTACACGTTATTGCCGACTGCCTCATACAAACCGCTCCCTTCCCGCGCCGGAGCCTCTGCACCGTGCGCCGCTGTCTGTATGATCTAGTATAGTCTCTTTCACCGGAATTATCAATATCAAAAACCACTAAATATAATATTCAATATTATATTTAGTGGCGTCATTTTCTCGCATCCGCTATGCCGGCCGCACCTGAACACAGTCCCCGTCTGCCACGACCCGGAGGGTCCCGCCGGAGCACAGCGCCCCCTCCAGCAAAAGATCGGCGGCGGGATCCTCCACCTGGGCCGCAATGGCCCGACGCAGGGGCCGCGCCCCGTAGTCCCGGTCGCTCCCCGCCCGGGCCAGCAGTCGGACGGCGTCCTCCTCCACCTGGAGGGACACCCCCAGAGCGGACAGACGCTCCCCCGTCTGATCCAGCAGCTGCCGTGTGATGGCGGCCAGACTGTCCCCATCCAGCGGGTGGAACACCAAAGTCCCGTCCAGCCGGTTCAAAAACTCCGGGGCAAAGGTCCGCCTGGCCTCGGCCAGCACCGCCCGCTCCACCGCCGCCCGGTCAGCCCCCTCTTCAGGGAGGAAGCCCAGCCGCCCCTGAGCCCGGAAGTGCTGCGCCCCCAGATTGGAGGTCATCACCAGCACCGTGTTCCGGAAGTCGGTCCGCCGCCCCTGGGCGTCAGTGAGCACCCCCTCCTCCATCACCTGGAGGAGGATAGACCACACATCCCGGTGGGCCTTCTCCAGCTCGTCCAGCAGCACCACCGACCAGGGGTTCCGCCGCACCCGCTCAGTCAGCTGCCCGCCCTCGTCGTGGCCCACGTAGCCCGGGGGAGACCCGATGAGCCGGGAGACGCTGTGTCCCTCCATATACTCGGACATATCAAAGCGCAGCAGGGCCTCCTGACTTCCAAACAGGGCGGAAGCCAGGGCCCGGCACAGCTGAGTCTTGCCCACGCCGCTGGGGCCCAGCAGCAGAAAGCACCCCACCGGGCGGCGGGGATCCTTCAGGCCCAGCCGCCCCCGGCGGACCGCCCGGGCCACGGTCCGGGCTGCCTCGTCCTGGCCCAGCAGCTCCCGGTGGAGGGTCTCCTCCAGGCTGGCCAGGGCCTTCCGGTCCCGCTCTGTCGGATCGCTCACCGGGACCCCGGTCCACTGGGACAGGACGGCCCGGATGTGCTCCTCCCCCACCGCCCGGGGGGCGTGCTCCGCCTGCCAGCGGCGCTTCCCCGCCTCCAGCTCCCGGCGGAAGTCCCCCTCCGCGTCCCGGAGCATGGCCGCCTCCTCAAAGTCCTGCTTCCGGATGGCCTCCGTCAGCTGCCGCCCCGTCTGGACCGCCCGCTCCTCCAGCTTTTGAAGTTCCTCCGGCAGCGCCCGGGCGGACAATCTGGCCCGGGAGGCCGCCTCGTCCACCAGATCGATGGCCTTGTCCGGCAGGAAGCGCTGGGGCAGATAGCGGATGGAAAGATCCACCGCCGCCGTCAGCGCCCCATCGGTGATGGTCAGGTGGTGGTGGGTCTCATACCGGCCCCGCAGCCCCCGAAGGATGGCCAGCGTCTCCTCCCGGGAGGGCTCCCGGACGGTGACCGGCTGGAACCGCCGCTCCAGAGCGGAGTCCTTCTCGATATACCGCCGGTACTCGTCCAGGGTGGTGGCCCCCATCACCTGGATCTCTCCCCGGGAGAGGGCGGGTTTTAGGATGTTGGCCGCATCGATGGCCCCCTCCGCCGAGCCAGCCCCCACGATGGTATGCAGCTCGTCGATAAAGAGGATGATATTCCCCGCCCGGCGCACCTCCTGAAGCACGTGCTTCAGCTTCTCCTCAAACTCCCCCCGGTACTTGGTGCCCGCCACCATGGCAGACAGATCCAAGGCACACACCCGCTTGCCCAGCAGATGCGCCGGGGCCGCGCCGTCGGCAATGGCCAGAGCCAGCCCCTCCGCCACCGCTGTCTTGCCCACGCCGGGCTCCCCGATCAGTGCCGGGTTGTTCTTGGTGCGGCGGGAGAGGATCTGGATCACCCGGTCCAGCTCCTCCTCCCGGCCGATCACCGGATCCAGCCGTCCCTCCGCCGCCATCCGGGTCAGATCCCGGGCACACTGGTCCAGCTGACGGGTGTCGCCGGAGGCCCGCTCCGGCTCCCGGCTCCGGATGGGACGGGAGACGCCCTCCTCCCCGCCCAGCGCGGCGTATACCGCCCTGCGCAGGCTCTCCCGGTCCACCTCGCAGGCCCCCAGCAGCCGCGCCCCGGAGCTTTCCGTCTCCAACAGCACTCCAAGCAGCAGGTGCTCCGCTCCCACCGCCGGACCGCCAAGCCGCCGGCACTCCTCCGCCGCCCGGCAGATGACCTGGCAGCACCGGGGCGTCAAGCCCTGGCGCAGGGTGGGACCGGGCGCCCCGGTGCCTACCAGTTGTACCACGGCCGCCCGCAGGGAGCGGCTGTCCGCCCCCGCCTCCCCCAGCAGTTGTGCCGCCAGACTGTACTCCTGGCAGGCCAGCCCCAGCAGCAAATGCTCGCTGCCCACATAGCAGTGCCCCAGCCGGGCCGCGTTCTCCTGAGCCAGCCGGATGGCCCCCAGGGCTGTGGATGTAAACCGGCTGTCCGCCATCTCCCATCGCCTCCGTGACTTCTGTTCCAAATCAATTCCCCCCGTCTCTCCGCCGGCCAGGCCCGTGACCTGCGGCCGCCGGCGCTTTTTTAACTATGCCCGCTTTTCGGAAAAATTAGCATTGCATTTTCAAAAAGATGTGATAAAATAAGAGGTACATTCTAAGGGAGGTGTATTTCCAATGGCTTATGTCATTAGCGATGCTTGCATCAGCTGTGGTTCCTGCGCGGATGCCTGCCCCGTGGGCGCCATTTCTCAGGGTGATGATCATTACGTGATCGACGCCGGTGCTTGCCTGGACTGCGGTTCCTGCGCTGGTACCTGCCCCATGAGCGCCATTTCTGAGGGCTAATCGCTCCTCGAAACGGAAAAGAGCAGCTTCGGCCCACCGGCCGGAGCTGTTTTTATTTCACCTGGAAAGGAGCCTGTTATGGGACACCTGACCCGCGCCCTGATCCGCCGGAAGTGGGAATCTAACCGCCGGCGGGATGCCGTCCGCCTGGCCCGCCAGCCCCTCCCCACAGGGGTGGAGATCCTGGAGGCCCTTCCCTATCTGCCCGGCGGCCACCCCATGCACACCCTGAACCTGTACCGCCCTCTGGGCGTTGAGGGCCCTCTGCCCGTGGTGGTGGACATCCACGGGGGCGGCTGGATGTACGGCGACCGGGAGCTGAACCGGGCCTACTGTATGTATCTGGCCTCCCGGGGATGGGCCGTCATGGCCATGAGCTACCGCCTGCTCCCCGAGGTGGATCTCCGGGGGCAGGTCCAGGACGTCTTTGCCAGCCTCCACTGGCTGGAGGGCCATGCCGGGGCATACGGCCTGGATCTGGGACGGCTCTGTCTCACCGGGGACTCCGCCGGGGGACATCTGGCCGGCCTTGCCGCCTGTATCCAGCTGGACTCCTCCCTCCAGGAGTTGTACGGAGCCGCCCCCCTGGCCCACCCCTTCCGGGCCCTGGCGATCGCCCACGGGGTATGTGACGTCTACCGCTTCAACTTTCTGAAACCCCATCTGGACAGGGCAGTCACCCGGGAGTATCTTCGGATGCTGTTCGGCCCCGCCGGCCCCTCCTCCCCCCTGTGGGGCCATGCCAGCTTCGAGGACACCGCCCCCGGCCTGCCCCTCCCTCCGATCCTGGTCATCGCCAGCGAGCCCGACCGCTACTACCGCCAAAGCCGCCGGCTGATCGACTGGCTGGACCGCTCCCCTCTGGAACACGAAGTTCTGCTCTGGACCCGCGCCCAAGGTGAACGCCTCACCCATGTCTTTGAGGTCAGCCACTGGGACTGGCCGGAGAGCCGGAAGTCCAACGACCACACCCTGGACTTTTTCCGCCGGGCCTGCTCCGGATCCGAATAAGACGCCGGCGGGCAGGAACTTTCCCCCTCTTCTTCCCATCCCGCCTTGTATTTTCCACAGTTTATGCTATACTGAGCGTGGCCCTGTCTTTTCTGGCACAGAGCCGTCTTTTTTCCCAAGATCCGTGAATTTTCCGAAAGGAGCCCGTTCCCATGTATGACTCACGCGCCAGCGGTGTCCTGCTGGCTGTCTCCTCTCTGCCCGGTCCCTATGGCATCGGCTCTCTGGGCGCACCGGCCCGCCGGTTCGTGGACTTTCTGGCGGATGCCGGACAGACCTATTGGCAGATCCTGCCCCTGGTCCCCCCCGGCCACGGCAACTCCCCCTATATGTCCCCCTCCGCCTTCGCGGGCAACCCCTATCTCATCGACCTGGACGAGCTGGTGTCCATGGGCCTGCTCACCCACCAGGAGGTGGAGGCCGCCCGCCGGGACTCCCCCGACCGGGTAGACTACGCCCATCTTCATGCCACCCGGATGGACCTGCTCTATCAGGCGTTTCTCCGTTTTCCCGGCCGCATGGCCCAGCTCCCGGAGGAGCTCCACCTCCCCTGGCTGGAGGACTACGCCAAGTTCGCCGCCCTCCACGACCAATACCAGACCGATTGCAGCCAGTGGCCCAGGGACGCCGTTCCGGATCCCCAGCGGATGGCCTTCCACACCTTCCTTCAGGACATCTTTTACCGCCAGTGGTTCCACCTGAAGGAGTACGCCAATCAGAAGGGGATCCGCATCATGGGGGACATCCCCATCTATTTGTCCAGCCACAGCGCTGAGTTCTACTTCCACCCGGAGCTGTTTCAGGTGGACGCCCAGGGCCGCCTGACTGCGGCGGCCGGCGTGCCTCCGGACGCCTTCACCGCCGAGGGACAGTTCTGGGGCAATCCCCTCTATGACTGGGAGGGCCACAAGCGGCAGGTATTCCTGTTCTGGAAGGAGCGCATCCACTGGTGCGCCCGGCTGTACGACGCCATCCGCATCGACCACTTCCGGGCCTTCCACACCTACTGGTCCATCCCAGCCGGGGCCACAAGCGCCAAAGAGGGACACTGGGAGCCGGGTCCCGGCCTGAAGCTGCTCCACCTCCTTCAGGCAGCCGCCCCCGACTTGGAGCTCATCGCCGAGGACCTGGGAGATCTGGACCAGGACGCCCTGCACTTTGTGCGCACCTGCGGCATCCCCGGAATGAAGGTGATGGCATTTGCCTTCGATCCCCAGGGGGAGAGCGCCTATCTGCCCCACAACTGCCAGCCCTTCTCCGTGGTCTACACCGGGACCCACGACACCCCCACCTTCGTCCAGTTCCTCAATGAGGCACGGCCGGAGGAGGCCAGCTACGCCCGCCGCTATCTCCGCCTGCGGGAGGAGGAGGGCCTGGGCTGGGGGGTCATCTCCGGCGCATGGGCCTCTGGGAGCTATCTGGCCATCGCCCCCCTTCAGGACGTGCTGGGCCTGGGGGCGGACGCACGGATGAACACCCCCGGCACCATGGGGGACCACAACTGGAGCTGGCGGGTCCGCGGCGAGGCCCTTAACCCCTACGTCTCCGGCAAGCTGCGGGAGATCACCCGTACCTACCGCCGGTGCCTCTGACTCCATATTCCAAAAACCTGCCCTGTGCGGCCATATTGGCCGCACAGGGCAGGTTTTTTATATATCACTATCTTATTATACTATTTGTTATGATTTTACCAGTCTCCCGGTCAAAATATCCTCCCGGGCCAGGGCCTTTCCGTCCTCCAGTTCTACTGTGACCTGGTACCAAGCAGTCTCCCTTTCCTCCCGGATCCCGCAGGCCACCGAGAACTGGCGGATGGGTGTGACGGCGGCCATCACTGTGTAAACTTCCATAGCCCGGTCAGCCAGCGCCATCCGCAGGTTCTGCTCCTCCGGCACAGGGGCGTCCAAGTAAAAATCCGTCCGCACCATCACCCATGGCCGGTCCGGCGCGTCTGCTGGCCACCGCGCGCTCCAATATGTGTACCCTTTGGGTTCCAGGACTCCGAGGGACCGCAGGGCGCGGCCCACATTCAGTTCCTCCTCCAGCGCCGCCTCCCGCTCCTGGTCCCAGATCAAACGGGCCTCCAAATCACAGCCCAGACTGCGCGTTCCAGAATCCCCGGAAATGCTCAGACAGTAGCCGCCGGCCACCAGGTTAAAGCCTGCCCACGGCCCTTCGGCCCGATACTCCGGGTAGACCTGGGCGGCATACTGCGTAATGGCCCGGGCAGCAGACAGGTTGCCTAGGACCGGCGGCCATCCCAGCCGCAGAATCAGGAAAAACAGAACGGGCAGCATCGCCAAAACACACAGAATCACGCCAATTACGGCTTTGATATGCCATTTTTTCATACCAGCCCCCCTTTTTCTAATTTTATCGGCCGCGGTCCATTCTGTCAAGCGCGCAAGGAGCTGACACCTTCCCCGGAAGCACCCCTAAAAGCAGAGAACCCCCGCGCCGCGGAACCACCTGTTCCACAGCGCGGGGGCTATATTATGCTTTAGGCTCTGAATCTGAGGGATCCTCCCCAGTGGGGACCGCATCCTCACCATGGACAGGCTCCTCCGAAGCGGGAACAGAGGGCTCCGGCGTCTCTCCACCGTCCACGGAGTCCTCCTCCACGGGCGCTTTCTCCTCAGCAGGCTCCTCCGGCTCCTCTAAGGGGATGGGGGCCTTGATCTCCTCACTGATGATGTGGATGTTCCGGGCAGGGGGCTCGATGTCCCCGGGCAGGGGCCTGCGCTCCCGGCTGGCTGTGGAGGCGTATGCCTCCTCCACAAGGGCGGGGTCCCGGCCCTGGATGATGGCCACCATCTCGCCGCCGGTGATGGTCTCCTTCTCCAGCAGATAGGCCACCACCTTGTGCATATCCTCCAAATTCTCCCGGATCAGGGCCACCGCATCCCGATAGCACTGGTCCAGCAGGATCTTGACCTCCTTATCCATGACGGCTGCGGTCTCCTGGGCACAGTCCAGACCATAGCCGCCGTCCAGATACTGGTTCCGGACGGAGCCCAGGGCCATCATGCCAAACTCGTTGCTCATGCCGAACATGGCCACCATGTTCCGGGCGATGCTGGTGGCCTCCTGGATGTCCTGAGAGGCCCCGTTGGTCATGGTGTTCATCACCACTTCCTCCGCCGCCCGGCCGCCCATAGAGACGGTGATCTTGGCCATCAGCTCATCCTTGGTGCGCAGGTTGGTCTTATCCTCCTCCGGCATCAGCAGGGTGTAGCCCAGAGAGCCCTCGGTGTGGGGGACAATGGTGATCTTCTGCACCGGCTCGGCGTTCTTCTGCTTGTAGGCCACCATGGCGTGGCCCACCTCGTGGTAGGCCACCAGCTTCTTTTCAAACTCAGTGAGCACGGAATTTTTCTTCTCACTGCCGGCGATGACGAACTCAAAGGAGGCCAGCAGATCCTCCTGGGTCACCAGGCGTCGGCCGAAGCGCACCGCCCGCAGGGCGGCCTCGTTCACCAGGTTGGCCAGGTCCGCGCCCACGCACCCGGCGGTGGCCAGGGCGATCTTTTTCAGATTGACGTCCTCGGACAGCTTGATCTTCCGGGTGTGGACCTGAAGGGTAGCCAGGCGTCCGGCCAGGTTGGGCCGGTCGATGGTGATGCGCCGGTCAAAGCGGCCGGGGCGCAGCAACGCCTTATCCAGCACCTCCGGGCGGTTGGTAGCCCCCAGGACGATGATACCCTTGCCTGGGTCGAAGCCATCCAGTTCCGCCAGCAGCTGGTTCAGGGTCTGCTCCCGCTCATCGTTGCCCCCCATGCGGTTGTCACGGGACTTACCGATGGTGTCGATCTCATCAATGAAGATGATACAGGGTGCCATCTTGGCCGCTTCCTTAAACAGGTCGCGGACACGGGCCGCGCCCATACCCACGAACATCTCCACAAAATCGGAGCCGCTGATGGAGAAGAAGGGCACGTTGGCCTCACCAGCCACGGCCTTGGCCAACAGGGTCTTGCCGGTGCCCGGAGGGCCCACCAGCAGGGCGCCCTTGGGCAGCTTGGCGCCGATCTCAGTATACTTCTGGGGATTATGGAGGATGTCGATGATCTCCTGGAGGGACTCCTTGGCCTCGTCCTGGCCGGCCACATCCCGGAAGGTGACCCCGGTCTTTTTCTCCACATAGACCTTGGCGTTGGACTTGCCCAGGTTGCCCATGCCGCCGATGCCGCCCTTTCCGCCAACGCGGAACATGAACAGGAACAGCCCCACCATCACCAGGATGGGCAGGATATAGGCCAGGAACAGGTTGAGCAGATAGGCGGAATTGTCCACCGGCTCGGTGTAGGCGCCGTCCGGCAGGTGCTCCTCCAGCTGGTTCATCAGTTCCACGTCGGACACTCCACTCAGCCGGACGGTCATATACTCCGTCACCGCCGTCTCATCCTGAGGGGGCTCCGGGAGCAGTGCGTTCATCAGGCCTCCCGCACCGCCGGTCTCCTCCTGCTGGGGCAGCTCCACCTCTACCCCCTCCCGGAGGGTGAAGGTGATCTGTCCGCTCTCCACGTTGGCCTGCTGGATCTTGTCTGCCTCCAGCCACTCCTTGAATGTGGTGTAGGGCACCTCCACCATCCCGGCGTTCTCATAGGAGGACCAGCAGCTCCGGAACAGGAGGGTCAGGAACAGCGCCCACAGAATAATGCTGACCAATCCCAGGGCATTGCGCTTGTTGTTCCCACCGTCGTTGTTGTTTCTTTTATCTGGTTTCAAGGGAGAATACCTCCATCATGCGATGTCTGCATAAAATTCGGCCCGGAACCGGGCCTTTCGCCGAAACTTCAGCAGTTCATACTATACCATACTATTCCTTTAAATACAAGAAAGAGTGCTGTAAACTTTCTGTAAAAGAGGGCCCGGCCGCGAAGCGCTCCCCCCGTCCTCCGAAGTCCGCCGCCTCCCCGGCCCGCCGTGAATTTCGCCCTTCCCTCTCCGGCGGAAATATGGTATAGTATGTGGTATCTTTATTCCATTTCACTTCCGCATATTCCGCGGCAGTTATGATCAGGAGGTCCCCCTCTATGTCCATAAACAAACGCCCCCCCCTGCGCCGCTCCGCCCCTGTGGAGACGGAAAACGACGGTGTCATCGAAGGCCGCAACGCTGTCATCGAAGCACTGCGCGCCGGCGTCGCCATTGATAAGATCTTTTTGATGAAGGGCGAGACCGACTCCGCCCTGGGCCACATCGCCTCCGCCGCCCGGGAAAAGGGCATCGTGGTGGTGGACGCCGACCGGCGCAAGCTGGACGGCATGAGCCGCACCCACTCCCACCAGGGGGTCATCGCCCTGGCTGCGGTGCGGGAGTACGCCACCGTGGATGACATCCTCAACGCCGCCCGGGAAAAGGGTGAACCGCCCCTGATCGTGGTGTGCGACGAGCTCTCCGACCCCCACAACCTGGGGGCGGTGATCCGCACGGCCGACGCCGCCGGCGCCCACGGCGTCATCATCCCCAAGCGCCGCTCCGCCGGCCTCACCGCCGTGGTGGCCAAGACCTCCGCCGGCGCGGTGGCCCATGTGCCCGTGGCCCGGGTGGCCAACCTCCCCTCCCTGCTGAAGGAGCTGAAGGAGGAGGGCGTCTGGGTGTTCGGCACCGCCATGAACGGCTCTACGTCCCTGTATCAGGCAGACCTGAAGGGCCCCGCCGCCATCGTCATCGGCAGCGAGGGGGAGGGCATGGGCCGCCTGGTCACAGAGAACTGCGACTTCACCGTCTCCATCCCCATGTTCGGCAAGATCAATTCGCTGAACGCCTCCGCCGCCGCCGCCGTTCTTCTCTATGAGGCTGTCCGCCAGCGCACCGGCAGCTAAACCGGCATTACGTTTTGTATTTTTTCAGTAAAATATTCTATTTTTCAGGATCTCCGAACCCACAAGCACGACACTGAGGAACCGATATGCACGACCGTGACAAGGAAACTGAACAACTGAACAACGACGAGCTGGCAGAATGTAAGTCGCTGAGCCGGGATGCGGAGGCTGGCCCCTTCACCCTGGAGGACATTCTGGCGGAGTATGGGACCCGGCGGAGCACCCAGCGCTCCGCCGTTCCTGTCCCGCCTCCGGCTGCCCCTGCCGCAGACAGCGGCAAGGTGGTGGCCTTTCCAGGCCGCCCCATTCCACCGCCGCCTGCGGAGCCGGAGGACGGCTTTCTGGAGACAGACGAGGCCGACGGAGCGGAGGACGAAGGCCCGGAGGACCGTGAGGACGGCAGAGAGACCGGCCAGGTGGTGGACTTTCCGGAGGAGGAGAGCGTGCTGTCCGCTTTTCTCAAGGACATCTCGCAGAAGGCGGACCGCTATGCCGACCAGATGTTTCAGGAGTCGGAGCGCATGGACCCGGAGGAGATCCGCCGTCTGGAGGAGCTCATTCCGGGCACCGACCAGGAGGCCCCCCCCGAGGCCCCCGGCCGGGTCCGCAGGCCCCGGAAGCCTGAGCCGCCTCCCCCCGATCTGCCGCCCCAGGCCCTGGCCCGCTCCTACGGCAAGGGCCTGAAGGGGATGCGCCTGCGGGCCATTCTGGTCTTTCTGCTGGCCGCGGCGGCTCTGTTCCAGCTGGCCGTCCCCGCCGCCGGCTTCTACTGGCTGCCCCCGCTGGACGGCTATCAGCTCCAGGTCTGGATCTCCGCCGGACTGCTTGGCCTGGGGACCCTCCTCTCTCTGGATGTGCTCTGGACGGGGCTCCGGCGCGCCCTCCGGGGACGGGTCGGAATGGATACCCTGGCCGCCCTGTCGGTCCTGTTCACCCTGGCCGACGCCCTGACCCTCTCCCTGTCCCAGGACCGGGAGGGACAGCTTCCCTATGCCGCCGCCGCCCTGGCCGGTCTGTTTTTCCTACTCCACGGCAGCTACCATAAGCGGTGCGGCCTGCGCCTGTCCTGCCGCACCGCCGCTTCGGCAGCCGAGCCCTATCTCCTCACCCTGGATGAGGGAAAGTGGAACGGCCGGGACACCTACTGCAAATGGTCCGGGGTCCCCAACGGCTTCGGCAGCCAGATCCAGATGGACGACGGGGCCCAGCGCATCTACCGGGTGGTCTGTCCCCTGCTGCTGCTGGCCTGCCTGCTGTTCTCCCTGCTGGCCTCCTATGGCCTTGACAAGCCCCAGCATCTGCTGTGGTGCCTCTCCGCCACCTTCACCGCCTCCGCCGCCTTTGGCGGGGCCCTGGTATATGGCCGTCCCTTCCACAAGCTGGCCCGGCGGCTGGCCTCCAGCGGCGCGGCCCTGGCCGGATGGCCGGGGGCAGCCCAGTCCAAGAAGGGGGACCGGATCCTCCTCACCGACGGGGACCTGTTCCCCCCCGGTTATGTGGAACTCAACGGCATCAAGGTATTCGGTGACTGGTCCATTGAGCGGGTGGTGGGATACACCGCCACCCTGATACGGGATTCCGGCAGCGGCCTGACCAAGCTGTTCCACGATCTGCTCCGTGCCCAGGGGGCCATTTTCCGGAACGCCGAGCACCTGTGCTGCTACGAGGGAGGCGGCCTATCGGCCACCATCCGCGGCGATCAGGTGCTGGTGGGCTCCGCCGCCTTTATGAATCTGATGGAGGTGGAGCTGCCCCAGGGGCTCCATGTGAAAAACGCGGTGTTCTGCGCCATCGATGGGGAACTGGCAGGCATCTTCGCCCTGAACTACGCCCTCCCCGACATGGTGTTCCCCTCCCTGGAGGCCCTGATGCGGGAGAAGGTCGGCCCGGTGCTGGCCACCCGGGACTTCAACCTGATCCCCGCCATGCTCCACCAGCGCTTCAAGCTGGCCGCGGACAAGATGGACTTTCCTCCCGTGGAGCGCCGCCGGGAGCTGTCCGACCCGGAGCAGTCCCATTCCTCCACCATCACTGCCGTGCTGTGCCGGGAAGGCCTTCCGCCCTACGGGGAGTCGGTGGTGGCCGCCAAGCGCCTGCGCTGGTCCACCCGCTTCGGAGCGGTGCTGACCTGCCTTGGCTCCTGCGTAGGCGTCCTGCTGGCCTATTATCTCACCTCTGTGGATGCCTACGGCTCTCTTTCCCCCCTGAACCTGTTGGTCTTTCTCCTGTTCTGGCTGGCTCCGGTGTGGTTTTTGACCAGCTGGACGGCACGCTACTAAGTCCACATCTGATGAAAGGAGCGATCCATGATGATCCGACCCGCCCGCACTGCTGATCTGGATCCCATCGCCCGGATCTATGAGGAGATCCTGGACCAGGAGGACGCCCGCCCCGTCTCCTATACCAACTGGCAGCGGGGCAAGTACCCCACCCGGGATACCGCCCGCCAGGCCCTGGAGGAGGGCACCCTCTGGGTGCTGGAGGAGGAGGGCGCGGTCTGCGGCTGCGTCAACCTCAACGGAGTCCAGCTCCCGGAGTACAGCCAGATCCCCTGGTCCATCCCCGCCGCTCCAGAGGAGGTGGGGGTCATCCACACCCTGGTCATCCGCCCCAGCCTGTCCGGCCGGGGACTGGCCCGGACGCTGGTGGGCTTCTGCGAGGAGGAGCTGCGCCGCCAGGGCAGGCGCGTTGTCCGCCTGGACACCTATGAGGGCAATCTCCCGGCCAATACCATGTATCCCCGGCTGGGGTACCGCTTCGCCGGAGCCAGCGAATTCTGCTTCCAGGGCTTTCTCCCTGAGGTGCTCAACTGCTATGAAAAGGCCCTGTGAGTTCTCTCCGCTTGCAGGCAGCACAGAAAAACGGCGTGACGTTTACGGTCACGCCGTTTTTGGCACACCGCAGAGGCGGCGGAGCGGCTCCGCCGTCCCACTTTCATTTGGAACAAACGCCTTAACTTTTCTCAAAAGGCTCCTGCATTTCTCCCTTGTTACGGGTTGCCAGCCGCAGAATTTTGGGATACAATAAAATATCACCATATCATCATCACACATCGATCCGGTGCAAAGGAGGGACGTCCATGGAGATCACGCGGTATGAGCGCCATGGCGTCCTTTTTGATTCCTGCGCCGCTATGGAGGAGGCCGGCTTTCCCAACGGCTTTTCCACCCGCGTGGGGGGCGTCTCCCCCCCGCCATGGGACTCGCTGAATCTGGGGGCCTCCTGCGGCGACCAGCCGGAGCGGGTGGCGGAGAATTTCCGCCGCTTCTGCGGCGCCGTGGGGACGGACGCGGACTCTCTGGTGAAAAATCACCAGGTCCACGGAGATCTGGTCCGGCCGGTCACCCGGGCCGACGTGCTCCCCTCCCCGGGCGCGCCCGGAACCGTAGAGGCCGACGGCCTGGTCACCCGGACCCCCGGCCTGTGCCTGAGCGTCTTTTCCGCCGACTGCATCCCAGTGCTGCTGTGCGACCCCAGGCAGAAAGTGGCCGCGGCGGTCCACGCCGGCTGGCGGGGCACCGCGCTGGGCATCGCCGCCCGGGCCGCGGAGGCCATGGTCCGTGACTTCGGCTGCCGCCCGGGCGACCTGATGGCCGCCATTGGGCCGGGCATCTCCCTGTGCTGCTTTGAGACCCACGGGGATGTCCCCGCCGGTCTGCAGGCCGGCCTGGGTGGAGACGCTGAGCCATTCATCCACCCGGTCCCCGGTACGGACCAGTACCATGTGGATCTGAAGGGCGCCAACCGCCGCTGGCTGCTCCGGGCCGGCCTGTCTCCCCACCGCATCGCGGTCTGTTCCGACTGCACCGCCTGCGACGGCGCCGTCTTCTGGTCCCACCGCCGGCTGGGCGCCCGCCGGGGCAGTCTGGCCTCTGTGATCCAGATCCGCTGAGGTGCCCATGAGACGACAAATTTTCATTCTCTTTCTCGCCTTTTCTCTTCTGCTGTCCGCCTGCGGCTCAGAAGGCGGAGCCTCCTCCTCTTCTTCCGCATCCTCCCCCCCGGCAGCGGACCACTCCGGCGGCATCTCCCTCCCTCCGGAGGCGCCTTCCGCCCCCCTCACCCTGGCCGCCTATCCCGCCGCCAGCTTTCACCCGGTCCTCTCAGAAAACAAGGCCAACCTCACTTTGGCTCCTCTGATCTATGAGGGGCTCTTCACTGTGGACAGCCAGTTCCAGGCCGTCCCCCTTTTGTGCGAAAGCTCCACAGTCAGCGAGGACCGGCTCACCTGGACCTTCACCCTCCGGTCCGGGGTGACCTTCTCCGACGGCACTTCCCTCACAGGGGAGACGGCGGCCCAGGCCCTTCAGACGGCGCTGGATCCCACCTCCCGGTACTCCGGCCGCCTGTCCTGTGTCCAGTCCATCCGGGGCAGCGAGAGACAGCTGATCCTCACCCTCAGCCAGCCCAACAGCTCCCTCCCCCTGCTGCTGGACATCCCCCTCGCTCTGGGGACCGGGGCGCGCCCCCTCGGCACCGGCCCCTATCTGCTCACCGACAGCGGCGGAGGCCTCAGCCTCACCGCCCGCTCCGACTGGTGGCAGGACTCCAGCGCCCTTCCGGTCCAGGAGTTCCGCCTGACCTCGCTCACCAAATCGGACGAACTGGTCTCCGCCTTTAACTCCGGCGAGGTGAGCCTGATCGACGTAGACCTGACCGGCAACAGCGAGCTGGGTTCCTCCGGCAGCTATCAGGTCTGGGACTACCCCTCCACCGATCTGCTCTATCTGGGCTTCAACGCCTCCCAGGGGCTGTGCCGGGACCCGGAGGTCCGCCGGGCCGTGGCCCGTGCCATCGACCGGGACATTCTGGCCGACACCATCTTCGCCCGGCACGCGGCGGCGGCGTCCATTCCGGTCCATCCCGCCTCCCCCCTCTACAACGGAGAGCTGGCCAAGCGTCTGTCCTACGATCCGTCCATCCTCACAGGTCTGGAGCTGAAGGGACGCTCCCTGACGCTGCTGGTGAACATCGAAAACACCGCTAAAAGCGCAGCAGCCAATGAGATCGCCCGGCAGCTCCAGGAGGCCGGGCTCCGGGTCACGGTGGAGCGCCTCCCCTGGGAGGAGTACACCGCCGCCCTGGCTGCCCGGGATTTCGACCTGTATCTGGGAGAGGTCTATCTCACTCCGGACTTCGACCTCTCCGCCCTCATCGCGCCCGGCGGCGCGCTGAACTACGGCGGCTGGGAGGACGGTGTCATCTCCGGCCTGCTCTCCGCCTTCCGCACCGCGGAGGGGGAGCTTCGGCAGTCCGCCGCCTCCTCTCTGTACCGCTATCTCTGTCAGCAGGCGCCCATCGCGCCCATCTGCTTCAAAAACGGCTCGGTCCTCACCCAGTATGGACGGCTGGACCAGCTGAATCCGACCCAGTACAACGTCTTTTATGACCTGTCCCACTGGACAGTTCCATAAGAAAAGATCCCGGCCGTCCGGCCCTGTTCTGCCCTGCGGGGCGGAGCGGCCCCGCAGGGCCGTTTCCAGTCTCCGCAGCGCACGTCCGGGAATCAACAGAAAAAACGTGGAGGAATGGTTATGAGCGTTTTTCGATGCTACTCAGAAAAGAAGCCTGGCTTTGACGTAGAGGCCCAGGGCCTGTGTCGTCAGCTGCGGGAGCAGCTGGGGGTGGAGTCCCTGGAGTCCGTCCGGATCCTGAACCGCTATGACGCGGACCACATTGATCCCGCGGTCTATGAGGCGGCCAAAACGGTGGTGTTTTCCGAGCCCCAGGTGGACGACATCTGGGACGAGACCTATCCCGCCCCCGACACGGTCCACAGCGTCCTGGCGGTGGAGGCCCTCCCCGGCCAGTTTGACCAGCGGGCCGACTCCTGCGCCCAGTGCATCCAGCTCCAGTCCGGCGTGGACCGCCCCCTCATCGCCTACGCCAAGGTCTACCTCCTGGGCGGCCAGCTGTCCCAGGGAGAGCTGGAGAAGATCCGCAAGTACCTCATCAACCCGGTGGAGAGCCGCGAGGCCTCCGTGGACAAGCCCGCCACCCTGGTCCGGGAGCACGCCGCCCCTGACCGCGTGGCCGTGGTGGAGGGCTTCACCGCCCTGGATGAGAAGGGTCTGTCCGATCTCCTGTCCGAATTGGGTCTCGCCATGGATCTGGACGACCTGAAGTTCCTTCAGACCTACTTCCGGGATGAGGAGCAGCGGGACCCCACCATCACCGAGGTGCGGGTGGTGGACACCTACTGGTCCGACCACTGCCGCCACACCACCTTCTCCACCCATCTGGACGCGGTAGACATCGATGATCCCGCGGTCAAGGCCGCCTATCAGCGGTATCTGGACGCCCGGGTGGAGGTCTATGGGGCGGAGAAGGCCGCCAAGCGCCCCCAGACCCTGATGGACATCGCCACCCTCGGCACCAAGACACTGAAAAAGCGCGGTCTGCTCCCCGAGCTGGATGAGAGCGAGGAGATCAACGCCTGCTCCATCAAGGTGCCCGCTGTGGTGGACGGCAAGGAGCAGGACTGGCTGCTCATGTTCAAAAATGAGACCCACAACCACCCCACCGAGATCGAGCCCTTCGGCGGCGCCGCCACCTGCATCGGCGGCTGCATCCGGGACCCCCTCTCCGGCCGCGTGTATGTCCACCAGGCCATGCGCTTCACCGGCGGCGGCGATCCCCGGGTGCCCTTTGACCAGACCCTGGAGGGCAAGCTGCCCCAGCGGAAGCTGGCCCAGACCGCGGCGGCTGGCTACTCCTCCTATGGCAACCAGATCGGTCTTGCCACCGGCCATGTGGCCGAGGTGTACCACGAGGGCTATATCGCCAAGCGCCTGGAGTGCGGCGCTGTGGTGGGCGCGGCCCCTGCGGAGAACGTCCGCCGGGAGCGCCCCGCCCCCGGGGATGTGGTCATCCTGCTGGGCGGCCGCACCGGCCGGGACGGCATTGGCGGCGCCACCGGTTCCTCCAAGAGCCACAATAAAAAGTCCCTGACCACCATGGCCTCTGAGGTCCAGAAGGGCAACGCTCCCGAGGAGCGGAAGATCCAGCGCCTGTTCCGGAACGGGGAGATCACCCGTCTCATCAAGCGGTGCAACGACTTCGGCGCCGGCGGCGTGTCCGTGGCCATCGGCGAGCTGGCCGACGGCCTGGAGATCCAGCTGGACGCGGTGCGTAAAAAGTACGAGGGCCTGGACGGCACGGAGCTGGCCATCTCTGAGAGCCAGGAGCGCATGGCCGTGGTCGTCGCTCCGGAGGACGCGGCCAACTTCATCGCCGCCGCCGAGGCGGAGAACCTGGAGGCCTATCAGGTGGCCGTGGTCACCGAGAGCCCCCGGATGGTCATGCACTGGAAGGGCCAGACCGTGGCCGATCTGTCCCGTGAATTTTTGAATACCAACGGCGCGGTAAAGCACGCCGGCGTCTCGGTCTCCCACCACAAGGGGACCGCCGCGCAGGCCCCCGCCTCCCTGCGGGAGATGGCCTCCAGCCTGAAGAGCGCCAGCCGCCGGGGCCTCACCGAGCGTTTTGACGGCTCCATCGGGGCGGGTAGCGTCCTGATGCCCTTCGGCGGAAAGACCCAGCGCACCCCCGCCCAGGCCATGGCCGCCCTGTTCCCCGTTCTGCCCGGCCAGGAGACCGACCAGGCCAGCCTGATGTCCTGGGGCTGCGATCCGGAGGCCCTGTCCGCCAACCCCTACCAGGGGGCCCATGACGCCGTCTATACCTCTGTGGCCAAGATCGTGGCCGCCGGCGCCGATTACAAGAAGGCTTACCTGACCCTTCAGGAGTTCTTTGAGAAGCTGCGGGACGAGCCCCAGCGCTGGGGCAAGCCCTTCTCCGCCCTGCTGGGCGCTCTGGACGCCCAGCTGGAGCTGGGGGCTGCCGCCATCGGCGGTAAGGACTCCATGTCTGGCTCCTTCCTGGACAAGGACGTCCCCCCCACCCTGATCTCCTTCGCCATCGCCCCCGTGAAGGCGGGAGAGGTCCTCTCCCCCGAGTTCAAGGCGGCGGGCCATTCCGTCTATCTCTTCGGCTCCGGCGATGCGGATGCCTGCAAGTCCTCCTGGGAACAGTTCCACGCCCTGTGCCAGGCCGGAAAGGTGAAGGCCGCCTGGGCGGTGGAGAACAGCCTGGCCGAGGCCGTGATGAAGATGTCCTTCGGCAACCAGATCGGCTTCCAGGCCGGTATGGAGGACGTCAGCTGGTATGCCCCCCAGGTGGGCGGCATCGTGGCCGAGCTGACTGAGGACGTCAATCTGCCCAACGCCCGCCGTATCGGTGAGACCACCGAGGTCCCCATGGTGGCCCTGCCCGGCGAGGCCGTGTCCATCGACGAGCTGCTGACCCTGAACGACGCCGTCCTGGAGCCCGTCTACCCCACCAAGGCCGGCACTGCTGAGACCGTCGCCCCCATCTCCTGGGACAAGCGCTCCGTGGCTGTGTGCAAGCACAAGGCGGCCCATCCCAAGGCAGTCATCCCCGTATTCCCCGGTACCAACTGTGAGTATGACACGGCCCGGGCCTGCATCCGGGCGGGCATCGACCCGGAAATCGTGGTGGTGCGCAACCTGACCACCGATTTCCTCACCCAGTCCGCCCTGGCTCTGGAACAGGCCATCCGTTCCGCCCAGATGGTGGTCATCCCCGGCGGCTTCTCCGGCGGCGACGAGCCCGAGGGCTCCGGCAAGTTTATCGCCTCCTTCCTCCGCTCCCCCGCCCTGGCGGACGCCATCATGGATCTGCTGAAGCACCGGGACGGCCTGATGCTGGGCATCTGCAACGGCTTCCAGGCCCTGGTGAAGCTGGGCCTGGTCCCCTACGGCGAGATCAGGGATATGGACGAGACCTGTCCCACCCTGACCTATAACCTCATCGGCCGCCACCAGTCCAGCTATGTGACCACCCGTGTGGCCAGTGTGAACTCCCCCTGGATGCTCAAGAGCCAGGTGGGCGACCTGCACACCATCCCCATCTCCCACGGCGAGGGCCGCTTCGTGGCCCCCAAGGCCGCTCTGGAGTCCCTGATCGCCAACGGCCAGGTCGCCACTCAGTATGTGGACGCCGCCGGTCAGCCCACCATGGATATCGCCTTCAACCCCAACGGTTCCATCGCTGCCATTGAGGGGATCTTCTCCCCCGACGGCCGGGTGATGGGCAAGATGGGCCATCTGGAGCGCCGCGGCCAGTATGTTGGAATCAACATCCCCGGCAGCAAGCACCAGCCCCTCTTCGAGTCCGGAGCTGAATACTTCAAATGATCCCTTTCAACTGCCGCCCCACGGCCCGAGCCGGGGGCGGCAGTTTTCCACCATCCGGCCAGTCATTGTGGAGAAAATTTTTCTCGCCGCTATCCAATGGGAGAAAAACGTAGTATAATAGCTGTGCTGGATGCGCCGGCCAGGTCCGGCGTCCTTCATGCCCAACGCCCAAAGGAGGGGTCCATCCCATGAAAACAAAATTCACCCCGGAGTACAGCGGCACCCTGCGCAGCCACCTGCTCACCGTCCCCAAGTGCATCTCCGAGTGCGGCGGTATCCGGATCTTCGGCCGGCGGATCAAATCCCTGGTCTTTTCCACCGACGTAGCCATCATCAAAAACGTCAACGCCGACGCGATCATCGCAGTCTATCCCTTCACGCCCCAGCCGTCCATCACCCAGGCCATCATCAGCGTGTCCGAGGTGCCGGTCTTTGTGGGCGTGGGCGGCGGTATGACCAACGGGGACCGCTCTGTCCGCCTGGCGGAGTATTCCGAACACCAGGGCGCCTCCGGCGTGGTGGTCAACGCCCCGATCTCCAATGAGACCATCGCCAAAATGAAGGCCGTGGTGGACATCCCGGTGGTCACCACCATCGTCTCCGGCGATATGGACATCGCCGGACGGCTGGCCGCCGGTGCAGATATTCTCAACGTCTCCGGCGCATCCAAGACCCCGGAGATCGTGGCCAAGATCCGGGCCGAGTTCCCCACTGTCCCCATCATCGCCACCGGCGGCCCCAGGGACGAGGACATCCTCCGCACCATCGAGGCCGGAGCCAACGCCATTACTTATACGCCCCCCACCACCGGCCAGCTCTTCGCCGATATTATGATCGGCCACCGGAAAAATTTCAGCCATCAGGACTGATGCTTCCCCCCGGTCTCCGGCCTGTTCCGGAGGCCGGGAAAATTTTTTTATTTTTTTCAGAAAAAGTGTTGACATTTTCCTTGTCATCCTGTATACTCATCCTTGCCCTGTTCGAGAGGACAGGCCAATAAGGCGGCATAGCTCAGTTGGCTAGAGCACTCGGTTCATACCCGAGTTGTCCCCGGTTCGAATCCAGGTGCCGCTACCACTTTACTAAAGATCGGACTACACGTCCGTTCCATATAGAACGGCCCGGTGGTCAAGCGGTTAAGACTCCGCCCTTTCACGGCGGCAACACGGGTTCGAGTCCCGTCCGGGTCACCACTTCTTCACTGCCGTTTCTCCTATATGGAGGCATAGCTCAGCCGGTAGAGCGTCCGCCTCACACGCGGAAGGTCACAGATTCGAGTTCTGTTGTCTCCACCAAGAAAGAAAACCACGACAAGCGTCGTGGTTTTCTTCATTTTATCTTTCAACGGGTCAGACCACGCCTTCCACGCCTGCGCCCCTCTCCCCCCTGAGGAACGCCGAACACGAAAGGAGACCGACCATGAAATACGCGCTGCTTCAAGCTGGACTCTGCCTGTCCTGCTCCCTGCTGATGGGCTGTGCTTCCGTCTCAAACGCCGGGACCAGCGCTCCAGCCGCCGCCACCCCGACAGACACCATCCCCTTTTCGGACGGACAGACCTATGCTGTGGCCCATCTGGGCTATCAGACCTATACGGATACCCTTCCCTTCTATACGGAGCGGTATCTGGACAGCACTCAGCTGCCCATCCACTACTTCTCCTCCGGCGACTACTATCTGGTAATCCCCCGGTATCCGGACACCCATCTGGCGCTTTATCAAAACGACATCAACACCTCCCACTCCGTTCTGATCTACGAAGAGCCCAACTGCCGCCCCTTCCTCATCCAGTGCAACGTCAGCGACATCTTCCCCGACGCCACCATCCGCCTCTCCTGTCCGGAGGGTACCGCAGAGTTCTCCCCGTTTCTCTCTCTGAAGGACGGCTCCCTGGAGATCGGTGCGCATGGTTTGGATCTCACCGACGCGGCGGCAGCCTCCTGACCAGATATGAAAGCCCCTGCCACACGCCTACGGCGTGCGGCAGGGGCTTCGCGCTCCGGCGGGATCGCCGGAGCGCCGCCTCTGGACCTGTTTTATTCCCGGTGGTCCTCCAGCACCGCGCCGGCCCGGTAGGCCTCCAGCAGGTCCCGCAGGGCGTCTGCCTGGGCCTGGAGCTTTTTACCCACATCAGTCTGGGCGATCTTGATCCGAGCCTCCATGCGTTCAAACACCTCGGAGCTGCTGGCGATGTCTATATTCTCCTCAATGGCGGTCTTTTGGCCGCAGAAGGGCTGGTGGGAGACCAGCCGCAGCACCCAGGAGTTGTAGATCAGAGTATAGCCTGCGATGCCGGTGGTAGGCTGATAGGCCTTGCAGAAACCGCCATCGATGACCAGCAGCTTACCGCCCCCTTTGATGGGACTCTCCCCCTTCTTGGACTTCACTGGGATATGCCCATTGATGATGTGGCAGTGGGGCCCCTCCAGGCCAAACTCCTTCAGCAGGGCATCGCACACCGCAGGGTCCTGATAGTAGGTATAATAGGCGTTTTTAGGCTCCGTCCAGGCAGACTCATCCTTGATGAGCCGGCGCTCGAAGGTGGTCATGCGGTTGCGGCCGAAGATGGGACTGTTCCGTCCAGCCCACAGGAACCAGAGGAAGTCCATCCCCTGCTGCCGCTCCGGCGAGCCCGGCTTGTGGTAATAGGCCTGGCGCGCGGCGGTGTCTGCAAAGTCAAAAAACTCCTTGCCGCTGCGAGCCTTTCCGCCCAAGGTGAAGGTAAGCAGCTCCCCATCCTCCGTCATGGGGACGCAGCCGTGGAAGAGCAGATTACCGTTGAATACCTTATAGAGGCTGCCCTTGGAGTACAGGAAGCGGATATGCTTTTGCAGCTTCTCACTGCGCTGGAAGGAGGCGGTGAGCTGATCGATCACGCTCTCCTCCTCCGGCGTGAGGGTATAGGGATCCTTGGGATCCACGGTGGGGAAGTCGGTGTCCTCCAGGGGATAGGTGACGTCCCCGATGGTGATGCACCGGTTCTCATAGTCGATCTTGTCCAGCAGCAGCCGGTCGGCCATATCGTACTCCGGGTGGCGGAGCAGCTTCTGTCCCTCCAGCTTAAACAGGATGATGGTGATGGCCTTGTGCATCCGGGCGGAGAGCAGCTTATCCTTCTCGCTGTACTGGTCGGCGTCCGGCCCGGTGAGCTTCACCGCAAAGCGGTGGACGTCGCAGTCCCGGTATTCCTCATTGGCAAACACAGACAGGGGGCGCAGGGAGATGCCGTACCCCGTCTCGATGACCTCCAGGTTGTTGTAGTGGATGGAGTTGGCCAGCACCGTGGCCACCAGGGTGCGGGAGCCACAGGCCGCCCCCATCCACAGGATGTCGTGGTTGCCCCACTGGATGTCCACGCTGTGGTACTCCAGCAGGGAATCCATGATAATGTCCGCCCGGGGCCCGCGGTCAAAGATGTCGCCCACGATGTGCATATGGTCCACCGCCATGCGCTTGATCACCAGGGATACCGCCTCAATGAACCGGTCCGCCTGCCCCAGGTCGATGATGGTGTTGATGATATTCTCATAGTAGTCCCGCTTGTCCGCCTCGTCATAGTGGGTATGGAGCAGCTCGTCAATGATATAGGCGTAGTCCTTGGGCAGAGCCTTGCGCACCTTGGAGCGGGTGTACTTGGAGGACACCCAGCGGCAGATCTCAATGAGGCGGTGCAGGGTGATCCGGTACCACTCGTCCATATCCGGAAGCAGCTGGTGGAGCTGCTCCAGCTTCTCCTCCGGGTAATAGATCAGGGTACACAGCTCATCCCGGTCCGAACGGGAGATGGTGGCTGCAAACAGATCGTCCACCTTTTCCTTGATGACACCGGAGCAGGAGTTCAAAATATGGAGAAACGCCTCGTACTCCCCGTGGACGTCAGAGAGGAAGTGCTCTGTGCCCTTGGGCAGGTTCAGAATGGCCTGAAGATTGATGATCTCACTGCTGGCCGCCTGCACCGTGGGGTACTGCTGGGCCAGAAGCTTTAAGTAACGCAGTTCTTCCTGGGAAAACGTCTTTTTCCGTTTCATTCAATTGCCTCCTTTGATGCGCTTCAGGTTCGGATGATCTTATTATTTCACAATTAGCATTGTCTTGCAAGAGCTTCCGGCACCTTTAACGAAAAATTAAGCAGTGCAGTCATCCATTAAGCGCGATTTTTGTCGTTTTGATCACTTCGATTCTCCCTCTTTTTATTTTCGCCAAATCGTGCTATACTGAACAATATCCCATTTAAGGAGTGAATTTTTTGTCTGAGACCCGTAAAACAGAAGATCAGCTCGCTACCGCGCCCATCGGGCGGCTCATGCTGAAGCTGGCCGTACCCACGGTGGCCGCTCAGCTCATCAATATGCTGTACAACATCGTGGACCGCATCTATATCGGCCACATCCCAGAGGTAGGCAGCACTGCCCTCACCGGCGTTGGGATCACCTTTCCCATCATCACCCTGGTGTCCGCCTTCGCCGCCTTTGCCGGACAGGGCGGCGCGCCCCTGGCCTCCATCCGGCTGGGCGCCGGACAGCGGGAGGAGGCCGAACGGATCCTGGGCAGCTCCCTGGCCCTCCTGCTGGCGGCCTCTCTACTGCTGACCGTGGGCTTCAGCATCTACAAAGAACCGATTCTGTACGCCTTTGGCGCTTCGGACGCCACCATTGTCTATGCGGTGAACTACATCCGGATCTATCTGCTGGGGACGGTGTTCGTCCAGCTCTCCCTGGGGCTGAACACCTTTATCAGCGCCCAGGGGAAGGCCCTGGTGGCCATGCTCAGCGTGCTGATCGGCGCGATACTGAACATCGTGCTGGATCCCATCTTCATCTTTCTGCTGGGGTGGGGCGTCCAGGGCGCTGCGCTGGCCACCATCCTGTCCCAGGCAGTGAGCGCCTGCTGGGTCCTGGGCTTCCTGTGCAGCCGGCACAGCGGCCTGCGCATCCGCCGGAGCAACCTCCGTCCCAACGCCCAGGTCATCGGCCGCATCGCCTCCCTGGGTGTGGCCCCCTTCATCATGCAGTCCACCGAGAGCCTGGTCACCGTGGTGCTCAACACCGGCCTTCAGACCTACGGAGGCGACCTGTATGTGGGCTCTCTCACCATCATGCAGTCCATCATGCAGATGATCGTTATGCCTGTCCAGGGCATCACCCAGGGGACCCAGCCCATTATGAGCTATAACTACGGCGCGGGCAACTACGCCCGGGTCCGCCACACCTTCCAGCGCCTGCTCACCGTCACCCTCACCGCCACCTGCTCCGCCTTTCTCGCCGTGATCCTGTTTCCCGGCCTGCTGGCCCGCATCTTTACCCCCCAGGAGGATACGATCCAGCTGGTCGCCCAGGTCATGCCCATCTTCTTCGGCGGGATCTGGGCATTCGGCGCTCAGCTGGCCTGCCAGTCCACCTTCATGGCCCTGGGTCAGGCCCGCACCAGCCTGTTCCTGGCCCTTCTGCGCAAGGTGATCCTGCTGATCCCCCTGGCCCTTCTGCTGCCCCGGCTCACCGGAAATGTGCTGGGCATCTTTATCGCCGAGCCCATCGCCGACATCCTGGCCAGTGCCACGACCCTCACCCTCTTCCTGCGCAAGCGCAAATCACTTCTTCCCGTATCCAGCGGCGGACATCCCGTATAAGCAAACGGCCGCCCGCCGGAGATGCGTGTTCTGCATCTCCGGCGGGCGGCCGTCTTTATCTCTGTCTGGACGCCTGTGTAACGCGGCTCACGCCGCCGGGCCGCCCTTCAGGCGCTTCCCATTGAGCACCGCCTCCGCCAGCGTCTCCCCCTCATACCGCAGCTTGAGGGAGAAAAACGGCTCCTCCTCCCGGGCCAGCAGGTCCAGGAAGATAGCGTCTCCCTCCCAGTGGGGCAGTTCCAGCAGACGCTCCCTGGGGATCCACTCCAGATCCCCCTCGTCGCACTCCTTCAGTGTGCCGGTAAAGCCGTCGGCGGTGAACAGGTGCATATACTCCGTGGGCCACCGGTCGGAGACAAAGGTGACGATCCCCCGGTACCGGTAGTCGGTGAGGGTGAGCCCAGTCTCCTCCCGGGCCTCCCGGAGCAGGCAGTCCTCCGGGCTCTCCCCGTCCTCGAATTTGCCGCCGATCCCGATCCACTTGTCCTGGTTCAGGTCGTGCTTCTTTTTCACCCGGTGGAGCATCAGGTACTCCCCTCCCCGGCGGATATAGCACAGCGTGGTATTGATCACAGTCAGCCCTCCTCCAGGCGGAAGCCCAGCTTGGCCGCCACCCTGCTGTACATGGGGGTGGGCACCCCGTACTGCCGGCCCAGGCGCACCACCTCGAAGATCAGGCCGTCCACCTCAGAGGGCTTTCCCGCGTCCAGGTCCCGCTTCAGCGAGGTGGAGGCGTCCGGATCCAGGGCGTCCTGGATGGCCAGGCTCCGGGCCACCGGGTCCTCAGGGAAGGGATGTCCCATGGCCTCGGCCAGGGCCCCGATCTCCCCGACCAGGGCCTTGAAGTCCTCCCGCACCTGACCTGGAACCTGCATCCCGGCCACCTTGACGTCGTGATAGATGCCGCAGGCCGCCATGGGAGAGACCACAGAAAACTTCATCAGTGCGTCCCGCTGGATGTCCCGGGACAGGATCGCCTCCACGCCGCACTCATTCAGATCCCGGGCCACCTGCTCCAGCTCCGGACGGTACTCCTCCGGCGTCCGGGGCCCGAACACCACCCGGAAAATATCCCCGCTCATGTGGATGGTCCCCGGGGCTTTGATCTCTGCGGCGATGTAGATGCACCCGTCCGTCACCAGGGCGGGGGCCAGCTCCGGCTGGAGCCGTCCCCCCGTCCCGTAGAGATTCAGAATGGGGATCACGATGGTATGCGCGTCACACAGCCGCTTCAGGGCCGGGACCGTCTCCGCCAGGGAGTACCCCTTTACACACAGCAGGATCACGTCAGGCCGGCAGGAGCAGTGCTCCGCGTCCTCCGCCTCTACTGGAATGGCAAAGGTCCCGTGCCGGCTCTCCAGCACCAGGCCGTTTTTCCGGATGGCCTCCAGATGCGTCCCCCGGGCGATCAGGGAGACGTCCTTCCCTCCCTGAGCCAGAAAGGCCGCCAGACTGCCTCCGGTCCCTCCCGCTCCAAACACCAAATACTTCATTTCCGCATCCCTCCTGGAGCAATTTTCCCGTCCAGTATAACATGGACCCCCCACCCGCGCAAGGGTCTCCCGCCCGGCACGCAAGGGGAAAGGGCGCGTTTTTCTTTCTCTCCGGAAACCAGCGAAAAAAAGAATTGACAAACAAAAAATTTTAGGGTAAGATGTGAGAAATTCCAAATTGCGCAGGCGTTTGGAAGCGTGACCATGGCAATGACCGGGCAGTAGGCGGGTCTGGACGTGCAGAGAGGGAGCGGTCGGTGTAAGCTCTCCGAAAGGACCCAGAGGCTGAAGCTCTCCCGCGAGCCGCTTCTCTGAACGGGGCCCTTCCCTGAGTAGGAGAGGACGGATCCCCGCCGTTATCGGGGCATGAGTGCACAGGCAGAACGCCTGTGAAGTTAGGTGGTACCACGGAGCAATACGGCTTCGTCCTATCGGAAGCGATAGGACGAGGCCGTTTTTCTATCTCAAGCGGAGGTGACGGAAGCATGACTGGAGCAGAAGCCCTGATCGAGAGTTTGCTGCAAGAGCAGGTGGAACACATTTTTGGATACGCAGGCGCGACGATCTGTCCGGCGGTGGACGCCCTGAAGGCCCACCCGGAGATCGGCTATACCCTGGTCCGGACGGAGCAGAACGCGGGACACGCGGCCTCCGGCTATGCCCGCATCAGCGGAAAGCCCGGGGTTTGCATGGTGACCTCCGGCCCGGGGGCCACCAACCTGATCACCGGCATCGCCACCGCCTATCTGGATTCCATCCCCATGGTGGCCATTACCGGTCAGGTCCCCAGCTACCTGCTGGGCCGGGACATCTTTCAGGAGGTGGACATCACCGGCGCGGTGGCTCCCTTCTCCAAGCACAGCTACCTGGTGAAGGACGCCAACGACATCCCCCGGGTGGTCAAGGAGGCCTTCCACATCGCCTCCACCGGCCGCCCCGGTCCGGTGCTCATCGACATCCCCATCGACGTACAGGAGCAGAGCCTCAGGCACTTCTCCTATCCTGCCGAGGTGAACATCCGGGGCTATAAACCCAGCGTCCGGGGCAACGACCTTCAAATCAAGCGGGTGGTGGACGCCATCGCCCAGTCCAAGCAGCCCCTGATCTGTGCCGGCGGCGGTGTGTGGCTGGCTGACGCCCGGGAAGAACTGCTGGAGCTGGCCGAGGGCTCTGAGATCCCGGTGGTCAAGACCATGATGGGCCTCTCCCTCCTGCCCACCGACCACCCCCTGAACATGGGAATGATCGGCGCCCACGGCAACCACTGCGCCAACCAGGCCCTGGCTAAGGCGGATCTGCTCATCATGGTGGGCACCCGGGCGGCAGACCGGGCAGTGGTGGATCCCCGGGAGATCCAGCGCCGCATGGCCACCATCCACATCGACGTAGACCCTGCGGAAATCGGCAAGAATATGCAGGCCGCCATCCCTCTGGTGGGCAATGTGAAGGTCATCCTCCGGCAGATCCTGGACCGGGGCGCACCGGTGACCAACTCCGCCGCCTGGCTGGAGCAGCTCACCGACTTCCGCCGCGCGGAGCTGAACCGCCGTTTCCCCCGGCGGGAGGGCTATGTGTTCCCCGGGACCGTCCTGCGGAAGCTGGGCGCCCGTCTGGATGACGACGCGGTGGTGTGTGTGGATGTGGGGCAGAATCAGATCTTCACCTGTAAATACCTGCCCCAGAAGAACGGCCGCCTGCTCACCAGCGGCGGCCTGGGCACCATGGGATATGCCCTCCCCGCCGCCGTGGGGGCCAAGGTGGCCCGTCCTGACCGCCAGACTGTGGTGGTGTGCGGCGACGGCTCCTTCCAGATGGCCATGAATGAACTGGCCGCCGTCCAGGCCGGCGGTCTGGACCTGAAGATCGTCCTGTTCCGCAACCACACCCTGGGACTGGTCCACCAGATCCAGCGCTCCGCTCCCTATCACGGCCCCTTCGGCGTGGCCCTGGATGGTTCCCCGGACTTTGAGACCATCGCCCAGGCCTATGGCATCCCCAGCCTTACCGTCCGGGACGAGGACCAGCTGGACGGCATCCTGGATCAGTTCCTGGCCGCCCCGGGCTGCGGCCTGCTGATCTGTGAGGTCCACCCCGACGTGGGTACCAACGACTGAGAGAGGGAGGAGACGCCATGAAACAGACCATTTCCGTCCTGGTGGAAAACCAGGCCGGTGCGCTGAACCGGATCACCGGCTTGTTCTCCCGCCGGGCCTTTAACATCGAGTCCCTGGCCGTGGGCGTGACCGACGACCCCACCATCTCCCGCATCACCATCATTGTGGACAGCGGCAACAGCGTGGTGGAACAGGTGGAAAAGCAGCTCAACAAGCTCATCGAGGTCATCAAAGTCCGCACCCTGGAGGAAAACGCCCTCATCGGCCGGGAGTTGATGATCCTGAAGGTCAACGCCAACAACAAGACCCGCCAGGATATTATGACCATCTGCGAGATCATGGGGGCCAAGGTGGCCGACATCTCCCCCACATCCCTCACCCTGGAGCTGTCCGACACGCCTGACCGGCTGGACACTTTCCAGTCCATGATGCGCCCCTTCTCCATTTTGGAGGTGGCCCGCACCGGCATGGTCGCCGTGCAGAAGGGCGCGGGAAAAATCTAATTCCTAATTTCTCATTCCTAATTGCACATAAGGAGGCAGTAGTTTGAAAGTACGAGCCACCCAGGCCATCATGGAGTGCCTGCTGGAGCAGGAGGTGGACACCGTCTTTGGCTATCCCGGCGGGACCATCCTGAACCTCTATGACGAGCTGTATCATTATCAAGATAAAATACACCATGTATTGACCGCCCATGAACAGGGCGCCGCCCATGCCGCCGACGGCTACGCCCGCTCCACCGGCAAGGTGGGGGTATGCTTCGCCACCTCCGGCCCGGGGGCCACCAATCTGACCACCGGCATCGCCACCGCCTATATGGACTCCTCCCCCGTGGTATTCATCACCTGCAACGTCAGCGAGGGGCTGCTGGGAAAGGACTCCTTCCAGGAGGTGGACATCACCGGCATCGCCATGCCCATCACCAAGGCCACCTATCTGGTCCGGGATCCTCAGACCATCCCCGATGTGATGCGCCAGGCCTTTGCCGTGGCGGCCACTGGCCGGCCCGGCCCGGTGCTCATCGACTTTTTGAAAAATGTCACCTTCCTCAACACCATGATCGACTATGAGTTCATCCCCTGGAACCAGAACCGGGGGACGGACAGCATCCGCCAGCTGGCAGTGAGCCACGGTCTGAAGGCCCCCGAGCCCGATCTTGGGGACATCGACACACTGGTGGACATGATCGCCCAGTCGGAGCGCCCCCTGCTGATCTGCGGCGGCGGCGTGGTCCGGGGCCGGGCGGACCGGCAGTTCCGCACCTTTGCAGAGAAGCTGGACGCCCCGGTGGCCATCACCGTCATGGGCGGCGGCGGCTTCCCCGGCGCGCACCCCCTGACCACAGGGATGATCGGGATGCACGGCTCCCAGGCCAGCAACGTGGCCTGCAACGAGTGCGACCTGCTCATCGCGGTGGGCTGCCGCTTCTCCGACCGTGTGGCCCTCCAGCCGGACACCTTCGCCAGTCAGGCCAAGATCGTCCACATCGACATCGACCGCTCTGAGATCGACAAGAACGTCCTCACCGACCACCACATCGTGGGCTCTGCCAAGCGGGTGCTGGAGCTGCTCAACCAGCGCCTCCCCCAGTATCAGCACACCGAGTGGAAGGAGCACATCCTCCCCCTGCGGGAAAAGCAGCCGGTGGAGCACGGCACAGACCGGCTGACCCCGGGACAGATCCTGGACGCCATCCAGCAGGCGGCGCCCCAGGGCTCTATCGTAGCCACCGACGTGGGGCAGCATCAGATGTGGTCCATCCAGCACTTCCACTTCGACTACCCCGGCCAGCTGCTCACTTCCGGCGGCTTTGGCACCATGGGCTTCGGCCTGGGAGCCGCCATCGGGGCCAAGGTAGGCAACCCAGACAAGGTGGTCATCCATACCACCGGAGACGGCTGCTTCCGGATGAACTGCCACGAGCTGGCCACTGTGGAGCACTACCACCTGCCCATCATCACCGTGGTGTTCAACAACGGAACTCTTGGCATGGTCCGCCAGTGGCAGCACCTGATCTATCAGGAGCACTACTCCGAGACCACCCTGGACCGCGGTCCCGACTTCGTGAAGCTGGCCGAGGCCTACGGTCTGAAGGGCCGGCGGGTCACCAACCGCGCGGAGATGGAGCAGGCCCTTCAAGAGGCCCTGTCATGCGGCTGCGGCTATGTCATCGACTGCCAGGTGGACATGGACGAGATGGTCCGGCCTATGGTGGCCGGCGGCGCCCATATCACTGATTTTCTGCTGAAGTAAGGGGGGCGGCACGGATGAACAAGACCTTTGACACAGAAAAGAAGCTGTACACCCTCTCCCTGCTGGTCCAGGACATCCCCGGCGTCCTCAGCCAGGTCGCCCGGCTGTTCTCCCGAAAGGGATATAACATCGAGTCCATCGTCTCCGGCGAGACCAGCCAGCCCGGCCTGACCCGCATCACCATCGTGATCCTGGGGGACGAGCTGATGGTCAATCAGATCGCCGCCCAGTGCCGGAAGCTGATCCCGGTGCAGGTGGTGAAGATCCTGGACGAGGAGACCTCCATCCAGCGGGAGTTCGCCATGATCAAGGTGCGGGCAGATGACCGGGCCGCCCGGGACGAGGTGATCCAGATGGCCAATATCTTCCGGGCCAATATCATCGATGTGAGCCGGGAGACCCTCACTGTGGCCATCTTCGGGGATAAGAGCAAAACCTCCGCCCTGATCCGCCTGCTGTCCGACTTCGGCATCCTTGAGATGGCCAAGACAGGCACATTAGCCATCGAGCGCGGCCTCAGTTCCATTTACGACGACAGCAAGCTCCGCACCGAGTACAACTACGGCAAAAACGTGCTGTGATCCCAGCGTCAATCCATCGGCCGGCCGAAGCCTCGGCCCACGCTGTTTTGAATTGTAATTTATTAACGTCATACCAAAAGGAGTGCATTACAATGGCAAAGATGTATTACGCAAAAGACTGTGACATCAACTATCTCAACGGGAAGAAGATCGCCATCATCGGCTATGGCTCCCAGGGCCATGCCCACGCCCTGAATCTGAAGGATTCCGGCTGTGACGTGTGCGTCGGCCTGCGTGCCGGCTCCAAGAACTGGGCAGTGGCTGAGAAGGACGGTCTGAAGGTCATGACCGTGCCCGAGGCCGCCAAGTGGGGCGACATCGTGATGATGCTCGTCAACGACGAGGTCCAGGCCGATGTATATAAGAAAGACATCGCCCCCAATCTGGAGGACGGCAACGCTCTGGCCTTTGCCCACGGCTTCAACATCCGCTATCAGCAGATCGTCCCCCCCAAGGGCGTAGATGTGTTCATGGCCGCCCCCAAGGGCCCCGGCCACACCGTCCGCTCCACCTATGTGGCCGGTAAGGGCGTGCCCTGCCTGGTGGCTGTGGAGCAGAACGCCACCGGCGACGCCATGAAGATCGCCCTGGCCTACATCGCCGGCATCGGCGGTGCCCGCGCCGGCATCATGGAGACCACCTTCCACGACGAGACCGAGACCGACCTGTTCGGCGAGCAGGCTGTTCTGTGCGGCGGCGTTGTGGAACTGATGAAGTGCGGCTTCGAGACCCTGGTGGAGGCTGGCTACGCCCCCGAAAACGCCTACTTTGAGTGCATCCACGAGATGAAGCTCATCATCGACCTGATCAACAAGGGCGGTGTGGCTGCCATGAACTACTCCATCTCTGACACCGCAGAGTTCGGCGAGTACGTCTCCGGCCCCCGTGTCCTGCCCTATGAGGAGACCAAGAAGAACATGAAGGCGGTTCTGAACGACATTCAGGACGGTACTTTTGCCGGCCGCTGGATCGCTGAGAACAAGAGCTTTGGCCGCACCTTCTTCAACTCCAAGCGGGCCCAGCTGGCTCAGCACCAGATGGAGATCGTGGGCGCCGAGCTGCGCAAGAATATGCTCTGGGGCGACGACACCGATCTGGACACCGCCTCCAACTAATCTGGAGCTTCCAGTTCAGACATCAAGCAGGGGCCCCGGCCATGCCGCGGGCCCCTGCTCCATCCCCGACAGACCGGGCTCCAAAAATTTTGCAGTGAAATGTAGGTTTGTCAATGATGTGTTACACATTGTGAAAAGCAAATAAGACCTGTTTTGGGGAGCGCCATGCGAGGGGGCGGATGGGGAAATTGTTATAAGCCCTCTCCCTGACCGCGAGCTGGGCCT
>JBMNQB010000020.1:0-33118 GCA_050943915.1 Lawsonibacter sp.
TGCTGATTAGGGCGAGGGTCCACCCGTTCCCATTCCGAACACGGAAGTTAAGCTCGCTTCTGCCGAAAATACTTGTCTGGAGACGGACCGGGAAGATAGGTAGTGCCAACACAAAAGGAAGGAACATCTTGTTCCTTCCTTTTTTCTTTGCAGTAAGGTTTATTTTACGAAGGGGGAAGCGGCTCAAATGCGTCTGCGGAGTTGGAAAAGTCCGGTGGGACCCCGGATCCTGAAAACCGCACTGGCAGTCACCCTGGCCCTGGCGGTTGTGGAGCCCTACGGCGCCAGCCCGGCTAAGGTGGTCTTTGCCACCATCGGAGCGATGTCCGCAGTTGCGCCTACCTTCACCGCATCGCTTTTAGCCTGCCTGACCCAAATCTGTGGCGTTGCGGTGGGGGGCTTGCTGGCTTTGACTGTGATCGCCCTCCGTATCCCGCCTGTGATCGGCGTGGGCGTGGGGATCATAGGGATCCTGACAGGCTATCAGTATTTCCGGCTCAAGCTGGTTCCTGTGCTCCCTTGTCTGGTGCTGGTCAATATTTGCCTGAACCCGGCGGTGGAAGGGGCGTCCTATGCGGCGGGACGGCTGTGGGATACTGCCATTGGCCTGGCCATCGGGATGGCGGTCAACCTGCTGATCTTCCCGTATGACAACAGCAGGAAGATCCGGCGGACCATGGAGGGGCTGGACCGGGACCTGATCCTCTTTTTGGAGGACCTGTTCGATGGAGACGAGCATCTACCCGAGGCGGTGGCTTTGGCGCGCAAGGTAGACGCCCTGGAGGGGCAGCTGCTGCTGTTTGCTCAGCAGCGTTTGCTGCTGCACCGGAGGCAACAGAAACAGGAGCTCCAACGCCTGCGGAGCTGTGAGGACATCGCGCGGGAGCTGGTGGTGGAGATGGAGGCTCTGCGCAATATGGAGCGGAGAGGGCATCTGAACCGGGAGAACCGCCAGGAGCTACGGGCGCTGGGGGCCCAGGTGATGGAGGAGGTGCCGGACAAGGGTGAGCAGGTGGAAGATGTGGTGGTCAATTATCATGTGGCCCGCGCCCTGTCCCTGCGCCGGGAGCTGAGGCAGAGCCTGCCCATGGAGAGAAGGGAAAAGCGGTCCGGAGTCCGCTGACAGAGAAAATTAAGAAACAGGAGCCCGGCATCCGTTTGGATGCCGGGCTCCTGCCGCTCTATTCAAATTCCCTTGCGCTCGATTCCGGGAAAATGTTGATTACTTCAGATCCAGGGCCTCTTTGACCTTGCCGATGATGTGGGCGCCGATGTCGCGGGAAGCGTCAACGGTCTGAGCGCCCAGGTGGGGAGTGACGATGAAGTTGTCGCACTCAAACAGGGGGGAGTCGAAGCCAGCGCCCTCGGTCAGGCCGCCGGCGGCCAGCTCGTTCTCCATCACGTCGGAGGCATAGCCGCCGATCTTGCCGGCCTTCAGGGCCTCATACATATCCTTCTCGTTGACGATGCCGCCGCGGGCCATGTTCAGAACGACAGCGTCGTCCTTCATCTCAGCGATGGACTTGGCGTTGAACAGGTTGCGGGTCTCGTCGTTCAGAGGCATATGGATGGTCACATAGTCAGAGACCTTCAGGACCTCCTCAATGCTCATGCTCTTGGCGTGCTGCTCCTCAAACACATGGGCGGGCAGATAGGGGTCATAGGCGACGACGTCCATCTTAAAGACGCGGGCCAGCTCACCCACGCGCTGGCCGATGCGGCCAAAGCCCAGAACGCCCAGAGTCTTGCCGCGGAGCTCACGGCCCACGAACTTATACTTGTCCCAGGTCTTGTTGACCTTGACGTCGTGGCAGGCGGGGATGGTGTGGCGGGACATCTCCAGCATCTTGCACAGGGTCAGCTCGGCCACGGCGTTGCCGTTCAGGCCGGGAGCGTTGAACACCTGGATGCCCTTCTCCTTGGCGGTATCCAGATCGATGTGGTTCAGACCCACGGAGCAGACACCGATGACCTTCAGGTTCTTGGCGGCGTCCAGGATCTCCTTGTTGATGGCGGGATCGACGCGCATGATCAGCACATCATAGTCAGGGATCAGCTTGAGCAGCTCCTCCTGGGTGGGCAGCATATGGGTGTCCACCTGCATATACTTGCTCAGCTCTTCGGAGATCGCGCTGTGGACGGCGTCGATGATCAGGCATTTCATGGTAAACAATCTTCCTTTCTCAGTGTCATGTGTTTGTGATATGTGTAGAAGGGTACACAGGAAACATGAGGGGACCTTATTCAAATTACCCTTTTATTTAATACTATTAAAACATAAAATTGACATTCCGAACAGCAGATTTTTGCTGATGGTTGCCACAGCCTTTTCGCTGTGGTATAATCAAACTATCCCAGCCAAAATGAAGGATAACATTCAAAATCATAAGGGGGTCCGCTATGAATTTTCTCCATTTGAAATATTTCCTGCTTGTGGCAGAGGAACTGAATATCACGCGGGCCGCGGAGCGGCTGTACATCTCCCAGCAGTCGCTGAGCAACCACATCAGCAACATGGAAAAGGAGCTGGATGTGAAGCTGTTCACCCGTTCCCCCAAGCTGTCCCTGACCTATGCGGGGGACCTGCTGGTGGAGACTGCCACCCAGATCCTGGATCTTCACAGCCAGTATCTGGCCAAGGTGGGGGACATCAACCGCCATTATATGGGCCTGCTGCGCCTGGGGATCTCCCATACCTGCGGACTGGCCCTGCTGCCTGATATACTCCCGAAGTTTCAGGCGGAGTTTCCCATGGTGGAATTTTCTCTGTTTGAGGGCAACTCCACCCACCTGGAGGATGAGCTGGCCCACGGCCGGGTGGACCTGATCATCTGTTTCCAGCCCATTATGATGGAGGGGGTGGAGGTGGTCCCGCTGACGGAGGAGGAGCTGATCCTGGTGGTCCCAAAGATCTTCACGGACCAGCTTTTCGGCGACCGGGCGGAGGAGGTGCGGGCTCAGTTTGCCTCCGGCGCGGACATCGATGTGTTCCAGCACCAGCCCTTCATCCTCATCAAGCGGGGCAACCGCACCCGAAACACGGTGGACCAGTATTTCAGCCGCCACTTTTTCAAGCCCAAGCTGATTTTGGAGACGGAGAACACCATCACCACCCTGGCCATGGCGGAGGCGGGCATCGGCATCACCATCTGTCCGGAGCTGTTTCTAAAGACCATCCATGTCACGGCCAACCAGGTCTCCACGGAGAAGCTGGACCTGTTCCCCCTGACCGATCCCTCTACCATCAGCAAGCTGGTGGTGGGCTACCGCCGGGACCGGTATCTCTCCCACTTTGGAGAGCGGTTCATCCAGCTGACCCAGCAGGCCCTGCTGCCCCCTGAAACGCTCCCGCGCCGGGGGAGCGGGGAGCAGAGCCGGTGAGCACAGCCCCCTGAGTAAGTCCGCCGCCCCGCCTGAAATCAGGCGGGGCGGCTGTGTTTTATCCTCCGGAGCGGTAGACGGTCCCCGCCTCGGGGGAGATCCCCTTCCATGCCAGCAGATCTTCCACCGTGACAAAGCAGAACCCGCGGCGGAGCAGCTCGTCCACGATCTGGACGGCGGCGTCCACGGAGCTGTGGTAGATGTCGTGCAGCAGGATGATGTCCCCATCCTTCACCTGTTCTGTCACAGCGGCGGCGATGCGGGCGGCGTCGTGGTCCTTCCAGTCCTCCGGGTCCACCGACCACAGGACGATGGGGCTGTCCGCCCAGGCCCGGACGCTGTTGTCTGTCTGGCCGTACGGGGGCCGCAGCCAGAACTCACCCTCCCCCAGAATGTCCCGGAGCCGGGCGCGGACGCCGCCCACCTGAAGGTCGAAGTCCTGGCGGGACAGGCCGGGTACCGGAACATGGTCGAAGGTGTGGACGCCGATCTGATGGCCCTCCCGGGCCATGCGGCGGACCAGCTCCTCGTTGCCCGAAAGGCGGTGTCCCAGAAGGAAGAAGGTGGCAGGCACCTCCCGCAGGGCCAGCTCGTCCAGAAGGCGGCCTGTGGTGGCCGCCCGGGGCCCGTCGTCAAAGGTGAGGGCAACCACTGGCATCGCCGGACCGGTCTCCACCTCCACCTCCGCGCCGCCGGAGGCCGCCCGGTCTCCGGGCGGCTGGGGAGCGGGGGAGAAGGCCAGAGCGAAGCACAGCACCAGCAGGGCCCAGCTGATCCCGGGCGCACCATGATCCCGCAAAAAACCCACCTCATTTTCCACAAAATCGCGCATCCCGGCCGGTTCCGCGCCCTGCCTCTGGCGGCGGGGCGCGGACGGCGCGGGTCTGCGTGTCCTGTCTTTCAGTATGTGGAGCGGGAAGATTTTTTTGCGGCGAAATTTTTGTCAATTTTGGATCTGATACCGGGCCAGCAGCTCCGGCCAGCCGGGTTCCGCCCGGAGGAAGGCGCAGTCTGGGTCACGGGCCGTCTCATCCAAAATGGCCCGGATCAGGGTGCGCCGGCTGTCCTGTTCCTCCTCCTTAGGCGGGATGTGGGGGTAGAGGCGGCCTGTGTCCCAGGGGAAGTCCAGGCTGTGGAGCATCCGCGCCAGCAGGTCCAGCGCCGCAGGCCCGTCCTGCTCCGCCGCCGCCAGCTGGAAGGGGGCGGACAGGGCTGCGTAGTCCATCAGGCCCAGGATCGCCCCGACTTGACGGGCGGTATCGGACAGGATATGGGCACGGCCCCGGTCCTCCTCCTCCAGGGCCAGTTCCAACAGGTGGAGGAGCGTGGTCTGGACCCTGTGGGCCTGGTCCATCAGTTCCCGCTCCAGCAGCTCCCACGCCTCGCCAGTCCTGCCCTCCTTCCGCCGCAGGGCGGCGGTGAGGGTCCGTTTTTCCCGGTGGGTGTCGGACAGCTGTCCCAGCAGGGCCTGGGCCCGGTCCAGTTCTCCCCGGCCGATGCACCTCCCGGCCAGAGTGGTGCAGGCACATTCCCGCACCTTGGGATCGGCGCTGACCGCCCCGCGCTCATAGAGGGCGTCGATCTCCGCTGTCCAGGCGGCGCGGATTTCCTGTTCTTCGGCGGCTGGAGCCATCAGGGCCAGCCCCTCCAGCAGTCCGGCCAAGCTGTACGCCAGCAGGTCGCTGTTGGGAAACTCCCGCAGCTTGTCCCGGGCCAGGGCGAAGGCTGCCGCCGCCCCTTCCGCTCCCGCTGTCTCATATACTTGGTTGAGAAATAAGCCGATCTCCCGCTCTGTCATGTCCTCCTGAAAGGAGAGCAGGGTGTTCAGATCCACCCCCAGCACCCGGGCCAGGGAGGGAAGCAGAGTAATATCTGGGTAATTGATCGCCTTCTCCCACTTGTTGACCGCTGGAGCAGATGCACCAAGGCGCTCTGCCAGTCCCTCCTGGGTCAATCCAAGGGCCTGACGCCGCGTCCGGATTACATCGTTGAGCCTCATGTCATACCCCTCCTTTTTCTGTTTTAATCATAACAGGCATCCGTCCGTGTCTCAATAGACGCTCCCGAAAGAAAACAGCGAAAAGATTAACCGACGGTTAATGCTGGTTTGACAGGGCAGGCGATAAAAAGCCCCGGCCGAAGCCGGGGCAAACGATGTTCACAGCGCGACCGCGCCTTGCTTATGGAACGGGGACCAGCTCCACGGTATAGCCCAGGTCCCGCAGGCCCTGGACCACGCCGGTGTCCCCCACCATGTGGCCCGCGCCCACCACCAGCAGGCCGGTGTGGGAGCCCGACTGGCTCAGGTAGTCGGCGGCGTATTGGATCATGCCGGGGTCCCGGCCGGTGAAGAGCTTCCGGTTCAGCTCATCCTCGCTGTCCAGGATGGCGTCCTTGTCGTAGACCGCGTCGAACTTTGCCGCGTCCCGGGCCTTCCAGCTGTCCATCATGGCGCTGATCTGGTCCAGCTGGGCCTGGATGGCCTCCTGGGTCTCAGGCTGGAAGGTGTCCTCCCCCAGCACCTGGGTGAGGGCGTCCCGGGTCTCCTGACTGATGGAGTCCGGGTCCAGGATCAGAAGCAGGCCGCCGGCCAGATACTGCTCCTGGTACTCCGGGGAGAGGGTGTCGAAGATCTGGCCCTGGAAGGCGTAGGTCTCCACCGCGCCGATGCCGATCCCGGCGTTGACCGCCTTGGCGTTCACATACAGGTCGATGGCCATGGCGTTTTCACTGCTGGTCTCGTCCAGGGTGGCCAGGGAGGAGAAGGAGTTGGCCAGGGCCCAGGGCTTGTACTGGGAGACCGTGTCCTCGTCCATCCCCAGCTGCGCGGCGGCCTGCACCACCGCCTGGTACAGCGCCGGGGAGATGTGGCTGGCCAGGCTGTCTCCGGCGGGATAGGTCTGCATGGCGGCGAACTCCAGCAGCTGGTCCGTGTCGTTGAAGTCCAGCTCGAAGGAGACCTGCTCCGCGTTCAGGATGACGTCCCGCAGCTGCTTGTGGAAGGGGTAGAGATTGTTCCGGTCGGTGTGGATGGAGCCCAGCAGATACAGCACATTGCCGCGGCCGTTATCCGCCCGCCACAGCAGGCCCAGGGAGCCGGCGTCCTGCCGGTCATACAGGTTCAGGATCAGGCTGTTGGCCATGGCAGAGGCCTCCAGCACGGTGCAGGGCCGGTCCAGATGCAGGCCGGAGCCGTCCCCGGCCAGGGCCCCCACAGAGGTCATAAAGGCCTCAGGCCCCTGCTCCACGCCGGGGAAGGCATAGGCGGCGGCCTCCTGATACAGGGCGTTTACCACGCCGCCCCGGGTGGTGTCCAGCACCAGGGCGGTCCCGTCGGCGGGCCGGGGCTCCAGGTCCAGCAGGGCCAGCTTGTCCCCCACCGTCCGGGCCAGGGCCTCCACCTGCTCCATGGTCACAGTCTGGCTGTGCTGGACGCCGATCTCGTCCCCGAACAGGCCCAGGGAATAGCCGTCGGCCAGTATGCTGTGGGACCAGCCGGGCAGGGGAGCGGGGCTCTCCTCCGCGGCCAGAGCCGCCTGGGAGCTGCCCAGCAGGCCCAGCACCAGCAGAAGGCTGAGAAATTTTTTCATGTACAACATCCTTTCTTTCTCCCACTTTCCCGCGGCGCGGGAAGGATGCCTCCATTGTAGGCGGGGGAATGGGGGAAGTCAATTTAAGATTTCTTAAAGTTCCGGGGGGCCTCCGGGGTGAGCGGGACGCACGTCCGCGCCTCGTCGCCGGCGTCCAGGACCAGGGCGGCGAGCAGGGACAGCCATCGCTTCCTCTGGTTCTGTTTCATCGCGCACCTCCCGGATTTGAAACAGGGCCGCCTCATGCGGGGCGGCCCTGTTGAGTATGGTTCGATGTCACTGCTTGGGGACGGTCTTGGTGATGGTGGCCTTGGGGTCCTCGGTATCGAAGATGGTCTTGGCGGAGGCGGCCAGCCCAGCCAGCCCCTGGATCTCGCTGGGAATGATGATCTTGGTGGCCTTGCCGTTGGCGGCGGCGGTGAAGGCCTCCAGGGCCTTGATCTTGATGACGCCGTCGCCGGGGTCGGACTCGTTGATCAGCTTGATGGCGTCGGCGGTGGCCTGCTGCACCTTCATAATGGCCTCGGCCTCGGCCTCAGCTTCCAGGATCTTGGCCTGCTTGGCGCCCTCGGCCTGGAGGATGGCCGCCTGCTTGGCGGCGTCAGCCCGGAGGATGGCGGACTGCTTCTCGCCCTCGGCCACCAGGATCTGGGACTGCTTCTGGCCCTCGGCCTGGAGGATGGCCTCACGGCGCTCGCGCTCGGCCCGCATCTGCTTCTCCATGGACTCCTGGATGTCCCGGGGCGGCATGATGTTCTTCAGCTCCACCCGGTTGACCTTGATGCCCCAGCTGTCGGTGGCCTCGTCCAGGATGGAGCGCATCTGGCCGTTGATGTGGTCACGGCTGGTGAGGGACTGGTCCAGCTCCAGGTCGCCGATGATGTTGCGCAGGGTGGTGGCGGTGAGGTTCTCAATGGCGGACATGGGGTTCTCCACGCCGTAGGTGTACAGCTTGGGGTCGGTGATCTGGAAGTAGATCACGGTGTCGATCTGCATGGTGACGTTGTCCTTGGTGATGACGGGCTGGGGCGGGAAGTCCACCACCTGCTCCTTCAGGGAGATGTTCTTGGCCACCCGCTCGATGAAGGGGATCTTGAAGTGCAGGCCCACGCCCCACACGCCCTGGAAAGCGCCCAGGCGCTCGATGACAAAGGCGCGAGACTGGGGGACCACCCGGATGTTGGAGGCCAGAACGGCCAGGACCAGCAGGATCAGGATGACGGGGATGATCATACTCATAATGTGTTCCAGCATAAGTTATTCCTCCTGTTCAGTCGTATGACGGTGGGATCACAGGGATCGGGGACCGCGGATGTGGAGTGTGCAGGGAGCGGGGGATCAGGTCTGGGGGCCGCCGGACTGGACCGGCTCCACCAGGACCTTGACGCCCTGGATCTGGGTGACGCGGACCTCCTGGCCCGCGGGGATCACAGCGCCCTCTCCGGCGCTGCGGGCGCTCCATACCTGTCCGGCGATGTTCACCAGGCCATGACCGGCTAGGTTGTCGATCTCCTCCGTGACCAGGCCGGTGGCGCCAATGACCCGGTCGGCGTTGGTGGGGGAGTAGCCGGGCCGCAGGAACTTCTTGGCGAAGGGGCGGACCAGCAGCATGGATAGGGCGGAGAGGACGATGAAGGTGATGATCTGGGGCCAGAAGCCCAGGCCAAGCTGGCTGACGATCAGCGCCCCAAGGGCGCCCAGCGCAAACCAGATGGACGTGAGCCCCACGGTGACTGCCTCTCCAATCCCGAACAGGACCAGGATGATCAGCCAGATGATGGGTTTCATAGATGGCTCCTTTCTGGATCGGGGGATCGATCCGCTTGTGGTAGGATGGATCAGAGCTGCTCAGCCCAGTGCGGGGAGCTCCGGAGCTTGTCACGGCCGTGTGTCCCGCCTGTTTGCTGTGGCATTATCATACCACAGCCGGCTGAAATTTTCCACACCGACGTGGGGCTGTTTCCGGTAAAATTCGTCAATCTGCACCTGCTGCGCCCGGCCGGGCTGGTCCCCGCGCATCCGCGCTCCTCCGGGCGCGTTTTTTTACGCCCGCACGGGTCTGGCATGGGCGGAAGGTGTTGCGAAATCCGGCCGGTTCCGATATACTGGTTCTGACAAGAGCCGCCGCCCCGCCCGGGAACCGGACGCGGGACCACCGGATCAGGACAGCCGGCGGCCGGGGAGGTTTTTCCGCATGAATGAAACATTGACCTTTGCCATCCCGACTCTGTTCGGCCTGGAGAGCCTGGCCGCCGATGAGCTGCGCCGTTTGGATCTGCCCCAGGTGCGGGCGGAGAACGGCCGCGTCCTCTGCGGCGGGACGCTGGGGGACATTCCGAGGCTGAATGTGAACCTGCGCACCGGGGAGCGGGTGCTGCTGGTGCTGGGGACCTTCCCCGCCGGGGACTTCGACGCCCTTTTTGAGGGGACCAGAAAGCTGCCCTGGGAGCGGTTCATCCCCCGGGACGGCCAGTTCCCGGTGAAGGGACACAGCCTGAACTCCGCCCTCCACTCGGTCCCGGCCTGTCAGGCCATTGTGAAAAAGGCGGTGGCCGCCCGACTGGGGGCCCAGTACGGGCTGAATACCCTGCCGGAGACCGGGGCCCTCTATCAGATCCAGTTCTCCATTATGAAGGATACCGCCGTGCTGATGCTGGACACCTCCGGGGCCGGCCTCCATAAGCGGGGCTACCGCGCCCAGGGCGTGGCTGCCCCCCTGCGGGAGACTCTGGCCGCCGCCATGGTGCTGCTGTCCCGGTACCGGGGCCGGGATCCCCTGTGCGACCCCTTCTGCGGCTCGGGCACCATCCCCATCGAGGCCGCGCTCATCGCCAAAAACAGGGCCCCCGGCCTGAACCGGAGCTTTTCTGCCCAGAAGTGGGCCTGTGTGGACCGGGAGCTGTGGCTCCGGGCCGCAGACGAGGCCATGGACAAGGAGTTCGACGGGGACTATGAGATCTGGGGGGGCGACCTGGACCCGGAGGCGGTGGAGCTGGCCCGGCGCAACGCGGAGCTGGCCGAGGTGGACGACATCGTCAGGTTTGAAGCGGCGGACGCCCGCACCTTCCACTGGGGCGGGATGTACGGTCGGATCGTCACCAATCCCCCCTACGGCGAGCGGATCATGGAGCGCCGGGAGGCGGAGGAGCTGTACCGCGCCTTCGGAAAGGCGTGGGCCAAGTTCCCGGAGACCTGGAAGCTGTATCTGCTGTCCTCCCACACGGAGTTTGAACGCACCTTTGGGAAGAAGGCGGACAAGAAGCGCAAGCTATATAATGGTATGCTCAAGTGCGACCTGTTCATGTACGGCGTTAAATAGGAGATACATTATGGCATATCGCGTGAAAAAATTCCGGGGCTACCGGCGGATGCTCAGGAAGCTGATGCGGGTGGTAGAGGACTATCAGCCCGACTGGCGCCCGGACGAGGCGGACGGCCGGGAGGAATTTCTGGAGCTGGACCTGTACTCTCACCGGCTTTTCCACCCCCGTGGCAAGGATCGGAAGGCCCTGTTTTCCGCCCTGCTGCGCAAGACGGAGGCACTCATCGCCGCCAAGCCGGCGGAGCTGCCCTTCTGCAAGATCTTCCTTTTTGTGCCCGAGGGCGACCTGGGTCAGGCGGAGATCGTCCTCATCTATGACCGGGAGCGGTTTGAGACCTTCTGGCTGCGCACCGATCCGGCGGACGAGCGGTGGACCCTCCAAAGGGACCGCTCTCTGCTGACGGAGCTGGGGCTATCTACTACGCTCCCGGAGCGGTGTGTGCTGGAGGAGTATCCGATCCCCTGGATCGAGGGCTGTGTGGAGCGGGCGCTGATCTGGGGCTATGGGGAACTGTCTCCAGCCGTGGCGGAAGCGGACGGAGCGGAACGAAATTAGCACTTTCTGCGCGCCTTTGTGAACAAACAGTAAATTCTCCCGGGGATTCTCAAAAATTTTTTGAAATGGGTCTTGATTTTTCCGGAGGATAAGGGTATTATGATACTCGTGATTAGCACTTGGGTAAAAAGAGTGCTAAAACCTGATCTTGTTTATTCCAATCATCATATAAGGAGGAACCCATTATGAAACTCAAACCCCTTGCTGACCGTGTTGTTGTCAAGCTGGTGGAGGCCGAGGAGACCACCAAGGGCGGCATCATCCTCACCGGAGCCGCCAAGGAGAAGCCCGAGGTTGCCGAGGTGCTGGCCGTCGGCCCCGGCGGACTGGTGGATGGGAAGGAAGTCACCATGACCGTGAAGGTGGGTGACAAGGTCATCACCAGCAAGTATGCCGGTACCCAGGTCAAGGTGGACGGCGACGAGGTCACCATCGTTCGTCAGAGCGACATTCTCGCCATCGTGGAGTAAGTCCAGGGGGGACGGGATCACGCCGTCCACCTTGGGGCCCCATCTCAGATGGGGCGGCGCGACAAGCGCCGAAGGCCGGCGGAATTGACTTTCGACGGCCGCAGATCAAATTTCACTCTGGGGTCCCATGAAACCATGGTTTCATGGGGAGACGGCGACGAGGTCACCATCGTTCGTCAGAGCGACATTCTCGCGATTGTAGAATAAATTCCACAATCGCAATTAGGAATTAGGAATTAGAAATGAGGAATTGATGAGCCGCCTTCGGCGGCCAATTCCAATTTGTCCGGCAAAGCCGGATTCCACAATTCCTAATTCCTAACTCCTCATTCCTAATTTAACACACTTTCTCTAAATTGGAGGTAATGTATTATGGCTAAGATCATTTGCTACGGCGAGGAGGCCCGCAAGGCTCTGGAAAAGGGCGTGAACCAGCTGGCCGATACTGTAAAGATCACCATGGGCCCCAAGGGCCGCAATGTGGTGCTGGATAAGAAGTTCGGCGCTCCCCTGATCACCAACGACGGCGTCACCATCGCCAAGGAGATCGAGCTGGAGGACCCCTTTGAGAACATGGGTGCCCAGCTGGTGAAGGAGGTCTCCACCAAGACCAACGATGTGGCCGGCGACGGCACCACCACCGCCACCCTGCTGGCTCAGGCCATCATCCACGAGGGCCTGAAGAACCTGGCCGCCGGGGCCAATCCCATGGTGATGAAGAAGGGTATTTCCAAGGCGACTGCCGCCGCCATCGAGGCCATGAAGGCCAACAGCCAGAAGGTCAATGGCTCTGACGACATCGCCCGCGTGGGCGCGGTCTCCTCCGGCGACGAGGCCATCGGCACTCTGATCGCTGAGGCGATGGAGAAGGTGGGCCACGACGGCGTGATCACCATTGAGGAGTCCAAGACCGCTGAGACCTACTCCGAGGTCGTGGAAGGTATGCAGTTCGACCGGGGCTACATCACCCCCTATATGGTCACCGACACCGAGAAGATGGAGGCCAATCTGGACGACGCCCTCATCCTCATCACCGACAAGAAGATCTCCAACATCCAGGAGCTGCTGCCCGTGCTGGAGCAGGTGGTCCAGGCCGGCAAGAAGCTGCTGATCATTGCTGAGGACGTGGAGGGCGACGCCCTGTCCACCCTGATCGTCAACCGCCTGCGCGGCACCTTGAACGTGGTGTGCGTCAAGGCCCCCGGCTTCGGCGACCGCCGCAAGGAGATGCTTCAGGATATCGCTATCCTCACCGGCGGCACCGTTATCTCCTCCGACGTGGGTCTGGAGCTGAAGGAGGCTCAGCTGAGCCAGCTGGGTCAGGCCCGTCAGGTGAAGGTCACCAAGGAGAACACCACCATCGTCAATGGCGCCGGTTCTTCTGAGGAGATCAAGGCCCGCGTGGGTCAGATCAAGAGTCAGATCGAGGTCACGACCTCTGATTACGACAAGGAGAAGCTGCAGGAGCGCCTGGCCAAGCTGGCCGGCGGCGTGGCTGTCATCAAGGTGGGCGCTGCCACCGAGGTGGAGATGAAGGAGAAGAAGCTGCGCATTGAGGACGCGCTGAACGCCACCCGTGCCGCTGTGGAAGAGGGCATCGTGGCCGGCGGCGGCACCGCTTATCTGAACGCCATCCCCGCCGTGGAGAAGCTGCTGGCTGAGAGCGAGGGCGACGAAAAGACCGGCGTCCAGATCGTGGCCCGCGCCCTGACCGCCCCCGTGAAGCAGATCGCTGCCAACGCCGGCATCGACGGCTCTGTGGTGTTGGAGAAGATCCGCGAGTCCGGCAAGGTCGGCTACGGCTTCGACGCCTACAAGGAGGTCTACTGCGACATGATCCCCGCCGGTATCGTGGATCCCACCAAGGTGACCCGTTCCGCGCTGGAGAACGCCGCTTCCATCGCCAGCACCCTGCTGACTACCGAGTCCCTGGTGGCTGATAAGCCCCAGCCTGCCGCTCCCGCCGCTCCTGCGGCCCCCGATATGGGCGGCATGTACTAAACAATCGCTCTAAGTGCTGCTTTTCTGAGGATTTAAGCGCAAGATGACACGTTTTTCGCAAGAATTCGAAGTGTTTTGCGCGCAAGTGCTGTAAGCTTACACACGATTTACACACTTTACTAGTCCGGAAGCGCTTAACATGGAATGAGCCCCCTGTGTTCACTATTGTGGATGCAGGGGGCTTTTTATGTTCCTTTTTACCAGCAGACGCTGCCTCCATGTCAGTTTCTTTATCACACAAAAAGTTCACATTTCAAATATTGACCACAAGGTCTATTTGTGCTATGATGCAGAAAATAGACCTTGTGGTCAATTATTTTTTGGAGGCAGACCTATGAAACGGGAAGAAAAGAATCAACAGACCCAGCGCAGGATCATGGATAGTGCGCTGGCGGAATTTGCGGAAAAAGGCTACGGCGGCAGCTCAGTGAACACCATCTGTGCCGCCCAAGGAATTTCCAAAGGGATCGTCTACCACTATTTTGAGAACAAGGATGAATTGTATCTGGCCTGTGTGGAGGAGTGCTTCCAGCGGCTGACCGCACATCTCAACGCCGCCCTGCCGGAGGAGGACGCCGGCTCGGCGGAGGACCAGCTGGGGCGGTATTTCAGCGCCCGCATGGCCTTTTTTCAGGAGAATCCCATCTATCAGTCCATCTTCTGCGAGGCAGTCATCTCGCCCCCCGCTCCTTTGGCGGAAGAGGTGCTGGCAAGGCGGAAGGCGTTTGACGCCCTGACTGTATCCACGCTGGAGCGGCTGCTGCGCCAACTGCCCCTGCGCTCCGACATCACCACAGAAGAAGTGGTGGACCTGTTCCGGCAATTTCAGGATTTCATCAACGCCCAAAACCGATCGCCCGCGATCCCCGCCGAGGAACGGTTTGTCCACCGGGATGCCCAGTGCCGCAAGCTGCTGACCGTGCTGCTGTACGGCGTGACAGAGAGGGGTGAGTGATATGGCCGCCAAACAGAACGCTTCTATTCTGGGAGAAGCCAAACCCTCAAAGGCCATCATCAAGCTGGCCCTTCCCGCCACCCTGGCCCTGCTGGCCAAAGCAGTTTACAACATTGTGGATACCGCCTATATCGGAATGCTGAAAGATGACATCGCCCTGACGGCAGTGGGGGTCACCGTTCCCCTTCTGCTCATCATGGTATCCATCGAGAACATCTTTGCCGCCGGAGCCGCCGTTCTGGCCGGGCGGCAGCTTGGGGCAAAAGATGAGGACGGAGCCAGCCGCACCGTTACCACCATCATCGGCCTGTCCATCGTCATCGGCGCGATACTGTGCGTGGGCGGCATTATGTTTATCGAACCGCTGATGCGGGCTTTCGGCGCCTCTGAGGCATCTCTCCCGCTGGCCAAAGACTATGCCTTCTGGATGTTTGTGGCGGCCCTGGCCAATCTGCCCGCCCAGAGCATGAACTGCGCGGCGAGGGCAGAGTCTTCCGTAAAGATCTCCTCCATTGCCGTCATCACCGGCGCACTGCTCAATGTGGTGCTGGACCCCGTATTCATGTTTGACTGGGGTCTGGGCATGGGCGTGGAGGGAGCCTCCCTTGCTACAACGGTGTCCCAGTTTGTCACCTTCTTTATTTTGGCATGGTTCTACCTTAGCGGACATTCTATTATCAAACTGCACCTGCGCTCCTTCCACCCCAGTTGGAAACTCATCAAAACCGTCACGGTCATCGGCATCCCCACGGCCGTCATCCAGATCTGCCTTTCGGTGGCATCCTCTCTCACCAATATCGCCGCCGCACCCCTGCCGGATGCAGACAACATCATTGCAGCCTACGGCGTGGTCCAGCGGCTCATCCTCATCGGCTGCTATGTGGTCATGGGCTTTATGCAGGGCTATCAGCCGGTGGCCTCTTACGCCTTCGGCGCCAAGCAGGAAGACCGCTTCCATCAGTCGGTGCGCTTTGCGCTCAAGGGTTCGCTGGTCCTGACGGTGCTGGTAGCTGCCGCCTATATCCTGCTGTCCCGTCCCCTGATTCTGCTGTTTAACCAGAATCCTGTCATTGTGGACTATGGACGGTGGCTGCTGATCTCTCAGGTGGCACTTTATCCGGCCTTCGGTCTGTGCTATATGATGACCATCACTTACCAGACCATCGGCGCTTCTGGCTACGGTCTGTTTCTGTCCATGATCCGACAGGGATTGTTCTATGTGCCCTTCATTCTGGTCCTGCCCAAGCTGTTTGGTGTCACAGGGATCTACCTGACCCAGCCTGCGGCGGATCTGCTGACCATTCTGGTGTGCCTTTGCTCCATCCGCTCCATGAAGCGCATTGCCTCGGCCAATATGAATCGGCTGCCGGAGGGAGGCTGATACAACATGAAATACTCTGTCATCACCATCAGCCGGCAGTATGGCAGCGGTGGGCGGGAAATCGGAACACAGCTTGCCCTGCGTCTTGGCATCCCCTTTTATGATAAAGCCCTCTGTGCGGAGGCCGCCAGGCGCAGCGGATTTGACGAATCCTTTCTGGAGCAGGCGGAGCGGCAGGAGGGCCGCAAGTTCTCCTATTTGTTCCAGTCAAACAGCTATTCCTTTTGCCGCTCTCTGGGCGATCAGACATTTCTGGCTCTGGCCACCACCATTCGGGATCTGGCAGAGCAGGGCCCCTGCATTCTGGTGGGACGGGGCGCAAATCGGATCCTGTCAGACAGAACCGATGCGCTCCATGTTTATCTCTACGCTGACAGGCAGACACGCCTGAAACGGATCGTTGCGCAGTACGGCGTACCTGCGGAACAGGCGGAAAAGGTGCTGCATGACACAGACAGGGCACGGGCTGTCTATCTGAATGACTATACGGACCAGATCATGGGGCAGGCGGAAAATTATCACCTCTGTCTGGACAGCGGTGCGCTGGGGATCGAACATACCGTCAAAATTTTAGAAGCGGTTTACCGCACAACATGAATGAAAATGGAATCTATGAATGAAATCACCTATCGCACATTGACAAAACAAGATCATCCGGTGATCGAGTCCCTGATCTCAGACAGCTTCCATCTGGATCAGTATGTGCCTGAACCCAGGGTACTGGCACAGCTGAAGCACGCATATCTGCAAAGCTGTCTGGCAGAGCAGACATTTGCCTGCGTAGCAGAACGGGGCGGAAAGCCGGTGGGCATCATCATGTGCAATGCCAAAAGCCGATACCGGCTTCTTTCCCACCTGCCTTCCCTGTGGGCAGCCCTCTGGCATCAGCTGCGTATGACTGCGGCATCCCGCAGATACGGGTGCAGCACGGAAACTTTTCATCAAATGCACCGCATCTACCACAGTCTGACAGAGGGGCGCACACATCGGTATGACGGGGTTTTGACGCTGTTTGCTGTGGATCAGACCTGCCGCGGCACAGGGGTCGGACGGGAGCTGCTGCGGCAGGCGGAGGTATACCTGAACGGCTGCGGCGTCCAGCGCATTTATCTCTATACGGACTCTACCTGCAATACCGCGTTTTATGACCGGCACGGCTTTTCCCGTGTGGAAACACGCCAGATGCTTGTAGCGTGCACCGCAGAAAAATCGGAAATGTCTGTCTACCTATATGAAAAGGAATACCAAAATTCAGATATGCAAACTGCATGAATCAAGAGGTGTGTATGTACAAACATCTGAAAACCACGCTGACTCTGCTGGTGCTTACCGCAATCGTTTTGTCCCTTCTGAGTGGCTGTGGAACGGACAGCAGCGTACCTGATCACACGCCGCCGGTGGAGAATTCAGCAGACGGCAGTCAGGTTGCTCCTGATGCAGAGGATGACTCGGACCTTCCGGAAACGCCGGGACCAGCTCCTCAGCCAGAGGACCCCAGTCCCCTCTCCATCTCCACCCCAAAGGAATTACAGGAGGAGCTTTACGCTGCAATTTCAGAGGTGCGCCAGCCATTGCCCATGGAGGTATCCCAGATGGTCTGGGATCAGAGGCCGGAAATCGACCTTAGGAATCTCTATTATGAACTGATTGGCCAGCATCCAGAACTGAAATATGCCTATGATATCACTGCTGAACTGGAAAACGGGGCGCTGACCTGCCAGATCTCCTATATGCCCCATAAGACTGGAAACTACCCCGCAGACTGGCAGGGGATCACAGTGGATACGATCCCGGAGCTAATAGAAACAGCGGAGGCCCATCTGGGCTCGGAGCCATTGAACATCCGAATGACCGACCCCGCTATGGACCCGGATCAGATCAGCTATGCATTGCAGCAGGTAGGCGGCGGGTATATCCTTTGCTCCCTTAGTCAGGACGGGACACAGCTCACGTATTCCCCAGCTATGGGGATGACCATGGAGGAGTGTCTCACCCTGCTGGAGCAGGCGGAAACTCTGGCCGCCGAGGCCGCGGAAAAACTGATCGATGACACCATGACAAAGCGGGAGCAGGCAGAAACTTTGTACCGGTATCTGACTGAATACGTTCAATATGACCAGCGGTACTATTCCGACCGGGCCAACATGCCATACGACTCCCAGACTGCTGTCGGCGCTCTCCGGGATGGGGTAGCCATCTGCGGCGGGTATTCTCTTGCCCTGAAGCTGCTTTTTGAGCAGGCGGACATCCCCTGCTATACCGCCACAGGGATCTATGGAAGTGAGCACCACATGTGGAATATCGCAGATCTGGATGGCCATTGGCTCTGGTTTGACGCCACAGCAGACCGCGGACTGTCTCCCAAATTTGAACTGTGCCATTTCGCTCAGGAAGAATTGGAGGAACGATATTCCTGGGACAGCGTACAGCTCAGCTGGCTTTTGTCCGAATAACGCATATCAATGAAAGGCGGCTGTCCTCCTTGGACAGCCGCCTTTATGATCACTGGGAAATCAACTCCAGCCGCTCATTCACCGTGTCAATCTGTTTTTTCACATTTCCGACAATGGGGGCGCCGATGATATTGCCCTCACCGTCCACGATGTAGGTGGTGGGATAGCTGAAGACCTCGGAGACAAAGTCCTTGTAGAACTCGCCTTCCGGGTCCGGGGAGATGTTCACATAGGTGACGCCCTTCTCCTTCAGAATGTTTTGGGCAGTCTCCAGCTGCTCCTCGCCCTCGCCGGAGTCGGTGCCTACGCCGATGAGATTGATATTCTGCTCCTGAAACTGGTGATACAGCTCCTCCAGCTCCGGCATCTCCTCAATGCAGGTGCCGCAGCCATTGTTCCAGAAGTTGACAATGGTGGCGTCGTAGTCCGCAAAGATGTCGCTGCTTACCGGGTTCCCTTCGGTGTCCGTCTCTGAGAACTCCGGGAAGGGCGTTTTGGATACCAGGGAGTTGTCCTCCCCGGCGGAACAGCCTGTCAGCGCAGCCACCAGCATGAGCAACACCAACAGCAGAGATGATCCTTTTTTCATCATAGTATAGTCTCCTTCTTTTTCGCTTGTTTTTTCAGAGAAAAGGTCTTGGTAATGGCCTGATGGGGGCAGGTGGCCACGCAGTCCCCGCAGCGGATGCACTCGGCGTGGTTGGGGGTACGGAACACGTCCACATCCATCTGACACACCCGGCTGCACGCGCCGCAGGAGGTACATTTGTTTTGATCTACCTCCAGCCGATAGACCGAGACCTTGTTGCACAGCCCGTAAAAGGCCCCCAATGGGCACAGCCATTTACAAAAGGGCCGGTAGAAGAACACCGACAGTACCACGATGCCCAGCAGGATACAGCTCTTCCAGGTGAAGAGCCAACCCAGACTGGCCCGGATGCCATCGTCGGCCAGGGACAGTGGGATTCCGCCCTCCCAGATCCCGGCTGGACAGAGGTACTTGCAGAAAAAGGGGTCCCCCATTCCCACCTCGTTTACCACTGTCATGGGCAGGACGATGACAAAAAGAACCAGGATCACATATTTCAGATAAGTAAGGATATGGAACCGCTTTGTGCTGAATTTTTTTGTGGGGATTTTGTGGAGCAGCTCCTGAAACCAGCCAAACGGGCACAGAAAGCCACATACCACCCGGCCCAGCAGAACGCCGATGAAGAGCAGGAAACCTACCACATAGTAGGCAAAATGGAATTTGGAGGAGCCGATCACGGCCTGGACTGCCCCGATGGGACAGGAGGCCGCCGCAGCCGGACAGGAGTAGCAGTTCAGTCCAGGGACGCAGACCCCTTTCAGCTTTCCACGAGAGATCTTCCCCTGAAAGAAGTTCAGAAAGAAGGGGTTGGTGGCCAGCGTCGCGCCCAGCTGGATCTTCCAGCGATGTCTGTTCTTAGCCAATGCCCACACACTCCATGCACAGATTGATCCCCTTGGAGAGGACTGTTGCCCCCTCGCCCCGCCATAGGCCAAGGCCCATCATCAGCAGGGCTGCCAGCATGCAGAACATCGTCATCTTTCTCATGCCGCTCAACCCATAGGGATCATAGAGGCTGCGCCATTGCTGGGCACCGTGCTCTGACTGTTGTTCCCAACACTGGATATCGGGGTATTCGCTCCACTGGTTCCGTTTCCAGAAGCAGAATCTTCCTGACTGTTCTGAGATGAGGCTGCACCACTGTCAGATGGCACATTATCCCCAGTGCTCCCCTCCTGCCCCATGGCAACGAAGGCCGCTGCGTCCTCGGGAAGTTCTTCGGCATCCAGCGTCATCATCCATGCAGACAGGAAGGAGCCGTTGACATACCAGGAGGCCGTGTTGGGCACGTCCTTGTCCTCCACCATGCCGCTGTTGTTCCCCAGCGCCTCCTTGAGGGAGTCATTATAGCGGATCACCGGGAAGGGGGCGTCTGCAAACCGTCCGCTCTCGTCTTCCCCTTTGAGGCAGAGTACCATCCCGGCCCCAGCCTCCTGCACGCCATTCCACGCCGCTGTCATTGCGTCATAAAATGCCCCCGCATCCTCACTGGCCGGGTCCACAAAGGCGAACAGGAGCACATCCCCCAGGTCCTCCCGGGTAAAGGCTTCGCCGGACAGGGTCGTTGTAGTAAACTCCCCCACCCGGTTGGCTTTGATCTTATTTGCGGCTGGCACAGAGCTTTCTTCCTGATAAGCATCCACCCACGCCTGATCCACCCAGCCCTTGTCCAGAGCGTCCTCCACGGTGAGCGTGCCGGCCTCGATGGCCTGCTCCACTTCCTCCAAGCTGGGCGCCTTTTCGCCGCAGGCAGCCAGGGAAAGCGTCATGACAGCAGCCAGACCCAGAGCCACCGCCCGCTTCTTCGTCCAAAATTTCATCAATAAAACCTCCTTGTTCTAATGGAACAGGAGGGAGTATAACAAATACGGTGTAAATTTTTCATCAAGGCGGATTGATGAAAAATTTACAGGTTTCTGTTATCATGGTATATCATGCGGAGGAGGGCTGATGATGCGTATTCTGGTGGTCGAGGATGAAAAGCTGTTGTGCGACGGCATTGCGGAGGATCTGGAACTTGAAAAATACACGGTGGAGCGGTGCTATGACGGAGCGGAGGCTTATGACCTGCTCCTGAGCGAGTCCTTCGACCTGCTGATTTTGGACCTGAACCTGCCCGGCATGGACGGGCTGGACCTGCTGCGGGCTGTGCGTGTAGAACATCCGGAGCTGCGGGTGCTGATCCTGTCGGCCAGGGCAGAGTTATCCGACCGGGTGGCAGGTCTGGATCTGGGCGCAGATGACTATCTCATCAAACCCTTTGCCCTGGAGGAACTGGAAGCCCGGGTCCGCAGCCTGCTGCGCCGGGAGTTTGTTTCCCGAAACACGGTACTTACTGTGGGCAGTCTGACGCTGGACGCCGCTTCCCGCGCCATCTCCGCTGGCGGGAAAACGCTGGAGCTGACCCCCAGAGAGTTCGCCATTCTGGAACACCTGATGCTCCACCGGGACCGCTGGGTCAGTCAGGAGGAGCTGATGGAGCATGTACTGGAGTCGGACGCCAACCCCTTCAGCAATGTCGTTCGGATGCATATCTCCTCCCTGCGGAAAAAATTACGGGATGCTCTGGGTGATGACCCCATCCAAACGAAGGTCGGTCAGGGGTATCGCCTGATGGAAAAGGAGACGCTATGAAACCCTTTCGTTCCCTGCGGCTGCGTATCACACTCTTGTGTGCCCTGCTGCTGACATTGTGCTGTGCTGCTCTGGCTGTGACCAGCAATCTGTCTGCCATCCAACTGGCGGACACCATCACTGCCGTCCCTCTGGAACCAGCTCAAACCGTTCCCGGCACCGTAATTGATGGGGAGCCCGCGCTCATTGCTCCGGCAGCACCAGCGATCCAGCAGGCCCAGCGGATCTTCCACACCCAAAGTCTGCTGGCCACCGCCGCAATCCTGGCGATGGGACTTTTGCTGATCTACCTGCTGGTGGGCCATGCTCTTGCGCCGCTGAAGGACCTGAATACGCAAATTCAACATCGGACTGCCAAGGACCTGGATCGGCCCCTGTCCATCCCGGACCGCAGGGACGAGGTGACACAGCTGGCGCAGTCCTTTCAGGAGCTGTCCCAGCGGCTGAGCCGGGCCTTTATCATGCAGCGCAGCTTCTCCCAAAATGCCGCTCACGAATTTCGCACGCCATTGGCCGTTCTCAAGACCCGGATCGGTCTGTTCCGCAAGAAGCAGGACTTTGCGCCCCAGACCACAGGGGCCTTTCTTGATATTCTGGAGGGCGAGGTGGACCGGCTCTCCGGCATGGTGGACAGTCTGCTGAAGCTGACCAATCTGGAACAGGTGCCCCGCACCGACCAAGTCGAATTGCAGGAGTTACTCGACCAAGTTGCCGATGATATGTCTTCTCTGGCCAGCAAAAAAGGGGCCGTCCTTCTGGTGAACGCTACTCCCGGCACCATCACCGGCAGCAGGGAGCTGCTCCGCCGGGCGCTGTTCAATCTGGTGGAAAATGCAGTGAAATACGGGCCGGAGGGCGGACAGGTACGGCTCTGTGCGGAATTGGATGGAAACGACATGGTCATCACCGTAGCCGACCAGGGACCCACCATCCCGCCGGAGCTGCGGGAGCGGGTCTTTGAGCCCTTTTTCCGAGTGGATACCGCCCGCTCCCGGGAGCTGGGCGGCACTGGCCTGGGGCTGGCCCTGGTCCGGGCCATCGCGGAGGTCCACGGCGGCAGCGTGTGGGTGGAGGAACATCAGGCTGGCGGGAATCGATTTGTACTCCGGCTTCCGGCGGTGCTTTGATAGAAATATTACGTACAGCGTAGATCTATCTCATCATTATTTTTTCATGACGTATAACGTAGAGCGAATGTAATCGAGCCCCTGGCTTGGTTCAGGAAAGTCTACGCTATACGTCATTTTTTGTTTTGAGGGTGGTCAAAGGCAGGGGGATTTCTACATTCATTATGAAAGGAAATGTGGCGGAAAGATTTTCTCAAAAAATTTCTCAAAACTGGGTTGTGTTCTGCCCCGCTTTTTCTCCTGCTTTAATGAGGGGGCAGAGAAGATGACCTGGAATCTTGGACAAGAGGAACCCGGAATGATCCAAAATCGAAGGCCATGTATCTTCCTTCTCAGAAAACAGAAAAAGGACGTGACATCATGATGAATGAATCAAAAAAGGAACAGGTTCTCTTGGAAGCGGTCCAGTCTGCGGAAACGGCAGCCATCCGACTCCGGCAATATGCCGCCGCAGAACTCACTGGTCGTCAAAGCGCCACATCTGTATCCGGGGAAGCGAAGGACATCACCTCTGTGGAATTCACAACAGAAGGCTGGCTCTCCCTGCTCCTGCCGGCGATGTTGCCGAAGCGCGCAGATGGAGATCGCTCCCGATTTCTCGCCGGTCTGCTGCGGAATGCCATTCGGCGGGAATATCAGGAAACACTCCCCCCAAAGTTCCGTGCCTGTGTGCTGGTCTATGAACATATCTATGACATCAGTCGCAGCCACCGATTTATTGACCACGATAATCTGGAACTGAAGCACTGTCAGGATGTGCTGGAAGCGGCATTTCTGGTCAACGACACCTCTTCCCTCTGCTCGGCCTTTCAGTGTAGCCACCGCGGAGAGAACGACAGCACCCGCATCTGGATCCTGACGCCGGAGCAGTTCCCAGAGTGGTTGAAGTGTTATCCGGGGTGCTGGAAGAACGGCACCGAAATCATGTAACAATAGCCCTGAAAAACGATACCAAAATCTGTTTTGGGAAAGCTGCACATTTTCGGTGGTGTATTGGAATGGAAAAGCCTTGATTTGCAAGGGATTCCGGGCGGATGGCTGAACCGCGTGTGGGTTTGCTTGGTATAAAAGATACGTGCCAGCGCAGGCAGCCTCTTTGGGGATATTTACTGCTGTGAGAAAAGGCGTATGGGGGACTGGGCAGCCTGTAAAAGGTGGTCCGTGTGGACAGGATCAAGGTGGTGGAGGAGTGGTCTGGTTGGTGCGAAGTCTGCAAATAAAAAGTCAATAGGGAAATGAAGAAAAATTGAGGAGAGAAAAAGGCCATGCCAAAAGCGGCCAGCAGGTAAGGGTTGCTGGCCGGATGGTCGGGTAAGTAACAGTGCGTGTTACTTCTGAGGCAGAATAATCGTTGCTTTAGAGAAGTTGTCCCAGTCAAGGCGCTGTCCACAGCGGTCACAATAGGACTGGTACCCCCGTTCCATAGTCCTTCCGCATTGCGGGCAAACGGGAAAACCTGTCACGCCAGAGAGGTATCGAAAGCAGCGGATATGTGTAACCGGCATCGGCTCACGGAAGGCCATCTCCCTCCAAACCTCCGAGGGGATCAACAGGTCATTTGGCGTCAGAGCAAACCCAACACAGAGTTTTTCCAAGGTTAGAATTGTTGGGGCGGTTTTGCCTCTGGCAATGTCGCCAAAGTACCTGGAACTGAGGTCGCATCGTTCCGAGGCGGCTTCATAGCTGAGTCTTCGAGTATCACATAATTTGAGGATGGAGGTGGATAAATTGTCTAAAAACATCTTAATCGCTCTCTTTCTGTCATAAGATGCTTTTAGCGTATGGGCAATATAGTTCTGCTACAAGGAAGGATACTTCCTTAATTTTCCTCCAGAGATGCCAGATATTCTTTTACTCTGCCATAATAGATGCGCAGGAACTTGTTGGCGCCGGCTGTCATGTAAACCAGATAGGGTTTGCCCTCGGCTCGTTTCTTGTCCATGAAACGGTACACCGGGTCATCCTGAGGCATGGTTTTCAAAAGGCAGTCCATGACCAGAAACAAGGCGCGGCGCAGTTCAGGCGGCCCGCTTTTGGAAACCCTTGTGCTCTTAGCCTCGTGAGTGCCGGACTGGTCAGCGCCAGGGTCAACGCCCGCGAAAGCGGTAATGGCGTTTCGGTGGGTAAACCGGGTCACATCCCCAAGCTCCGCCATAAGCTGAGGGCCGAGAGAATCTCCTACTCCGTGCATGGCCATGACCACAGGATATTCCGGTAGCTGTGCTGCCAGGGTACGCATTTCGGCCTTGAGCCGTTCCAGAGAGGCAGAGACGGCGTTCAGCGCATCAATGGCCTGCCGGACCATGGTTTTGGTCAGGGCGTCCTTGGGGAGCATGGCGATCAGGTCCTGTGCTCCGGCGTGGACCTCAACGGCTTTGCTTTGGCTGAAGTTGTAGCCATGCCGTTTACACCACTTGCGGTAACGCTCGGCAAAGGCAGTAAGGCTCATGGACCGCACGCAGTCCACATGCCAAAAGACCGTGGCAAAGTCCACCCACTTCTGCGACCCATCCTCGCGGACAGGGCTGTCAAAGAGGGCGTTGACGCCGGGATAGGTCTGGTCAAGAAGGGCGATGAGGTTATTTTTCATCATCGTCTTGGTCTTGGAGTATAGACTCTGCTGCCGGTTCAGCGTTTTCAGTTGCATTCGAATCGTATCCATGGGTGTATGTTGGCGCAATTCTGCCCAGTTGTTTGCATGGCTCTTGGCGGCTCTGCCGCTTAGAGACATGGCATCCCCCTTGCGGGGACAATACCGTACCGGGCAATCTTGCGGGAATCCGCCTTGTCTGTTTTCACTTTGCGCAGGGTGTTGTTTCCGTAGTCCTTGATAAGCTTCGGATTGACTGCGCTGACAAAGACGCCCTCTTCATGAAGAAAACGAGCTACTGGCTCATAGTACCGTCCGGTGTGCTCCATGACTACCCGTGTCTCACCGTCCAGACTTTTCAAGTAGTCTGCCAGCTCCTTGAGTTCACTGCCGGTGTGACCAATAGAAAATGGTTTTGCTACCACTTCTCCAAAAGGGCGGAGAACGGATACCATGCTCTTTCCTTTGGAAACATCAATCCCTACAACATTATTCATATTGATCGCTCCTCATCATGGATTTGTTTTGGCGACCAGCCATTCCACCATTGCCGATCCAATCTATTTGATGACACGGGCGCACCAAGGAGGTGGCTCAACCTGCATAAATCGAACGCTGCGAATGAGAGGCCGGCTGACGGACTTCGTCACGGACGCGCTGGTCCTTGGAGGTATACATCAGGCCAAGACTCTCTCATTCTAACAGCTTAGGCAACGATGCGGAAAAAGACACGGCTGGCTGCCGTGCCTTAGACCGTAAATACATTGTAATAGGTGGTATTCAAAATGAAATTGCAAGTTGGACAGTTCGGATTTCGTCTGTTGCTATTTGTGGGATATTGCGGAGAGGTTCCAATCTCTTTGGTACGGTGGATGGAAGGCTATTACGATTATAATCGCAGAGTGGTTACAGAATTGGTCCGGGCAGGGTATCTGAAGGAACGGATATTCCGGGCGGAGCAGCGCCATGTGGTCCGCTCTCTGAGTTTGACCGAGGCGGGATTGCGGCAGATTCAGCATCTCTCTCCCAATCAGGCGGCGCAAATCCGACAGCATCTTCTGGCCCCAAAGGATGGTCAGGGAAACTGGCGGCGAACCCATCGTCTGCACAGGAATGCAGCCTGTCTGCTGGCTGCCATAAAACTTGGAGCCGTATGGATGCCGGGTAAATCGCAGGATGCAGCCAGAGGCAAGAAGTTGGTCTACTACAGTACCTATCACCTGGATAAGAAATCTGGCAAGGATAACAAGTCCGCACGGGCGTCCGGGATCTTTGCAGATGAATACACCTACTATCCCGCCTACTATTTAGGAGATCGCAATATGCGCTGGAATACAGAAACGGAGCAGCTGTTGCGTGATCGGTTTGAACTGTCCGAAATCGGCAGAAATCTTCATTTCGGTGGCAATCTCCTTCTTGGAGATGATTGGGCCCTGGCAGAACGGATCGTGCGTCATGCGAAGAGTCCCCATAGCCGACTGATCCGCTTTACGCCTAGTAACACCTTTTACTATGGGACACTGGATCGTCATGGAATCATGCTGCTTCAGGCAATCCTGGACGGCTATTATAGTTTCCAACTTCAAAATTGGTTATACGAACGCTGTGGCTGTCCCGTGACCATGCTGCCAGGCTATCTCTTCCAACTAGACGGGATCGGCAAGCCAGATCTCAACGGTGAGGAAAGCAATTACTTCTTTGATTTCCAGTTCTCCACGGCGAAGAAGATCTGCCCACCTGATGCAAACCTGACTTCTATGCCATCCGGCCTATTGGAGGATTTTGACACAGCAATCCGTACCGGTGAGGATGCAATCTGGCCATTACATGGCAGATGGTTTTGATTTTTGATATGAATGGAGTTCGTAACGATGTTTGAACATGAAATTATGACTGCGGGTGAATTGCTGGACAAGCAGTTGCCCTCGAAGCCCGTAGTAGTAGAAGGAATGCTGCCCACCGGCACCTATATCCTGGCCGGCACTCCGAAAATTGGAAAATCCTTTTTTGCAACACAGCTTTGCTGGAGCGTGGCGGAAGGAGTTCCCTTTCTGGGAATGCCAACACGGAAGTCAACCGTGCTGTATATGACATTGGAGGATACCAGAGAACGGCTGCAAGCACGTTTGGTGAGGATGTTTGGCACGGACTGGGCCGGGGATGACCTGCACCTGCTGTTCCAGATAGAGCAGCGGGGAGAGGCCTTGATCCCACAGCTTCATGACTTTGTATTTGATCACCCGGAGACCAGATTGATTGTAATCGACACCTTACAGAGGATCCGTGAGGATACTGGGACATCTTTCAGTTATAAATGCGATTATGAGACGATCATGCCATTGAAGACTTTTTCGGATGCACATGACGTTGCGCTGATTGTAGTGCATCATACCCGAAAGCAAACGGAAGATGAAAATCCGTTCAATCAAATTTCTGGGACCAACGGCCTGCTGGGGGCTGCGGATGGGGCATTTTTACTGCACCGGGAAAAGAATGAAGTTTTCCTGGAACAGAGTGTCCGTGATATGCCTGGCCAGCGGTATGTGCTTTCCTTCAACAGAGAACGCTGTATCTGGGAACTGGTCCGAAAGGAATTGGATACGATACAAGAACCTCCCGAACCGGTATTGGAGGTCATTGCTCAGATTGTGGGCGATGGCTGCTGGGCGGGTACTGCAACAGAGTTGATGCGTCTGGTCAAGGAAATTGAGCCTACTCTGGAAAATAAGCCCAATGCGTTGACGCGGAGACTCAACACACTGACAGCGAGGCTGGAGAGAGAATATGGAATTCTCTATCGCAATCACAGGAGCAGTAAGCGGAGGGGAATCACATTTTCCCAGAAAACGATGGATGACAGTAATGACGCAAATGACGATATACCCCCCGCTGGGGAAGAACCGTCATTACCGTCATTAGCGTCACAGGAAGGCGGTGGGATGGATGCCGTCTGAGAAAGTCCCTGTTTGGGAGAAAGCCAACCTCAGTCTGGAGGAAGCGGCAGCCTACTTTGGGATCGGAGTGAATAAACTCCGGGATATGACCAATGATGAGAATTGTCCGTTTGTACTCTGGAATGGGAGCAAGCGGTTGATCAAGAGAAAAGCATTCGAGAAATATTTGGAGTCTGCATTCTCGGTTTGAGCTTGGAAAACGGCGGAAGATAGTGTATGATTCAGATATGCTATGTTAAGCGCTTTCCGGCGGAAAGGAGCGAAGAATTGTCCGAAAAGCGCAAAGATAAAAAGGGCCGGATCTTTCGTTCCGGGGAAGGCCAACGTCCTAATGGGACCTATTTCTATCGCTATCACAGGAATGGGGATAAAAAATGGTATTACATCTATGAACCGACCTTGGAAGCACTTCGCAAAAAGGAAGAGGAGATCCAAAAGGACATACTGGATGGCATCGACTACGCCGGTGGTGAAATCACAGTTGCAGAGCTGGTAGATCGGTATATGAATTTAAGGCGTGGCTTAAAGGAAAACTCCATGCGAGCCTATGGCACGGCAATCAAACGGATTCATGCTGACCCTTTCGGGCAGAGAAAGATCAGAAGCGTCAAACTCTCTGATGGAAAAGGTTGGTTCGTGGCCCTGCATGATGCCGGGCTCAAGCAGAATACCATTGGGATCATTCAAAGTGTTCTCCGGCCAGCCTTTGAAATGGCAGTAGATGATGACATGATTCGTAAGAATCCGTTCAAATTCAAATTGTCTGATGTGATCCCCAAGGATGCCTATGTCCGTAGCGCGCTCACCAAGGCCCAACAGGAACGGTATTTGCAGTTTATCCGTGATTATGGCAAAGATAATTATTACGATGATATTGTCATTCTGCTGGGCACAGGGCTGCGAGTGAGCGAGTTGTATGGACTGACTCGTGCAGATGTCGATTTTGACCGGCGCTGTATCCACATTCGTAAGCAACTCTGTCGCACAGCAGACAAGCCGTATTTTGTGGCACCGCCAAAAACCAGCAGCGGAAACCGCAGCATCCCTATGACAGATGCAGTCTATATGGCCTTTCGCAGGGTGATGGAGCGCCGTGGTAACCCAAAGGTGGAGATGATAGTGGATGGGTACAGTGGGTTCCTGTTTCTGGATAAAGATGCCCGACCTAAGGTCGCTATGCACCTAGAGAATTATATGAGAGGGATGCAAAGAAAGTATGTCAAGATGTATGGGAAAACGCTTCCTGCGGTCACTCCACATGTATTGCGACATACCTTCTGTACCAACGCACAGCAGGCTATGCTGGACGTGAAAAGTCTGCAATACCTCATGGGCCACTCGACGGCCAGCGTGACGCTGGATGTTTACACACATAGCGACTTTGAATCTGCGGAGCGGGCCTTCCGACAGATCGCGCAGGCCTTGTAATCACTGCATTTTTTCATCCTTGTGTTTGCACATAGCTTACACACAGCTTACACACTTTGCCCGTAAACTTCTGTAGATTTAAGGAGAGTTACGGAGTGGATCGGAAATCGGTATTTTGCAAAAATATTCTAAATAGTTCGCTATTTTTAGAAAATAAATTGATTTTTTGCGATATTTATTGAAAATGTGATGCCGACACAAAGAGTGGTCCGTAAGGGCGGAATGTACTAAGAGGTAGCCGATAACCCTTGAAATTGCTGGATTTTCTGTGAGTGGTGTGGCTGATTTACACCAAATTTACACCAATTCAGCGCTTAATAGGCAAAAAACACCCCGATACTCCCTTGAGTATCGGGGTGTTTTACGTTTGGAAACTCGATGATTCAATCAAACTACCCAAGTGCCAGCACAGCCCGCGGCGAGACCTTACGCCGCGGGCTGTGTTGTGCATGTTTTCAAAGGGGCCTGTCAGTTGGACTCCTTGCGGAAGCACAGGAACCAATCCAGACAGTACTGGTCCTCGCTCTGGTTCTCCATACGCTCCCTGGCCACGCCGCAACTGCCGGCGGTGGGCACAATGACATCGTCTCCGGGCCGCCAGTCGGCCGGAGTGGCGCAGGCGTCGGCATCCGCTTTCTGGAGTGCCAGAATGATGCGCTTGATCTCATCAAAGTTGCGGCCCGTGGACAGCGGATAATACAGGATGGTCCGCACCACGCCGTTGGGGTCAATGACAAACACCGCCCGCACTGCCTGTGTGTTGGACTGTCCAGGCTGGATCATCCCGTACTTGTTGGCCACTTCCATGCGGATATGAAAAAGGCCTATGAGATGGGCGTGCGGGGCTGAAAAAACGGAGTAGATCGAATGCACTTCGGTCTGCTCCGTTTTTTATCGCTTCTGCGCCTGATAGACTTCTCCCCAAGCCCACATGGCGTCCAGAATGGGCTTCAGGCTCCTGCCCAGATCGGTCAGGCTGTACTCCACCCTGGGCGGCACCTCGGCGTACACCTTCCGGCTGACCAGCCCCTTCGCCTCCATATCCCGGAGCTGGGCGGTCAGCACCTTCTGAGACACGCTCCCAATGGACTTCTTGAGTTCTCCGAACCGCCGGGTCCCCGGCATCAGGTCCCGCAGGATGAGGACCTTCCACTTGTCGCCGATGAGCATGAGGGTGGTCTCCACCGGGCAGGCCGGCAGGCTGTTTCCTGTCTCCATCTGATCGCACCTCCAATAGTATCCTTTTGGTAACTACGGCACAATAAAGTGCTTACTTTACAGTAGCAACTGATAGGCTTATTATAAGCACGCAAGGCAGAAATGACAAGCCTGAACCGAAAGCATTTTATCAGGAGGTAACGATCATGAACGAAGTTGTGAAGTTTTTGCAGGAGAACCCCGTGCAGTACCTCGCCACCGTGGGCCGGGATGGGAAGGCCAAGTGCCGCCCCTTCATGTTCGCCGGTGAAAAGGACGGCAAGCTGTGGTTCTGCACCAACAACCAGAAGGACGTCTACAAGGATATGCAGGCCAACCCTTATGTGGAGGTTTCCGTGTCCAGCCCTGCGTATGCCTGGATTCGTCTGAACGGCAAGGCGGTCTTTGAGAACAATATGCCGGTCAAGGAAATGTGCATCCAGAACCCCATCGTCAAGGGCCAGTATCAGACTGCCGACAACCCGATCTTTGAGGTGTTCTATCTGGCCGATGCCCACGCCGTGATTGCCGACTTCTCCGGCAATCCTCCCCAGGTATACGACCTGTAATCCTGAAAAATCCATACCGATCTTCGGGGCGGGGTGAAAGTCCCCACCGGCGGTATAGTCCGCGAGCCGTAAGGCATGGGGATACCGGAAGATCAACCAGGGCCGCCCCGTATCATTGCGTGGCGGCCTGATTTGAGCGGTAAGGGAGGACCCATTATGGACCGTGACCGGCAAATTCAATATTTGATCGATATTCTTCTCAAAGAGATGCCCGCCTACCAGGAGCAGGCCAGGGCCTTCCCCCAGGATGAACTGTCTCAGCGGAGATTGCTCCGCAGTCTGATGAATGTGCGTCCGCCTATGCCTCTGGACCCATCGTTCCTTGCGGTGCAGGACGCTTTGCTCTCGGCGGAACGGGAGGAAAAGGGCGTGGTGGAGGCCGACGCACTCCCGGATCGTCCCGGTCATCCCGGTATCGCTGTCTGGCAGGGGGACATCACCCGGCTGAAAGCCGATGCCATCGTAGACGCGGACAATGACCGACTGTTGGGCTGTTTCGTTCCTTGCCACGGCTGCATCGACAACGCCATCCACTCGGCCTCGGGGCTTCAGCTCCGGGACGAGTGCCATCAGCTGATGAACGCTCAGGGCCGCCCGGAACCCACCGGGCAGGCCAAGCTGACCGGCGGCTACAACCTTCCCGCCAAATATATCCTCCACACGGTGGGGCCCATCATCCACGGGCGCGTTACTCCGCAGGACCGGGAGCTGCTGGCCTCCTGCTACCGCTCCTGTTTAAACCTTGCATCGGAACATGAGCTGCAAAGTGTGGCGTTCTGCTGTATCTCCACCGGTGAATTTCACTTTCCCAATCAAGAAGCCGCCCGGATCGCTGTTCAGACGGTCAGAGAGTTTCTGCAAGCACCGACTACGGTGAGAAAGGTGGTTTTCAATGTTTTCAAGGATCTTGACGCGGACATCTACCGAAACCTGCTCGGATAACATCAAACGGCTGCGCTTGGCTCTGGCGGACGCCGAAGCCGTGGTGATCGGGGCGGGCTCTGGCCTGTCAACCGCTGCGGGGCTGACCTATTCCGGAGAGCGATTCGTGAAGCATTTCGGGGATTTCATTGAGAAATACAACATTCAAGATATGTACTCCGGCGGCTTTTATCCCTTTGAAACGCTTGAGGAGTATTGGGCATGGTGGAGTCGCCATATTATGATAAACCGATACGAGAAAGCCCCCAAGCCCGTTTATGATGAACTGCTGAAACTGGTCCGTGACAAGGATTACTTTGTCCTGACCACCAATGTGGACCACCAATTTCAGCTGGCCGGCTTTGACAAAAAGCGGCTCTTTTATACCCAGGGGGACTACGGCCTGTGGCAATGCTCGGAGCCATGCTGTCAAAAGACCTGGGACAATGAGGAAACCGTTCGGCACATGGTGGCGGAGCAGCGGGAGATGCGGGTCCCCACAGAGCTTGTTCCTCGCTGTCCGGTCTGCGGCGGGCCCATGACCATGAACCTGCGGTGCGACAGCACCTTCGTCCAGGACGAGGGCTGGTACGCCGCGGCCGGGCGGTATCAGGACTTCCTGCGGCGTCACGATGGGATGCGGGTGGTGTATCTGGAGCTGGGCGTGGGCGGCAATACGCCGGCCATCATCAAATACCCCTTCTGGGAACTGGCCGCGCAGAACCCCGCGTCCTGTTATGTCTGCGTCAATCTGGCGGATGCATTCTGCCCCAAAGAGCTGCAGAAGCGGGCTATCTGCATCGACGGGGAAATCGGCGCAGTCCTGTCCACTCTGTGAAGGGCGGGGGGCTCCTGTTTGCGGCGGCCCACCGTAACCGTAAAATCTCCCGGCGTATAAAAAGGCCGCCATCTCAGCGCACAGGCATTGAGATGGCGGTCGGCATTTCCATTATGGTTTTGGAATTTTACATTCCTGGGGTGCGTTCACCGGGAGGAA
>JBMNQB010000021.1:0-30659 GCA_050943915.1 Lawsonibacter sp.
ACCTGGCCGGCGGTGAGGCCGAAGAGGAAGATGTTCTCGTCCCCCAGCTGCTGGTGCATCTCCACGTTGGCGCCGTCCAGGGTGCCGATGGTCAGAGCGCCGTTCATCATAAACTTCATGTTGCCGGTGCCGCTGGCCTCCTTGCCGGCGGTGGAGATCTGCTCGCTGAGCTCGCTGGCGGGCATCAGGCGTTCGGCCAGGGAGACCCGGTAATTCTCCAAAAAGACCACCTGGAGCTTATCCTTGCAGATCGGGTCGGCGGCGATCTGAGCCGCCAGAGAGTTGATGAGCTGGATGATCTTCTTGGCCACATGATAACCGGGGGCCGCCTTCGCACCGAAGAGGAAGGTCTGGGGTGTGAAGTCCATGTTGGGATTATCCCGCAGCTGATCATACAGGTGGATGATGTGCAGGACGTTGAGCAGCTGGCGCTTGTACTCGTGGAGGCGCTTTACCTGGACGTCGAAAATGGCGTCGGTATTCAGCACCACGCCAGTCTCCCGGGCCACATAGGCGGCGAAACGGCGCTTGTTCTCCCGCTTGATGGCCTCCAGACGGTCCAGAACGGACTTGTCGTTCTTGTACTTCTCCAGCCCGCGGATGGCGTCGGGGTGCAGGAGGTAGTCGTCCCCGCCGGCGCACTCCCGCACCAGAGCGTCCAGCTTGGGGTTGATCTGAGACAGCCAGCGGCGGTGGTCCACGCCGTTGGTGACGTTCTTGAACTGCTCCGGGCGCATGGTGTAGGCGTCATGGAACACATCCTGCTTCAAAATATCCGAGTGGAGGGCGGAGACGCCGTTGACGGCGTAGCAGGCGCACACACACAGGTTGGCCATCCGGACCTCGCCGTTCCAGATGATGGCCATTTTGGAGACCTTCTCCTGGTCTCCGGGGAAGCGCTCCTCCAGCTGGCGCTGGTAGCGGGCGGCGATCTCCTTCAGGATCTGCCAGATCCGGGGCAGGAGGCTCTCGATCAGGCCCTGGGGCCAGCGCTCCAGCGCCTCGGCCAGGACGGTGTGGTTGGTGTAGGCCACCGACTTGGTGACGATATTCCAGGCGTCGTTCCAGCTGTATCCCTCCACATCCATCAGGATGCGCATCAGCTCAGGGATGACCAGAGTGGGGTGGGTGTCGTTGATCTGGAGGACGTGCTTCTCATGGAAATTACGCAGGGTGCCGTACTGGGCGCGGTGCTTGCGCACGATGGACTGAACCGTGGCGGAGACAAAGAAATACTGCTGCTTCAGGCGCAGAGACTTGCCCTCATAGTGGTTATCATCCGGATAGAGCACCTTGGCGATGACCTCGGCCATAGCCTGCTGCTCCACTGCCTTGAGATACTCGCCCTTGGAGTAGTAGGACATATCCACGGGAACAGGGCTCTTGGCGTCCCAGAGACGCAGGGTATTGGTGTGCTTGGTCTGATAGCCGGCGATCTCCATGTCCCGGGGAATGGCCAGAACGGTGGTGTAGCCCACGTGCTCCGGGTGGTTCACCCCGCGCTCGTCCCAGTGGTCCACCACGCGGCCGCCGAAACGGACCTCCTCGGTCTCATCCATCTTGGGGATGAGCCAGGCGTCGCCCAGGCCCAGCCAGTTGTCGGCCTGCTCCACCTGGCGGCCGTCCACGATCTTCTGCTTGAAGATACCCAGTTCATAGCAGATGGTATAGCCGGTGGCCGGGATCTCCAGGGTGGTCATGGACTCCAGATAACAGGCGGCCAGGCGGCCCAGACCGCCGTTGCCCAGACCGGCGTCGGGCTCCTTCTCAAAGAGGTCGGAAGCGGAGTACCCAAGGTCCTCCAGCGCCTCCTTCAAGGTGTCCAGCAGACCCAGATTATAGGCGTTCTTCTCCAGAGAGCGGCCCATGAGAAATTCCATAGACAGGTAGTGGACCTGCCGCTGCTGATCCTCCCAGACACGGTTTCCAGTCTCCATCTGGTGGGCGGACATGATGTCACGCAGCACCAAGGCGCAGGCCTTAAAGATGTGATTGGGACTGGCGTCCTCCACATCGCGTCCAAAGTTGCGGTGGAGTTTTCCGACTATCATCTCGGTAAGCTGGGCTTTACTGTATTCAGCCATTTTATTGCCCCCGTTTCATTCTTTGTGATCATAAACTGACAAAATAGAGGGCCCGGAACAGAAATCCAGACTGTCTCCCGGACCTGTTTGCTATTGTACCAGATTTCCCCTGGAGCGTCAATGCGAAGAACGGCGCAAATCCAAGGAATATCCACGGTTTTCTCTACTTTTTTGTCCTGTTTTTTGACATAGCGGGGCAAGCGGCCGCCTGAGCGAAAAAAAGTCGGAAGATCCGCCTCTAGCGGGGGCTTAATCCCCGGCGGCCGGCCCGCGGGGAGAAAAACAGAGCCCTCCGCCTGATGCGGAGGGCTCTGCGGCAGCGGGACCTGCCGGCCTCAGCCGGAGATGCGCTGATAGATGTCCAGATACTCCTGGGCGGAATGGTCCCAGCTGAAGTCGGCGGTCATGCCGGCCTTCTGGAGGCCGCGCCAAGCCTCCTTGTTGTTGTAGTAGAGGTCCACCGCCTCCCGGATGACCCAGAGCATATCTCCTGCGTTGATGTCGGAGAAGGTGAAGCCCCGGCCCTCGCCGGTAAACTTGTTGTAGGGCAGGACGGTGTCCTTCAGTCCGCCGGTCTCCCGGACGATGGGGACCGTGCCGAAGCGCATGGCGATCATCTGGCTCAGGCCGCACGGCTCGCTGATGGAGGGCATGAGGAACAGATCTGCGCCGGCGTAGATCATGTTGGACAGAGGGCCGGAGTAGGTGATCTGAGCGGAGAAGCGGCCGGGATACTGGCGCTGGGCGCTCCGGAACGCCTCCTCATACTGCCAGTCGCCGGTGCCCAGCACCACCATCTGCACATCCATCTCCATGATCTGATGGAGGACGTCTGTGACCAGAGAGAAGCCCTTGTGTCCCACCAGTCGGGAGACACAGGCAATGATGGGGGCGGACTCATCCTCCCGCAGGCCCACCTTACGCTGGAGGGCCAGCTTACAGGCGGTCTTACCCTTGGCAGGGGCCGCAGGGGTAAAGTTGGCGGCCAGATCAGGCATGGCCGAGGGATCATATAGAGCCATATCGATGCCGTTCAGGATCCCCTGGAGCTTGCCGCTCTGCTGGTTGATGACGCCGTCCATGCCGTGGGCATAGAAGGGCAGGCGCAGTTCCTGGGCGTAGGTGGGCGAGACCGTGGTGACATAGGTGGAGGCCATGATAGCGCCCTTCATCAGATTCACGTCCCCCTGGTGGGCCAGCATCCCCTCGTTGAAGTAGTTGCGGCCCAGGCCCACCACGTCCTCCAGCACCTGATCGCCGTAGCGGCCCTGATACTCCACATTGTGGATGGTGAACACGGTCTTGACGTGGTTCAGCTGGGGGATGCGGTATTTGTCCTCCAGCAGATAGACGGGGATCAGTGCGGTCTGCCAGTCGTTGCAGTGGATGATGTCCGGGGACCAGTCCAGCTGGCCCGGCGTCTCCACCACGGCGCGGGAGAAGTATGCGAAGCGCTCGCAGTCATCAAAGTGGCCGTAGATCTGCCAGCGCTTGAAGTAATACTCGTTGTCCACGAACCAGTAGGTGACGCCCTCCCGCTCCAGCTGGAACAGGCCGCAGTAGACCTGACGCCAGGAGAGCGTCACATTGAAGTATTTTAAAAAGGTCATCTGGCTGCGCCACTGGTCCCCGATGCCCTCATAGAGGGGGAGGATGACCTTGACCTCGTGCCCTGCCTGGGCCAGGGCCTTGGGCAGAGAGCCGGCCACATCGGCCAGACCGCCGGTTTTGATAAAGGGCACCGCCTCGGAGGCGGCAAACAGGATCTTCATAATAAGTCCCCTTTCCACAAGCACAAAATGAGTTGGAAGCCGGAGCGTCGTGCCGCAGCACGGCGCTCCGGCGGGAGCACAGGATCAGACCACGGACTCCTTGGCGATGGCCAGAGGATAGGTCAGATGACCCATGAGCATCCGGTCCTGATTGATCGTGACGTTCTTATCTGCAATGACATAGGCCAGAGAAGCGCCGCTTCTGACCACAGTGCCCTGCATCAGGACACTGTCGCACACCCGGGCGCCCTTCTCGATGATGACCCCACGGGAGATGATGGAGTTTTCCACCTCGCCCTCGATGAGGCAGCCGTCCGCCACCAGAGAATGGACGGAGCGGGAGTCGGGACCGTAGTAGGTAGAGGGGTTGGAGCGGTCCTTGGTGCGGATGGGGCGGTCAGGGTTGAACAGCTCATCCCGGACGGCGGGCTCCAGCAGGTCCATAGAGCGCTGGAAGTAGCCGCTGACCGACTGGAAGCGGGCCACGTAGCCCTGGTGGACATAGGACATCAGCTTTAAGGTCTTGAGCCGGGGCTGAAGGACGCCGCGGCTGAAATTCACGATGTCGTGGGCGGAGCAGTAGTCCACCATATCCAGCAGCAGTTTTTTGGAGAGGACATAGATCTCCAGGCTCTCCAGGGTGCTGCCGGCAGTGACGGGATGGACGGACAGGTCGGTCACCCGGCCGGCATCATCCACCTCCACATACTCAGAGAAGCGGGGCGCGCCCTTCAGACTGGGGGTGCAGACCATCGTCACATCGGCACCGCTGTCCAGATGCTGCTGAAACACCTCAGCCACCGGCAGATTGACCGCCATATCGCCCCAGGCCAGGATCACATAGTCCTGACGGATATTTTCCAGGTAATCGGCCACCCCGGAGAGCGCGTCCATGTTGCCCCGGTACTCGCCGCCACGCTCCGCATAGCCGAAGGGGGGGAGGATCCGCAGGCCGCCGTGCTTGCGGGACAAGTCCCAGTCCTTTCCGGAGCCCACATGATCCAGAAGAGACTGATAACTCTGGTGGACGATGACGCCCACGTCAGTGATGCCGGCGTTGACATAGTTGGACAGCATAAAGTCGATCAGGCGGTAGCGGCCGCCGAACGGCAGAGAGCAGGTGTTGCGGGGGCGGGTCAGCTCGCCCAGGTTGGCGTCAGAGCGGCACGCGAACACGATTCCGTGAAGATCGTTCATACCTGCTCACCTCCCTTCACATTTTTCCGGACCATGGCGCTGGGCTTGACCACGGCCTTTTCTCCCACATTGACACCGCCGGCCACTACGGCGATCCCCCAGTCAGGATCCTCTGAGGGCGGCGCGCCCACGGTGGCCTCGGCCTCAATGACCGCGCCCTCTGCCACGATGGCATAGGCCACCACAGCGCTCTTCTTTACCACGGCGCCAGGCATGAGGATGGAATACTGCACGTCAGCGCCCTCCTCCACCGTGACTGAGTGGAACAGCACCGAGTTCTCCACTGAGCCGTCCACCTGACAGCCGCCGGTGACCAGGGAGTGAGAGATCTGGGCATTGGGGCCGGTGACATGGGGCGGGCGGATGGGGGTGCGGGCGTAGATGGGCCAGCTGGTATCATAGAGGTTGATGCCGCTTTCGCTGTTGGGCGCCAGCATATCCATATTGGCGTCCCACAGGGAATTGATGGTGCCCACGTCCTTCCAATAGCCGTGGAAGCGGTAGGCCATCAGCTTCTCCCCGGCCCCCAGCATCGCGGGGATGATGTTTTTGCCGAAGTCATTGGAGGAGTCGGGATTTGCCTCGTCCTCGATGAGGTAACGGCGCAGCTTGGACCAGGTGAATACATAGATGCCCATGGAGGCCAGGTTGCTCTTGGGCTGCTTGGGCTTCTCCTCAAATTCATAGACCTGATCGTTCTCGTCCACGTTCATGATGCCGAAGCGGGTGGCCTCCTCCATGGTGACCTCCAGCACGGAGATGGTGCAGGCCGCGCCGCTCTTCTTATGCAGGTCCAGCATATCGGTGTAATCCATCTTGTAGATATGGTCGCCGGACAGGATGACCACATATTCCGGATCATACAGGTCCAGAAAGCCGATATTCTGGTAGATCGCGTTGGCAGTTCCCTTGTACCAGGTACCCTGGTCACCCTCCCGCATATAGGGGGGCAGGATATGGACGCCGCCGTCGGACCGGTCCAGGTCCCAGGGCTGGCCAGAGCCAATATAGCTGTTCAGCTCCAGAGGGCGGTACTGGGTCAGCACGCCCACTGTGTCGATCCCGGAGTTGACACAGTTGGAGAGGGGGAAATCGATGATACGGTACTTCCCGCCAAAGGGGACGGCGGGCTTGGCCACATGGCTGGTAAGGGCGTAGAGACGGCTGCCCTGGCCGCCTGCCAACAGCATGGCCACAACTTCTTTTTTCATTGTCCTTCACCTCTGATGTAATGTAGACCGCTGGATCTGCGGTAAAAACCACAGGCGAGAGGTTCACGCCTGATCGGTCTTGGATTTGCGCCCGGGCCGCGCTGCGGCCTTTGATCTGCGGGCGGCGGTTTTTGCGGCGGCGGTTTTTGCGGCGGCGGTTTTGCCCGTCCCGGACTTGGATGCGCTCTTCTTCTCCGGCGCCTTCTCCCCAGCCTTTTTCTTGCGGACCGGACTGCGGCGGATGCAGCGGTACACCATCACGGACATGGGGGGCAGGTCGATGGAGAGGGCCTGCTCCTGGTCGTGACAGGGGGTGCTGACCGTTTTGAGGGGGGCGGTGTCTCCCAGGCCGGAGCCGCCAAACTCCGCTGCATCGGTGTTGAGCACCGGGGCCCAGGTGCCCGGGAAGGGAGCGCCCACATAGTAGCCCTTGCGGTGGATGGGGGAGAAATTGCACACCACGATGAGGGGGCGGCCCTCCCGGTCCCAGCGGAGAAAGGCGACGGTGTTGGCGGTATGGTCGTCGGCACACAGCCACTGGAAGCCCTGCCAGGAGTCATCCTGCTCCCAGAGGGCGGGCTCAGCCAGGTAGAAGGCGTTGGCCGCCTGGAAGAATTTGTGGATCTGGCGGTGGGGCTCATACTGGAGGAGGTGCCAGTCCAGGGAGTACTCGTAATGCCACTCATTCCACTGGCCCAGCTCCGCCCCCATGAAGGACAGTTTTTTGCCCGGATGGGTGAGCATATAGGCGTAGAAGGCGCGGACACCGGCGAACTTCTCGTTGTTTTCCCCGGGCATTTTCCCCAGGAAGGAGCCCTTCATGTGGACGACCTCGTCATGGGACAGGGGAAGAATATAGTTCTCCGAGAAGGCGTACATCAGGGAGAAGGTGATGTCCCGGTGGTTGAACTGGCGGAAATAGGGATCCAGCTTGATGTAGTGGCAGATGTCGTTCATCCAGCCCATGTTCCACTTGAAGTTGAAGCCCAGACCCCCCTCGTCCACAGGGTAGGTGACCTTGGGCCAGGCGGTGGACTCCTCGGCGATCATCAGCACATCGGGATGGGCCGCGAAGATAGTGGTATTCAGCTTCTGGAAGAACTCGATGGCCTCCAGGTTTTCCTTGCCGCCGTGGATGTTGGGCATCCAGGCCCCGTCCTGACGCCCGTAGTCCAGGTAGAGCATGGAGGAGACGGCGTCCACCCGCAGCCCATCGGCGTGGTACTCCTCCAGCCAGAACATGGCGTTGGAGAAGAGGAAGGAACGGACCTCGTTCCGGCCCAGGTCAAACACCTGGGTGCCCCAATCGGGGTGCTCCCCCTTCCGGGGATCAGCGTATTCGTAGGTCGGGGTGCCGTCGAAGTGGTACAGACCGAAGGCGTCCCGGGGGAAGTGGGCGGGGACCCAGTCCAGAATGACACCCACTCCGGCCTGGTGGAGCTGATCGATGAGGTATTTCAGATCATCCGGCGTGCCGAAGCGGCTGGTGGCCGCAAAATAGCCGGTGACCTGGTAGCCCCAGGAGGCGTCCAGGGGGTGCTCCATAACGGGGAGCAGCTCCACATGGGTGTAGCCCATCTCCTTGACATAGGGAACCAGATAGTGAGCGGTGTCCCGGTAGGAGAGAAACTCCCCCTCGCCGGTGCGGCGCCAGGAGCCCAGATGACATTCGTAGATGTTCATGGGCCGGCGGTAAGGTGGATTTTTAGCCCGGTAGTCCATCCAGCCGGCATCCCCCCAGGGGTACTCGTCCAGCTCATAGAGCTTGGACGCATTTCCGGGGCGGGTCTCGGCATGGAAGGCGTACGGGTCGGCCTTGGCCGTCACCGTTCCGTCGGCGGTGTGGATGGCATATTTGTATGTATCATAGCGCTTCAGGCCGGGCAGAAAGCCCTCCCAGATGCCGCCCTCCAGCTTTTCCAGTGGGGCGGCGGTGTCATCCCATCCGTTAAAATCACCAAAAACACAGACCTGCTTGGCGTTGGGGGCCCAGACCCGGAAGAGATAGCCCTCCTGCCCGTCCTTCTGGCAGGGATGCGCGCCAAAACAGCGCCATGCGTGGCAGCTTCGGCCCTCGGAAAATGCCTCCAGTTCTAGAAACAGGTCATATTCAGACAGTTTTCCATCATATTTGACCAACGAGATCACCTCATTTCCATGGATTTTACAGTGCGGTGCATCGAAAATAACAACCTTATAAAAATGCCTCCCCTAATATTTATATAAATTATACAACAGGCACAGGAGACCGTCAAGTCAAAAGGAGGTTAATTGCAGGACTTCCAGGGGACGGGACAGGTCGGAACTGGAAATCCGCCGGGGAGGGCGCGGGACGGTGCGCCTCCCCGGCGGGTCTCTCTACCCGGCCATCAGCAGCTGGCGGAGCATACGAGTGAAGATCCGGGGCACAGTCAGACGGCCGGCCCCCTGGGCAGCCAGAATGGGTACGGTGTCCCGCACCTGGCCGTCCACGGAGACCTCCAGCTCGCCCACAGTTTGACCAGGTTCCACCGGGGCCTCCAGGTCCTGGGCCAGGGTCAGCCTGGTCGTCACCGCCTCCTCCTGTCCCTTCCGGACCAGCAGGCGGCAGTCCCGGGCCAGCTGAGGCTGGATCTGATCTACCGTCCCCAGCAGCACCGGAATGGGGGCCAGCGGGGCATCCGGATAGACATTGACCAGAGACCAGGCGGAAAAACCGTAGTCCAGCAGGGTCTTGGCGTCGGCAAAGCGGTGGGCGGAGCTGGGAGCCTTCATCACCACAGCGATGAGCTCCATGCCGTCCCGCTCCGCAGTGGCAGACAGGCAGTAGAGGGCGGAGTCGGTGGAGCCGGTCTTGAGACCCGTGGCCCCGGGGTAAAAGCGCACCAGGCGGTTGGTGTTGGTCAGGCCGAAGGCCCCGTCCCGGATGGAGTCCATCCAGATGGTGGTATACGCCCGGATGTCCGGGTGGTTCAGGATCAGCTCCCGGGACATGAGGGCGATGTCATAGGCTGAGCTCCGATGTCCAGCGGCCGGGAGACCGGTGCAGTTGACAAAGGAGGTGTCCTCCATGCCCAGTTCCCGGGCCCGCTGGTTCATCCGCTCCACAAAGGCGGCCTCACTGCCGGCCAGATGCTCCGCCATGGCCACCGCCGCATCGTTGCCCGATACCACTGCGATGCACTTGATGAGCTCGCCAGCGGACAGATGCTCTCCCTCCTTCAAATAGACCTGGGAGCCGCCCATCCCCGCGGCGGCGGCGGAGACGGTGACCATGTCCTCTTTGGAAAGCCGTCCGCTGTCCAGCTCCTCCATAATGAGCAGCAGCGTCATCACCTTGGTCACGCTGGCGGGCTCCAGCTGCTGATGGGACTCCTTCTCATAGAGAAGATCGCCTGTCTCCTTCTCCATCAGCACCGCAGAGGCAGCGGAGAGGTCCAGGTCCGGCTGCTCCGCCGTGCCCGCCTCTCCCGCCGCCGATGCCGCGCGCGTGAGCAGAGCGGCTGTCAGCATCAGGGAAACGATTCTCTTTTTCATGCCAAGTACCTCCCGATCCGGATGTTGTATTCTATGTGCAAACAGGATGTGGAGGACGAACGGCTTCTATACAAGCAGAGAGGACGGTAAATTTTGCTCCCTCTACCATAACACAAGCATTTAGAAAAAAATGTAAAACAAAGCCGCCAGCGGGAATTTCACAGGCGGCGCGTCACAGAACGGGTTTTCCACATTCGCCCGGATCTTGTGGAAAGCGAGCCGGCCTTTTCCTGTGCTTCAAAAAAATTTTAGTAATGTGGCCGCAAACGTACAACTTTCTTCCACTGCCCGCCCAGGGTGAGGAGGGATAGCGTGAAGAAACATGAAAGCCGGCTGAGCCGGGACATCCTTCTGGAGCAGATGCGGCGGCTGGCCTGCGCCAGGGTGAACGACGCGGTGAAGCTGGCCTACCTGCCGGAGGAGGAGCGTGAGACCATCGGCCGGCTGGACCTGGCAGCACTGACGGAGTTCCGGCGCAGCGGGGCGGGGACGGTGGAACTGAAATTCACAGACCGGATGAAGGCGCTGGAGCGCCTTCTGGAACTGAGCGGCCCCAGCGGCGAGGAGCAGCTGGAGCAGCTGTTTCAGAGGATGGAGGATCGTGAGGGATGAAACCGCTGGTCTTTTCCCAAAAGCAGCGGCGGGTCCTCACCTGGTGGCGGCCCGGCTCCCCCGACTGCGGTCATCAGGCCCTCATCTGCGACGGAGCGGTGCGCAGCGGCAAAACGCTGTGTGCGGGGCTGTCCTTCCTGTGCTGGGCGACGCTCTCCTTTCAGGGCCGGCGCTTTGCCCTGTGCGGCAAAACCATTCAGTCGGTACGGCGGAACCTGTGGTCTGAGGTGCAGCCCGTCCTGCGGGCGATGGGCTTCTCCTGGACGGAGCGGCTGTCCCGGGGACAGATCACACTGCGGCTGGGCGAGCGGGAAAACACCTTTCTTCTGTTCGGCGGAGCGGACGAGCGGGCCGCCGGCCTGATCCAGGGCGTCACCCTGGCAGGCGCACTGCTGGACGAGGCGGTGCTGATGCCCCGCTCCTTTGTGGAACAGGTCTGCGCCCGGTGCTCGGTGGAGGGGAGCAGGCTGTGGTTCACCTGCAACCCGGAGAGCCCGGGACACTGGTTCTATCAGGAGTGGATCCGGAAGGCGGAGGAGAAGGGGGCACTGCACCTGACCTTCACCATGGCGGACAATCCCGGGCTGTCCCCGGAGGTGCTGGCCCGGTATGAGTCCATGTTCCGGGGGACCTTCTACCGACGGTTCGTGCTGGGCGAATGGGCGGCGGCGGAGGGGCTGGTCTATGACTTCTTCAGCCCCGAACTGGTGCAGCCAGTCCCGGAGGGGCTGGATGGGCCGTGGTACATCTCCTGCGACTATGGGACGGTGAACCCCACCTCCATGGGGCTTTGGGGGCAGAAGGGCGGCGTGTGGTACCGGACGGCGGAATTTTACTATGATTCCCGGAAAACCGGACGACAGCAGACAGACGGGGAATACGCCGACGACCTGGCCCGGCTGACAGGCGGGCGGGACATCCGCGGGGTGGTGCTGGACCCGTCGGCGGCCAGCTTTCGGGAGGAACTGGTCCGGCGGGGCTGGACGGTATACCGGGCGGAAAATGAGGTGCTCTCCGGCATCCGGCGCACTGCGGAGCTGCTCCGGGCCGGTCAGCTGGTGATCTGTACTCCCTGTGGAGACGCTGTCCGGGAGTTTGGATTGTACCGGTGGGACACCGCAGCCGCAGGCGACCGGGTAATCAAGGAACACGACCACGCCATGGATGACATCCGATATTTTGCAGCCACCGTGGCGTGCCGGAGAACCGAGGGCTTCTTTGCCGGCGCAGTGGAACGGGGCGGATAAATGGCGTGGGCGGGTTCCTGGGCCCCATCCCCGATGGGGCGGCGGGACCGCCGTCAATTTGAAGTGAAGCGGAAAATTGCCGCAGGGCGGATCTATTCCGCCCAAGGAAAATAAGATCCGGGGGCCCCGCCCGGCTGGGGCCGGGCGGGGAGACACGACCACGCCATGGATGACATCCGGTATTTTGCAGCCACCGTGGCGTGCCGGAGAACCGAGGGCTTCTTTGCCGGCGCAGTGGAGCGGGGCGGCGGATGAGAAAAGACGCCCGTATGCGAACAGTGGGAATGGAGGGAAAAAATTGAAATGGTTCATGCGGAAAAAACCGGCGGCGCAGCCGCCTGAGGTCCAGCTTCGGGACCAGGAGGGGCATCCCTTTGGCGCACTGGACCGCTATGTGCCCCTGCGCCGAGGGGAACTGGAGCTGTACCGGACCATTCGGGAAGCGGTCCCCATCGTGGACGCCGCCCTGATAAAGCTGGTACGGCTGTGCGGGGGCGTACAGGTCCGGTGCGGGGCAACAGCGGCCCAGGCGGGGTTGGAGCGATTCCTCCAGGAGGTGGATACCGGCCGCGGACAGCGGGGGCTTCAGTCCTTTCTGGACCAGTACCTGGATTCCATGCTCACCTGCGGCCAGGGGGTGGGCGAGATGGTGCTGGACCGAGAGGGAAGGGACATTGCCGCCCTGTTGTGCGCCGACCCCGGACAGATCGAGATCCGGGAGGGAGAGACTCCCCTGGAGTTCCGGCTGTGCGCCCGGGGGCGGGATGGTCAGCCGGTGGAGCTGCCCTGGCAGGAGCTGCTGCTTTTTACCCCGTTTCAGCCGGGGACAGACAACCCATACGGTGTGTCGCTGCTGCGCTCCATGCCATTCCTCAGCGGGATCCTGCTGAAGATCTATCAGGCGCTGGGGCAGAACTGGGAGCGGGCGGGCAATCTGCGCTTCGCAGTGGTGTGCCGGCCGGGGGAGCGAGACGGCCTCTCCGCCCAGGAGCGGGGACAGCAGATCGCCCGGGAGTGGTCCGCCGCCATGCAGGCAGGCCGCCAGGGGGCGGTGCGGGACTTTGTCGCAGTGGGGGATGTGGACATCAAGGTCATCGGCGCGGACAGCCAGGTGCTGGACAGCGAGGTCCCGGTGCGGCAGATCCTGGAGCAGCTGATCGCCCGGACCGGGATCCCGCCCTTTCTGCTGGGCCTGTCCTGGTCGTCCACAGAGCGGATGAGCGCCCAGCAGGCCGACCTGCTCACCAGTGAGATCACTGCCATCCGGAGGAGCCTGGAGCCCACGGTCCGGCGGGTGTGCCAGCTTTGGCTGAGGCTCCACGGCTGGCCTGAGGATCTGGAAGTGGAGTGGGAGGACATCAATTTGCAGGATCTGGTGGAGGAGGCCCGGGCGGAGCTCTATCACGCCCAGGCGGAACAGATCGGAAAGGAGAACGCATGAGGATCCAAAAAACATCCCGGCAGCCCGCCGGCAGCGGCCTGCTGCCCGGCCATCTGGAGGACATCAACCGGCTGAGCCGGGCCTCTCTGTCTGCACAGGAGGTATACGCCTTCTCCCTGTGCCTGTGCGACAACGAGGTGGACCGGGACCAGGAACGGTTCCCGGAGAAAACCCTGGAGCAGCTGGCTCCCCTGTTCGTGGGCAAGAGCGGACTGTTCGACCACAGCTGGAGCGCCCGGGGACAGGCCGCCCGCCTCTACCGCACGGAGGTGGTGCGGGAGCCGGAGCGCCTTACCCAGGCGGGAGACGGCTATTGCTGGTTGAAGGGCTGGGCCTATATGGTGCGCACCCCGGACAATCAGAGCCTGATCGCAGAGATCGAGGGAGGCATCAAGAAGGAGGTCAGCGTGGGCTGTGCGGTGAAGCGGGCGGTATGCTCCATCTGCGGCGCGGAACGTGAGCAGAGCTGCGGACATAAGCCCGGAGAGGTCTATGACGGCGCGCGGTGCTTTTTTGATCTGGAGGAAGCTGTGGACGCCTATGAGTTCTCATTTGTAGCGGTGCCAGCCCAGCCCAGGGCCGGCGTGGTGAAGGGCCTTTGTCCCGCCGGGGTGCCGGCCCAGACCCTCCGGGAGCTGGCGGCAGGCCGGGACCTGTGTGTCCGGGAACTGGATGATTTGGAGCGGGAGGCCGCCCTGGGCCGGAAGTGGCTGTCCTCCCTTCGTGAGGAGGTGGTGCGGCTGGGGGCGCTGGCTGACGGCGGTTTGGACCGGACCGTGCTGAAGCAGATCGTGGACAAGCTGGATGGGGAGGAGCTTCAGGCTCTGAAACAGGCCTATCAGGCCAGAGCCCGGGAGCGCTATCCCCTGCCGGTCCAGCTGGAATATGCACAGAAGGCGGAAGATAGGACCCGGGAGGACGGAGCATTTTTGATCTGAGAAAGAGAACACCACAATAAGGAGGAGTCAAAATGAGCAAGGTTTCGTTTGAGGACATCGGCATGGTGACCGCTACCTTCACGGCCCGGGAGGACGTGAAGCCCGGTCAGATGGTGAAGATCACCGGAAACGGCGAGGTGGGGGCCTGCATGGACGGAGACGCCTTCTGCGGGCTGGCCCTGTCGGTGCGGGGCGGGTTCTCCGGGGTGCAGGTGAAGGGGTTTGCCAGCGTACCCACCTCCGGCACGGTGACGCTGGGCCGGGTAAAGCTGGCCGCCGACGGGGCCGGCGGCGTGAAACCCGCCTCCGCCGGAGGCACAGAGGTCCTGGTGGTCAGTGCGGACAACAGCGGTCACACCGCCGTGGTCTGCCTGTAAGTTGAGAGAGGAGGCTTTGAATATGGCAAATCATTGCGACACCATCAAGCTGGAAAAGGGGATGTATCAGGAAGCAGGGCGCTCCTTTACCCAGGTGCTGGAGCGTCTGGACCCCTCCGAGCAGTACAAAGGAACCGGCATGGAGGGGCTGGACGCCTTTCAACGGCAGCTGAAGCGCTTTGACATCAAAGTGCGGGGGGCGGCATCTGACCCGGTGGAGAAATTCTTCCGCACCGCGGACTCCGCGGTGCTCTTCCCGGAGTACATCGCTCGCTCGGTGCGCCAGGGCATGGAGGAGGGCGATCTGCTCCCCTCCATCACCGCCGCCACCACCCGGTTCGAGGGGATGGACTACCGCTCCATCACTGCCCAGGCCGGAGGGGACAGCAAGGAGCTGAAGGCAGTGGACGAGGGCGCGTCCATCCCCGCCACCACCATTCAGGTCCAGGCCAATCTGGTGAAGCTGCGCAAGAGAGGCCGGATGCTGGTGGCCAGCTATGAGGCGGTGCGCTATCAGAAGCTGGACCTGTTCTCCGTGACGCTGCGCCAGATCGGCAGCCACATCGCCCAGATGCTGCTGGCCGACGCGGTGGACGTACTGATCCATGGAGATGGCAACGGCAACGCCGCGGCTGTTTCGGAGACCAAGGGGGCCGGCGTGCTCACCTATGACGAACTGGTGGACTTTTGGGCGGCATTTGACCCCTATGAGATGAACACGCTGCTGGTCAGCTCCGATGTACTGCTGAAGATGCTCAAGCTGGCGGAGTTCCAGAACCCCCTCACTGGTCTGAATTTCCAGGGCACTGGAAAGCTGACCACCCCCCTGGGCGCCACCCTGCTGCGCACCTCCGTGCTGCCCCAAAACACCGCCATCGGCCTGGACAAACGGTATGCCCTGGAACTGGTGCAGGGCAGCGATGTGACGGTGGAGTATGACAAGCTCATCGACCGGCAGCTGGAGCGTGCGGCCATTACCACCATCAGCGGTTTTGCCAAGCTGTTCCAGGGGGCCTCCCGTGTGCTGACGGTGAAGGCGTCGTGACCGGGCGGATCCAGGCCCTGGTCCGCGCCCTTGGGGGCGGGACGGATCAGGAGGAGCTGCTGGCCATGCTCTGTCAGGCGGCGGAGACAGAGCTGGCGGGGCGGCTGCGCCCCGGCCTGACGCCGGAGGACTGCGAGAGCGCCTTTGTGCCGGCGGCAGCCTGGATGGTGCTGGCATGGCTCCAGGCGGGGGAGGCGGGCGTGGCCTCCTTTACCGCCGGGGACCTGACCATCCGAAGAACCGGGCAGGGTGCGGCGGAGCTGACCGTCCAGGCAGAGCGGCTGATGGCCCCCTATCTGGCAGACAGCGGATTTTCCTTTCAGGGGGTGGCAGGATGATGGAGCGGGAATGGAACGCCCTGCTGGCCCGGTACGGGCAGAGCGTGGCCCTTCACCGGGGAGCGGAGACGTTCCGGACACAGGCATTCCTCCAGCCGGTCACAGAGCGGGACCGGGCCCAGGAGGCCCCCAGTCCCCTGGGCCTGCGGCGGGAGGATCGCTTTTTATATCTCGGAAAGCCGGAGGAGCCGCTGACGCCGGGGTGCTGGGTGGAATGGAACGGGACCGGCTATGAGGTCCAGACCGCGCACCCCATTCAGACCGGCGGCCGGACCTCCCATGTGTGGGCGGTGCTCCGGCCCAGAGACCGGGAGGCGGACGCATGAGCGGCGGGCTGGACGCTCTCCGGGAGGGGCTGGCGGCTTTCCTGCGGGAGAAGGGCATCCGGGCCATAACCGACTGGCCGGCGGAGCCCCGGGAGCGGCTGGATGGGCCGGTGGCTGTGGTATCCCTCCGGGGATGCCAGGCCGGCCCCGCCGGATTCCAGCACTATTTGGGGGAACGATACGACAAGGAGCGGGAACAGTGGGTGGAGGTCTATGGCCAGAAGGTGCAGCTCACCTTTGGCCTGGACCTCTATGCCCCGCCCAAGCTTGGGGAGGCGGTCATACAGGCCGCCCTGGACCAGCTGGCGGGGGCCTGCGCCGGAGCGGGCCCAGAGGGGCTGGATATTCTGGAATTTTCCTGCGGAGAGACCGGGTATGACCGGGACAGCCGTCTGCTGAAACGGCCGGCCCAGGCGGTATGCACTGCCTGCCTGTACGCCGTAACAGAGCCGGGCGGCGCATTTTTGGACTTTGAGGTCAGAGGGGAGAGTCATCCATGAACGTGACTACACATGAGCGCCCGGGGGTGTACTCCGTCTACGGCGCATCCTCCCTGGTCCGCGGAAGCGGCGGGAGAAAAACGGTGGGCCTGGCTGCGATAAACACCAAGGCGAAGGCCGGCGTGATCCAGACCATCACCAGCTATGAGGGGGCGGTCTCCACCTTTGGGAGCCAAGCGGACAGCCAGGATATGGCGGAGCTGATCCGGGTGATCCTGCTCAACGGGGCGGCGGCGGTGGCCGCCGTCCCGGTGGCGGACACCAGTGGCTATGAAGCAGCCTTTGCAGCCCTGTCCGGCACAGAGGACATCAGCGTGGTGGTGTGCGACAGCACGGACCAGGAGGTGCAGCAGAAGCTGCGGGACAGCGTGACGGCCGCCTCCGCCGCACGGCGAGAGCGTATCGCCGTGGTGGCCGGAGGTGCGGAGGAGAGCGTTACCGCACTTACAGACCGGGCCAAGGCGCTGAACAGCGAACGGGTGGTGCTGGCTGCGCCCGGCGGGGTATCAGCGAACGGCACGGCCCTGTCCGGCCTCACCGCCGCGGCGGCGGTGGCGGGCGCCATCGCGGGCCAGGGAGATCCGGCGGTCCCGCTGGGCGGCGCGGAGCTTCTGGGGCTGAACGGGCTGTCCGCCCAGTACGGAGACAACGACATCGACCTGCTGGTCCGGGGCGGTGTGACGCCACTGGACAGTACAGGCGGGACGGTCTCTGTGGTCCGGGGGATCACCACCAGGACCCGCTCCGGCGAGAGCGAGGACGCAACCTGGAGGGAGCTATCCACGGTGCTGATCGTGGACGACGTGATCCCGGCCATTCGGGAGAGCCTGCGGGCCCGCTTCCGCCGGGCGAAAAACACAGAGCAGAGCCGGGGGGCCATCCGGTCCCAGGTGGTGCTGGAGCTGGAGAGCAAAAAGAGCCGGGAGATCATCACCGGCTATGACGGCGTGACGGTGACCGCGCTTCCGGAGAACCCGACGGTATGTCTTGTGGAATTTGCCTTTACAGTGGCCCACGGACTGAACCAGATCTGGCTGACGGCCAGCATCACCATCTGAGGAGACAGGAGGGAGTACATTGAGCATTGCGGGATTTCCCACCAGCAGCGACATCTATCTGGAGGTGAACGGGGTCAAGGCGGCGGTGGTGCAGAGCTATACCGCCAGGGCCTCCAAGACCAGCCGGGCGGTGGAGGCCTTCGGCGAGGAGGAGCCTGTGGCCACCGTCCCCGGACAGACCACCCATGTACTGGAGCTGACCCGGCTGTACGCCACGGACGAGGCCATCCGGGACGGGATCGATTTCTACGGCCTGAGCGACTTTTCGCTGGTCATCTGCAAGCCGGACCGGAAGATCATCTATTCCAACTGCCAGTGGAGCGGGATCCAGGAGACCGGGACCCTGGGCGACATGGTGCTGGAAAAGGTAACGATCGTGGCCGGAAAACGGCTGGAAACGGAGGTGTGAGCCGTGGAGACTTCTATTTTGGCCCGACAGGACTGCCTGACGCTGGATAACGGCATGAGACTGCGTCTGCTGTCAGCCCTGGAGGTGCTCCAGGCCCGCCGGGAGGCGGAGGAGCTGGCCCAGGCCCCCAGAGAGCGCGCCCTGTGCTCCAATGCCTGCCTGCTGTCCCGGGCCCTGGAGACAGCAGAGGGCAGCCCGGTCTTTTCCGGCGGCGAGGCGGTCCTGGCGGGGCTGAGAGTGGAGGAGATCGCCGCCCTGGCCAAGACCTGGAGCCAGTTTAACCGGGAAGAAAATCCGGCCCTCACCATGGGGCAGGAGGAAGCCGAGACGCTAAAAAAAAACTAGCCTCCGACGGGGCGGACCGGCTGCGCTGGCGGGTGCTGAAAGCTTTTGGCGCGCTGCCCTCAGAGCCGAGAGCACAGGCTATGAGGGACCGGGACTATGTGTGGTGCCTGTCCCACCTGGCGCTGGATCAGGAGGAGGAACTGGAGCGGCTGTGCCCCGTCTGCCGCGCCCGGGCAGCGGAGGCCCGATGCCCGGTATGCGGGGCCCCCTCCGGTCAGGGGGAGGGGGCGGTCAACCCCGCCTTTGATCAGGAGCGGTATGAGCGGCTGCGGAAGGGGGCCCAGGCATGACGAACTATCTGGAGGAATTACTGGACCAGTTGGAGGAGGAAGATGCGGAAACGGCCGCACATTGGATGGATGCCCTGGGACCTGCTCTGTTTGATCCCCTGTCGGAATCCTCTGGAAGCGCAGAGCCGGAGGCAGTGGGCCGCCAAGCCCGCAGCCCTGCGGCGCAGAGGGCTGAGAACGGCCTGGAAGGGCCGCCGCCGGTCCAGGCGGAGGCGCAGGGGTCCCTGGAAGTGCAGGAAGATGTGGGCGCCTCCCCGGCTTCTGCTCCACAGGAGGCCTGGGCGGCCGCCTGGTCCCCTACCCCGCCGGAGGAGAAGCGGTCTGAGGCCCGTATACTGGGCCGCCTGTGGGCGCCGGACTGGAGTGTGTCTCAGCCGGATGTGCTGGCGGAGGCCGCTGTGGAGGGAGGGGAGCGGCCCGCCCTGCTGGAGCAGGCGGAGCAGTTGAACCGGGCAGTGGAGCAGGCGCGGCGTGGGGATGCGGCAGTCCGCGCTCCCTGGGCGGAGGAGGGCCGCACAGCCCTGCCGGGCCGGACAGGGCAGCGGTCCGGAGGATGGCTGGAACGCGGGGAGGACTCCGCCGCGGCAGTGGACCGGGCCTTTCAGCGGGACAGCCGGCGCTATGACCAGGGCTTTGCCCTGTACTGAGGAGGGAGCTGCGGTGCGTCTGACACCGATGCGCTATAAAAACTATACCTGGCCCCATAATCCCAGGGTGTACTCCATTGACTATGAACGAAAGATGGCAGTTCACAAGGTGCCCTTTGGGCTCTACCACCTTCAGGACCTGGGCCGGACCCGGCGTGTCATGGAGGGAGAAGGGGAATTTGTAGGGGCAGACGCCTATTCCCAGTTCGGCCAGCTGGCCAACGTGTTCTATGACAGCGGTCCGGGCCTGCTGGTCCATCCCCTCTGGCAGGCGGCCAGCGCCTATTTTGTGGCGCTGAGGCTGGAGCAGGAGCCGCGCCCCGACTATGTGCGCTATTCCTTCACCTTTTGGGAGGATGTGAGCTATTACAGCGGGGAGGTGCGGACTTTCTCCAAAACGCAGGAGGCCGCCGGCGGTTCCAGTGCGGGCGGGAATTTCCATCTGGTCAAGCAGGGTGACACCTTCTGGTCCATCGCCCGGCAGTACGGCCTGTCCCTGGAAGAACTGGCCGCCAAAAATCCACAGATCCGGAACCCGAATCTGATCCGGGTGGGAGAGAAGGTGAGGATCGCTTGACCGGTTATGTAACAACAGCCGGAGGGGTGACGACCGTTCTGCCCGCCCCGGTGTCCTGGTGCTTTCAGTACACCTCCGGCGTCCCCTGCGACAGCTTCCGCCTGCGGTGCATTTGGGATGGAGAGAATCAGGTCCGGACAGAGGAGTGGGCCCTGTTCCAGGCACTGGAGGGCGGGGAGGTGCAGTTCACCGGGGTGGTGGACGAGTGTGAGACCGTGCTGGGCCCGGAGGGGGCTTTTTTTGAGGTGAGCGGCCGTGGAATGGCCGCCCGGCTGCTGGACAACGAGGCCCTCAGCCAGGACTATGAACTGGCAGCTCCGGCAGACATCCTGCGGGACCATGTGGAGCCCTATGGGATTCGGACGGAGGGCGGCGCGGCGCTGGGACCAGTATCCCGGTTTTCTGTGGCCGCGGGCAGCAGTGAGTGGGCCGTGCTGTATGAATTTGCCCGATATCACAACGGGATCTGCCCCCGATTCGACCGGGAGGGGAAACTGATCCTGTCCCCCTGGGCGGACACCAGGGAGATCGCCCTGGACGATGCCGTTCCGGTGGAGCGGCTGAGCTGCCGGGTTCGGCGGTACGGCGTACTGTCCCAGGTGGTGGTGCGGGACCGGTACCAGAACCGGACTGAGACGGTGGACAATCCGGCCTTTCAGTCCCTTGGGGGCCGCAGACGGCAGGTGGTGACCATGCCGGGCAAGAGTCAGTACCAGGCCATGCGGTACAGCGGACGGTTCCAGCTGGAGCGCTCCGCCGCAGAGCAGCTGAGGATCCAGGCGGAGATCCCAATGCTGTTTTTTGCTCAGCCTGGAGATCTGGTGCGCCTGGAACGGTCCAACTGGGGGCGCAACGGACGCTATCGGGTGATGGAGGCCCAGGTAGGCCAGGACGAGCGGGGGGGATGGACCAGACTGGAGCTGGCACCCCCGGATGTGATACTGTGAGGTGCAGAATATGTGGACATCCAATCGAAAGACGGAGGGGCGAACGGTGGAGGCCGCGGCAGATCTGGGGCTTGTGACCCTGGGGGGCGACCCCGCCGGCGTCTATCTGGGTGGTGAGCGGCGCTGGGTGGCAGTGTGCGCCCCTGGAGGCTATCAGTGGAGGCCGAGAACGGGTGACAAAGTGCTTGTAGTCAAGGCGGGCGACCAGCGGGAGATCCCATGTCTGGCCGGAGTGCGCCAGCCGGAGATCCAGGAGAAGGAGGACCCTCTGGAGGCTGGAGCGGTGCGGATCACCGGAGGCAGCGGGAGGATGGATCTGAACGCGAAGGGCGTGGTGCTGGATGGAAAGGAGACGGCCCTGAAGGGCAGGGTGACCGTCAACGGAGAGCGGCTGGAGGACATGATCCGGCGTATCGCGGCAGACGTAGTGTCCTCCATGCTGGGATAAGGAGGCAAGAATGGAGCTGAGATTGGAGCAGGGGGACTATGTTCCCAACGGAGCGGGGGGATTTCAGCGTCTGGAGGGTGCGGAGGCCCTCCTCCAGCGGGTGCTCTTCCGGCTGACCGCCCGGCGCGGACAGTTTCCTTTCCTGCCGGAGCTGGGCAGCCGCCTGTACCAGCTGGGAAGGGAAAAGCCCTCCGCCCGTGAGGCCCTGGCCCTTCAATATGTCACCGAGGCCCTGGCACAGGAGTCGGAGCTGGCGGTGACAGGGGTGAAATTGACTGAGAGCGCGCCAGGACGGGCCGCCCTGCACACGGATCTGAATTGGCGGGGCGCGCCGCTGTCCGTGGCGGTAGAGGTGCGGATATGAGGAGGCGAGCAGATGAAAACGGTGGATGAGATCTTTGGGGAGATGCTGGCCAGCTTTGAAGCGCGGACCGGGATGGAGGCGGACCAGAGCTGCGATCTGGCCGTCCGCCTGTACGCTGCGGCGGCTCAGATCTACGCGCTGTACCTCCAGGCTGACTGGGTGGCACGGCAGGCGTTTCCCCAGACGGCGGAGGGGGACTATCTGGACCTCCACGCCCAGCTGAGGGGGCTGGAGCGAAAGCAGGCGTCCTATGCGGCGGGGACCCTCCGCTTCTTTGCGGATGAGGCGGCCGAGACGCCCAGAGAGATCCCCCTGGGCACCGTATGCATGACTGCGGGGCTGGTACGGTTCGAGACCACACGGGCGGCTGTCCTCCCGGCGGGACAGCTTCAGGTGGACGTCCCCGCCCGCGCTCTGCTGCCGGGCAGCTCCGGAAACGCGGCCGCCGGGACGGTGCTCTCCATGGCGGTGGCGCCGGTGGGCATCCGGCGCTGTGACAATCCGCAGCCCTTCCTGGGCGGGAGCGACGGTGAGACAGACAGCGAACTGAGAAAACGGGTCCTGGACACCTTTCAGCGCCTGCCCAACGGCGCCAACGCCGCCTTCTACGAGCAGGGGGCCCTGTCCTTTGACGAGGTGGCCGCCGCCTCCGTCCTGCCAAGGAGCCGTGGGGTGGGTACGGTGGATGTGGTGGTATCCACCCACAGCGGGCAGGCGGATCCGGCGCTGCTGGAGCAGCTCCAGACCTATTTCCAGAGCCGCCGGGAGATCGCTGTGGACGTCCAGGTACGCGCCCCGGAGCAGGTAAAGGTGGATGTGGCTGTCAAGATCCAGCCGGTGGAGGGGGCCGACCAGGAGACCACTGCCGCAGGGGTGGAGGCTGCGGTGAGACAGTGGTTTTCCGGCGAGCGTCTGGGGAAGCCGGTGCTGCTGGCGCAGCTGTACAGCCTGATCTTCGCCTGCAGCGGGGTGGCCAACTGCAAGCTGGCAGCACCAGCTGACGATGTGGAGATCGCAGCGCACCAGCTGCCGGTGCTGGGGACCCTGACTGTGGAGGGACTGGCATGAGCGGGGCCCAGTATCTGCGGCAGCTGCTGGCACCTCTGGGGGTATATGACCTGGAGGGCCCGTTCCAAAGCGGGGAGCTGGAGGCCCTGGGAACCGCGCTGGATCAGGCGGAGGCCGCGCTGGATGAGCTGCACCGGGAGTCCTGTCTGGCCACGGCCAGGGACTGGGGCCTGGAGCGGACCGCTTCCCTGTTCCGGCGCAGGCCCGTTGCCCTGACTCCCAAGGCCATGCGTGAGGCCCTGGCAGCCCTGCTCCGCATTGGCGGAGACAGCTTTACGCTGGATGCCATCAACGACACCATCTCAGGCTGCGGCGTCAATGCCCTGGTACGGGAGACCGGGGAAGCTGGAACGGTGGAGGTATCCTTCCCCAAGGTGCCCGGGATCCCGCCCGGTTTTGACGAGATCCAAAAGATCGTGGAGGATATCCTCCCGGCCCATCTGCTGGTGAGGTACCACTTCTGGTACCTCACCTGGGCCCAGCTGGAGAGCAAATTTTCCTGTTGGAGGGAGATCGAGGACAAGTCCCTCACCTGGACCGGGCTGGAGACCTATGTGGACCCGGAGGATGAATCCGGATAACAAAAAGAGGGGGACCTGCGCTTCACTGCGCAGGTCCCCCTCTTTCTGTTATTTTTTGGCCAGCAGCGTCTCCAGCGTCTGCACCATCTCAAAGACCAGAGCGTCACAGTGTTCCTTCCGGGTAACGCCCGCCTCCTTGGCGCGGGTGAGCAGGGCGGCGCACTCCGTGGCCTGATGCTCCTCCCGGAAGCGGCGGAGCAGTTCTCCGGCCTCCTTTGTGCTGTACCCCTTCAGGCCCAGCAGCATCAGGGCGCCGGTGATCACTCCGCAGGTGGCGCCGTGGTTCATGCCGGAGCCAAACATGGCCCCCAGCTGATAGGCCTGTTCCTCCTCCAGCCCTGCCTCGCCGGCAAAGGGCACCAGAATGGACTGGGCGCAGTTGTAGTGGCGTCCGCCGGGGTCTGTGCGCAGATGCTTGACTTGTTCCATACGATCCATGGTGGGATCCTCCTCGTTATGTTGATTTTGGTCTGTTCCTTGAGAACATACATTCTGGCCCGCCGCCCAGGGCGGCGGGCGCAAAATGCGGGAACGGCTGAGCTTACAAAAGGAAAGAGGCGTTCCTCAGTTGAAAATATCCGGCGTGTCGGCAAACAGCCGGCGCACCCGCTCCAGCACGGGGCGGTTCTCCGGACGGGTGAGGCCGGGGTCGCTCTGGAGCAGGCTGCGGGCGGCAGCCTGGGCCTCCTGGAGCAGGCAAAGGTCCCCCGACAGGTCGGCCAGGGCCAGCTGGGGCAGGCCGTGCTGGCGGCTGCCGAAGAAGTCCCCGGGCCCCCGGAGCTTCAGGTCCTCCTCAGCGATCCGGAAGCCGTCGGTGGTGGAGGCCAGGGTGCGCAGCCGGGCCAGTGAGTCCGAGCTGTGGGTGTTGGTGATGAGAACGCAGTAGGACTGGTGTTTTCCACGCCCCACCCGGCCCCGGAGCTGGTGGAGCTGGCTGAGGCCGAAGCACTCGGCGTTCTCCACAATGATCAGGGCGGCGTTGGGCACGTCCACCCCCACCTCCACCACGGTGGTGGAAACCAGAACGTCGACCTCTCCGGCGGCAAAGGAGGACATCACCGCCTCCTTCTCCCGGGGCCGCATTTTGCCGTGGAGAAAGGCCACCCGCAGATCGGGGAACACCTGGGTCCGGAGGGCCTCGGCGTAGGTGGTCACCGCCTTCAGATCCGGACGCGCCTCCGCCTGTGCCCACTGGCCGCCCTCTCCCCTGCCCTCTGCCTTTTCCTCCACCGCGGGGCAGATGATATAGGCCTGACGCCCCTCCCCCACCAGGCGGCGGACAAAATTGTACATCCGCTGGCGCTTGTCCTCATGGACCACATAGGTCTCCACCGGCGTGCGGCCCGGGGGCAGCTGGTCGATGATGGACACATCCAGATCCCCGTATATGATAAGTGCCAGCGTCCGCGGGATAGGCGTGGCCGACATGACCAGCACATGGGGGGGCGGCATCCCGCCCTGCTCCGATTTGCCGGCCAGGGCAGCCCGCTGGGCCACCCCGAAGCGGTGCTGTTCGTCGGCCACGATCAGGGCCAGCCGCCGGAACGCCACCTGGGGGGAGATCAGGGCATGAGTGCCGATGATCAGGTCGATCTCTCCGGCGGCCAGGGCCTTCCGGACCTCCCGCTTCTCCTTCTGGGTCAGCCCCCCGGTGAGCAGCCCCACCCGGATCCCGGCCGGACGCAGAAGGGCGGACAGAGACCGCCAGTGCTGCTCCGCCAGCACCTCAGTGGGGGCCATCAGGGCAGTCTGACACCCCGCCCCGACGGCGAGCCACGCAGCGAAGGCGGCCACCACCGTCTTGCCTGAGCCCACATCCCCCTGGACCAGCCGGTTCATGGGCCGCCCGGAGGCCATGTCCCCGGCGATCTCCTCCATCACCCGGAGCTGAGCCCCGGTAGGCGGGAAGGGGAGCAGGGCAAGAAAATCGTTCCGTGGGCGGGAGGGAACGGCCTGTCCCGAGCCGCCTCCACGGCGGGTCTTCAGCATGGTCAGACCGGCGGAGAGATAAAACAGCTCCTCAAAGGTCAGCCGCCGCCGGGCCTGTTCCAGGGCCTGAAAGGTGTCAGGGAAATGGATGTTCCGATAGGCGAACTCCGCCTGGGCCAGCCCGTGCTCCAGACGGATCGACATGGGCAGGGTCTCCGGCGCCGCCCCGGCGCAGGCCTCCACCGCCCGCTGGGTGAGGGAGAGCATCAGGTGGTTGGAGATCCCGGCGGTCAGGGGATAGACAGGGATGATGCGGCCGGTGGTGTTCCGGCGGTCCGCGGGCTCAAAGATGGGATTGACCATGGCCCGGCGGCTCCCCTGCTCCTCCACCATTCCGAAAAAGATATACTCCTCCCCGGCGCGGAGGGCGCGCTCCACATAGCTCTGGTTGAAAAAGGTAAGGTGGAGGGCCCCCGCCTGATCCACCACCCGCAGCTGGACCAGCTCCAGTCCCCGGCGGATCCGGGCCAGACGGGGATGCTCCGCGGCCATGGCCCGGACGCACACCTTCCGGCCCAGAGGGGCGGAGCGGATGGAGTAGATCTCCCGGCGGTCCTCATAGTCCCGGGGGAAGTAGGTGAGCAGCTGGGCGCACCGGGTCAGTCCCAGCTTCTCCAGCTTTTTCGCCCGGGCCTCTCCCACTCCGGGGAACTGGTCCAGGGGGGTATCCAACGTGATGGCCATGGGCGCGCCTCCTTTCCGTCCGGGCGGTGTCCTGTGCGGCAGCGATATTTTACCACAAGTTTTTGGGAGCGTAAAGGGCAGGACGGCAGGAGGCCCCGGCGATCCGCCGGGGCCTGAGACTCTCCAGCAAGCGGCTGCGCCGCTTGCTGGAGAAGGGCTGCACGAAAGCTTCGCCTCGATTTCTTAGAAAATTGTCGGCGCAGCTTTCGCGAGCAGTGTCATTCCCGAGGTACACGCCCCCGGAAATGACGTGTTTGGATTTTATTTCGCCGCTGGTCAGCGGCGAAACTCTGCTAGGCGTCTGTTGACCGGAAAATTTCTCATAAATTGCGGCAGAAGGCCCCGGCGATCCGCCGGGGCCTCCTGCCTGTGTGTGTTGTAAAAGGAGAGAGAAAAGAAATGGAGAAAGATTGTAATCACTGAGTACGCTTATATCCTAACGGATAATTACGTCAGAATCGTGACCAACCTGTGAACGTTTTGGAAACAATCTCTCTCCTTTATGAACAATTTATAAAGCGGGGCCCGTTACAGCCCTGTGAGGTCAAAGGGCGGGGTGTACTCCTCCTTGGCGCTGGTGCGCTCCTGACAGAAGCCGGGCAGATCCAGATTCCGCATATAGTCCGCGCAGCTCTCCATCTCTCCCCGGCGGAGACGGCGGTCCAGCTCGGGAAACCTGCTCAGATCCCCCCAGGGGGTGTACTGGCTCATCAGAGAGAAGAGGACCGCCCCTTTGGGAAAGCTGCGGGCCACCCAGTCCATCACCGCCTTGGCCTGGGCTGTCTGTCCCGGAAGGATCAGGTGGCGGATCACCACGCCCCGGGTGAGCAGTCCCGCCGCATCAAATTGACAGGGACCGGTCTGGCGGAACATCTCCTCAATGGCGGCCTGGGCGGCCCCGGGATAGTCCGGAGCAGCGGAGTAGCGCCCGGCGGTCTCCGGGTCCAGATACTTCAGATCCGGGAGATAGACGTCCACCCGGCCCTCTAGGGCCCTGAGGGTCTCCACCCGGTCATAGCCCCCGGTGTTCCACACCACCGGGACCGGGAGGGGCTCCTCCAGCACCTGGCGCACGATGTGGGCATAGTGGGTGGGGTTGACAAAATTGATGTTATGGGCCCCCTGGCGGATCAGCTCCAGGCAGATCTCCCGCAGGCGGGGGACAGTGAGCGCTTTTCCGAAGTCCCGGTGGCTGATTGCCTCGTTCTGGCAGAACACACAGCCAAGAGAGCAGCCGGAGAAGAACACGGTCCCGGAGCCTCGGGTCCCGGAGATGGGCGGCTCCTCCCAGTGGTGGAGGGCAGCCCGGGCGGCCACCGGCAGGGCGGGCATCCGGCACCAGCCCTTACCTTCCGTCCCGGTGCGCAGGGCTCCGCACCGGCGGGGACAGAGGTTGCAGATCATTGGGCAGTCCCCCTTCGGCGGTAGGTACACTCCACCATGCCGTTCTCATCCCGGTGGGAAACAAGCTCCAAACGCTTCTGGCCCTTCAGTCCGCGGAACAGGGGGACCCCCGCGCCCAGCAGGGTGGGGATGATGGTCAGCCGCAGCTCGTCGATCAGATCCAGCTCCAGGGCCTGACGTACCAGATCGGCCCCGCCGCACAGCCATATATCCCGGCCGGGGAGGGACTGGAGCCGGGCTGCCAGCCGGTCCAGAGACTGGTCGGTAAAGTGAATGTCCCCCTCCGCCGCCGGCGCGCTCCGGTGGGTGAGCACCCAGGCGGACAGCCCCTCATAGGGCCAGGCCCCGGGGGAGAGCTGGGTGGTGATCTGATCGTAGGTCCTGCGCCCCATGATCACCGTATCCACCGTCTGAACGAAGTCTGAGTACCCTCCATCTCCCTCCCAGGCCGGATCCTGGCCGGTCAGCCAGTCCACGCCGCCGGCGGAGTCTGCCAGGTATCCGTCCAGGCTCATGGCGATATAGAGTACAATGCGTCTCATCTCAGGTCCCTCCCATCAAAAATATCCCAGCCGGCTGTCCACCGCGTCCCGAAAGGCCTGGAACGCGTTGGGGACCGCATAGTCCCGGGACAGGGCCTGACGTCCGGCCCACACCCAGCCCTCCGGAAGATCCTCCGCCGGGATGTGGGCAGCCTGTGCCTGCATCCGCCACTCGATATGGGTGAAAATGTGTCTGCCCTGTCCGGCGGGCTCCAGCTGTTCCGGTGTAAGCCCAAGGAGGGCGGGGATCTCCCCTTCTCCCGCGGGCTCATTGGGGTACTCCCACAGCCCGGCCAGCAGTCCCTTGTCCGGCCTGCGGCGCAGGGCTACCCCCCGCTCTGAAAAAATCAGATAGACCTGCCGCTGCTCCACCCGCCGGGCCTTTTTTGGCGCCTTGACCGGCAGCTGGCCGATGCGGTCCTCCAGCCGGGCCCGGCAGAACTCCGCCCCAGGGCAGCGGTCACACAGGGGCGTGCCGTTGGGCAGACATACGGTGGCCCCCAGCTCCATCATGGCCTGATTGAACTGGCCGGGCGCCTCTGTCGGGATGACCTGACGCAGCGCCTCTGTGATCCGCCGCTTGACCGCCGGCGTTGTAATGTCCCCCGGGTCCCCGGTGATCCGGGTCACCACCCGCAGGACGTTTCCGTCCACCGCCGGGACCGGAAGGCCGAAGGCGATGGAGGCCACCGCCCCCGCGGTATAGTCCCCCACCCCGGCCAGGGAGCGGATCTCATCATAAGTATTTGGGAATACTCCGCCGAAGTGCTCCACGATCTGGCGGGCGGCCTTTTGGAGGTTGCGGGCCCGGCTGTAATAGCCTAGCCCCTGCCACAGCTTCATCAGGGCGTCCTCCGGCAGCGCAGCCAGGTCGGCCACGGTAGGTACCGCCTCCAAAAACCGCCGATAATAGTCCAATACGGCCGCTACCCGGGTCTGTTGAAGCATGATCTCCGAGATCCAGACCCGGTATGGCGTGGGATCGCTCCGCCAGGGCAGCACCCGGGCGTTTTCCCGGTACCACATCAGCAGCGGAATGGGGAGCAGTTCCAGTTCCTTCATCAGGGGTTTTCCTCCTTGCGGGCCTCTGCCCGTAAGGAGGGCTAGAGGCATAAGTATTTGATTATATGATATATAATCAAATTGGGGATAGTATTTTCTGTGGAAAGGTGGTAAAGTTCTACTTGCAAAAGGTTAAAAAATTAACGAGCCCCCGATAGCCGCTCTTGTCGGTGGTTTGTCAAAAAAACCTTTGCAGCTCGATTTTCCATTCCTTCCTTCTCACAAAACAGTCAAAAGCGGAAGCCCGGCGGGGCTTCCGCTTTTGGCGTTTTTAAGGGCAGCGCCGATCAGCTCCTCCGGACCACATTTTCCAGGGGCTCTCCGGCCAGATAGCGGTTCAAATTGTCCAGGGCCAAGCGGACGCAGTTCTCCCGGGTGACTGGCAGGCGCAGGCCGCCCGCCACATGGGCGGTGAGAAGCAGGTTGGGCACATCCCACAGGGGGCTGTCCTCCGGTAGGGGCTCCGGCGTGGTGACGTCCAGCGCGGCCCCCCACAGATGTCCGCCGCGCATCAGCTCCACCAGGGCGTCCTGGTCCAGGACGGTGCCCCGGCCTGCGCTGAGAAGAACGGCGTCCTCTTTCATGCGGGCCAGCCGCGCCCGGTCCATCAGGCCGTCGGTCTCCGGGGTGTGGGGCAGGGTGAGGGCCACCACGTCGGCCTGGGGCAGCAGGCGGTCCAGCTCAGACAGGGGAAACAGCGCGTCGAAGCCGGGGACAGGAACATTGACCGAACGCTTCAGGCCGATGGTGCGCTGTGCCCCCAGAGCCTTGCACAGCTGGGCGAAGGCGGAGCCCACATGGCCCGCCCCGGCCACCAAAACGGTGGCGCCCACCAGAGTGCGCACCGAGCCGATGTTCTGATCCCATTTGTGTTCCCGCTGGCGGTCCCGGCACAGGGGGAGCTTGCGGTACAGGGCCAGCAGGCTGGCCAGCAGATGCTCTGACACCGACTGGCTGTTGGTCCCGGCGGAGGAGGTAAGCGCTGCGCCCGCGGGCAGCACCCCCGCATACTCCTCGGTTCCCGCCCACATACAGTGGAACCACTTCAAGTGCTCCGCCTGGGCCACCATATTCGGTCTGGGCCAGCCCAGGATCACTGAGGCCTGGGCGAACTGCTCCGGCGTGGCGGTACGGCGGCCGGCGTAGAGGTGGACGGCGTCCGGGGCGGCGGCCTCAAAGGCGGCTTTCTCCTCCTCCGTGAGGGGGAGCATATTCAGGATCGTCTCACTCATGGCGTTTCTCCTTATAGTCCCACATAGTCTGCGGGGGATCTCCCACCGCAGGGATGATCGTGGGTCCATTGTAACATATCCACGCAGGCTTCGCAACGAGTATTATGGGCCGGGCCCGCCTGTTCTCCGCCGGGGAATGTCTCCCCACCCTCCCGCTGGTTTCCGGAAGGCGTTCATATTACGCGGAGGGTTTCGCCCTGTGGGGCGAGTTTCTTTCCCAGCGATGGGAAAGAAACCAAAGGATCGCCGGGGGAGACTCACATCGCCGTCGGGAACAGGTGTCCCTCCGGCTCCAGTTCGTTCTCCCCCGGACCCCCGGAATTTACGGGGGCCCAATTCTAGGGGGCTACCGGTCACTGTCAGGCGCGGGAGGTGTAATGACTGACTCCGCACCCGCGCCGCTGCCGC
>JBMNQB010000022.1:0-28954 GCA_050943915.1 Lawsonibacter sp.
AAGGTTTTCAGATAGAGCCCTTGCAGGGCCAGATCCTCCAGCCAGCTTTCCAAACCCTCCGCGTCCGACAGGGGCGCCGGGGTGATCTTTCTGACATATTTCATGGAAAGAGCCCTCCTTTTGAGCATTTAGGGGTCCAGCTGGGCCAGAAACAGCGCCAGACATTCCGCCTGGTCTGGGACGCCCCGGCAGAGCAGGCGAAAGACCTGATTGCCCTGGCGGCCCAGGTAGATGTGGTTGGGGGGATCGTCGTCGTATTGCAGGATTGTGTATTCCAGGCTGTCCAGGCCGGGGCGGCTCACCGCCTGGAGGGGCTGGAGGACGGTGAGGACGGTGGGGTGGATGAACTGCTCCTGGTTTTTCCGGAACCGCTCCGGCTCGTGGGCCTCCTCCGCCAGCAGGGAGGAAAACAGCCATTCCGCCGCCCAGCTGGTCCGGGTGCGGTAGAAGTCCACAGCGACGATGGCCCCGCCGGTGTATCCATCGGAGCGGACCTCACCGGAGCTCCACCAGTCGTACTGCTCCGGGCACAGGAGGGAGGCGGTTCTGGTGTTATACCGGGTCATCATCTGGGGGGTGTCCAGGGTGATGTCCGCCTCCCCGTGGAAGGCCTGCTCCAGGGTGACATGGGGGAAGGTCCACTCCTCTGGTCCGGACAGCTTGTGGACGGACCGGGCGCTGACCAGGAGAACCAGAATAGGAAGGGCAAGGAGCAGGGTGGTGGCGCACCAGTTCAGCACCACAATGGGGACCTGGTCCCGGCGGCCCTCCTGCAGGGGGATGCCGTCGGCCAGCTGCCGCCGCATCCGCTTCCAGCGCTTCAAGCTGTTCGTCTTGGGCAGCAGGGAGAGAATGGCCCAGTCGGCCAGCAGGACCAACAGGGTGAGGAACATTCCCGTTTCCAGCACCACATACTGCTCCATCACCCAGGGCTGGGTGATGAGCTTGACCAGCGTGGTTCGGAAGCAGAAGAGAAGCCACAGCATCAGGAAGAGACGGCTGCGCCGGGTGCGGCGGATCAGGGGGGTGAGGGTCTCGCTCTGGGTCACCGGGTCGGTGTGGAGGGGCGGGGCGTCCGCCCGCTCCGTCCGGTAGACATAATACAGGTTCCGGAGGGTGGTCACATAGGTCCAGCCCGCCTCCTGATAGGCGGCGTTGCGCTCCCGGTCGATGTCCGCCACGCCGGTGATCTCCAGCCCGAAGCGGACGCCGGAGACCGGCTCGCCCCGGCGGAACCGGGCGGTGTCGTGGTTCAGCTTTACCAGGTGGAGGCCCTGAGCCGCCATGTCGGACAGCCAGTGCTCCAGCCCGGCCATATCGAAGAGTTCCACGGGGATGATCTTCCGGATCAGTGTTTCTCTCTGTTTCACAGGGATGACCTCCTTTCAGCGGTCAAAGGGTGTCCAGCATTTGGGCGAACCGGGGGAGAAACTGGGTCAGGTCCTTGGAGCCCTCGTACTCCACCCGCATGACGAGGCCGCCTTTCCGGAGGACAAGGTAACAGAAGCCTGGATTTCGCTCGTTTTGGTAGTACCAGATCTCCTCCAGACCGTGGGCGGGCTCCAGAGCCTGATAGTTCTCATGTCCGCCCCAGGAGCGCCACTCCCAGGCCCGCCGCTCCGCCACGGCGGGGAGCAGATAGCGGGTGATGTTGATTTCCAGATGGGGGATGTCAGCCAGGGAGCCGCCGGAGCCAAAGACCCGGTTGGACTCCCACTGCTGGTAGTACCAGTTCTCCGGGGTGAGGGGGCTGTCGCCGTGGGAGATGTAGTCCATGTTGTACATGGTATCTCCAGTGGGCCGGAACTCCGGCCCTTCGATCTCAGCCATGGTGACAAAGCCGGAGCCGGCCAGGTCATAGGGGAAATAGCCGTGGGTGAAGTAGCGAAAGGTAAACTCTGCCGCCACCAGCACGAGAGGGAGAACAGCGAGGGCGGAGAGCACGCCGGCCAGCCTGCTGGCCGGTGCAGTGGTGATGGGAAGAGCGTGCCGGATCTGCCGCCGGAATTTCCACAGGGAGAACAGGCCAAGCAGATAGGAGAGGTCGGTCAGTCCCATGCCCAGCAGGGCGAGGAGCCAGGGAAGAAGAGCGCCTGCTAAAAGCTCTGCCCAATAAAAGCGGAGGTAGGTGGGATCCGTAAACCAGGAGGAGTAGAAAAAGCTCAAAATCAGGAAATTGAGGAGGGCCAGCCCTGCGCCTCCCAGCAGCTTCTGCCTGAAAAAGCGGCGGAGCGCATAGCTTAGCACCTGGGGGTCTGTGTGGGCCTGTGCGTCCGGCTCCGGGGTGGCGAACACATAGAAGTTTTTGCGGAAGTCTCCCAGATGTGTCCACCCGGCAGATTCGTACAGGCCGATGATCTCCGGATCGTCCTCGGCGATTTTGGCCCGGGCGGGTTCCAAATGGATGCGGAGGGAGGTGGGTTCTGCCGGGAGGAACAGGGTAAAGGGCCCCAGCGTCATAGAAAACTGCATCCCACGGGCGGCCATGCGCTGGAGCCAGCGCTCCAGGCCGGGGATGTCATAGCCGCTCACCGGAGGAAATCGAACTGCGGTATGCTGCTTCATATCGGGCGGACCTCCTTATAGTTCGCTTGTTTGTGTGAGCATTTGGGCGATCTGCGGGAACCACTGGGACAGGTCCCGGCTTCCCTCGTAGGAGAGGAGCAGGGCGCGCCTGTCCTTCTGAGCCAGAATCTCCCAGTGGATCCCGTCCCTGCGGAAGCGGAAGCTGTCCGCCCCCGGGACGGCGGCCTCTTGGAAGGGGAGGGAGGCGGGGAGTTGACTGTAATAGCCGTCCCCGGTCAGGGCAGCCTGTTCCAGTCCCTCCAGCAGACTTTGGGCGGAGCGGGCAGTCGGGTCGATGAAATAATGGATCTCCATGGAGGCGCGGCCCCGTGCCCCGGAACCGCTCTGGTCGATGAAATACCGGGTTTGGAGGGGGGAACGGTCAATATCCACATCGTTACAGGTGACCGTATGGAACGCGGAGGGAGGGGGCGGGGGAAAGCTGTCCGGCCAGCCCTGAGGGCCGGCTGTCCGGTTTTCGTCGGGTGTCCAGCCGTCCCCGCCATCCACCTCGGCCAGGGTGAGCAGAGGAAAGTCCGGGTCCCAGCGGGTCAGCGGCAGATCGGAGCGGGAGGATAGGGTGGAAAATCCAAAGGAGAACAGGATAAAGAGAAACAGGGGGACAATGAAGGCTTCCAGTACCGTCTGAGCACGGAACAGAGTGGCGGAATAGGGGAGTGGGGGTTGTTTTTCCTGCCTGAGGCGGCGCCGGAAGAGCAGAAGTGCGGCCAGATTGACCCCGCGGTCCATGAGCAGAAGGAAGAAGCAGATACAGATTGGGACGTAGAATCCAATCGCTTCCAGGCGATAGATCGGGCCCCGGTCCAGCCCCCAAGAGAGCCGTGTGATGGCGTGGAACAAAAGGTATCCGGAAAAAAGTAGGGTGGCAAAGCCCCGGCGGATGGGGGTGCGCAGGGCATAGATCAGGCTGTCGGTGTCGGTGAAGGGCTCCGGCGCGGCGGGATCGTCGTGAAAAAAGACGTGGAAACAGATGGTGCCTCTGCCGGCGCATACCACATACTGCCAGCCCTGGTCGGCGTACAGCTCCAGCAGCTCCTCAGAGGGGGCGGTATCCCCATATTTGGCGGGACACAGGCGGTAGCGGCGGCCATTCCGGGGCGTTCCCCGGCGGAAGCGGAAAGACTGGGTGGAGAAGTTGGCCTGCCGCTCCAGAAAAAGCCCCCGGGCGGCCATGCCGGACAGCCAGCGCTCCATGCCCGGAAGATCCAGGACGCTGACCGGCGCTCTCTTTGTCACAAAGTCTCTCTGCTGTTTCATAAAACGCTCCTTTCTGCATCATCCGGCGCTTCCGCCGGGTCAGATCTCCTCTTCCGCGTCGTTCAGACAGGCCCTCAGCCGGTCCAGCTCCTCCTGAAAGACGGCCCTTCCCTTCCCGGTGAGGCGGTAGGTCCGCTTCCGGCCGTCCACCTCGGTCTCCTGGATCAGGCCCTCCTCCTGGAACTTGCCCAGCAGGGTATACAGCGTGCCCGGCCCCAGCCGGACCCGGTCCCGCGTCTTGCGGGCGACAAATTCTGTGATCTCCGTGCCGCACATATCCCGCTTCAAAAAGGACATGAGGACATAGAACATCGGTTCGGTCAACGGACCGCGGTCCTTGCCTCCCACTGGAACACCTCCTTGCAATATCGTGTCACGATATTATCTGGCCTCATTATAATATCGAGACGCGATATTGTCAAGAATGGGAGCGGGGAATGGGAAAATTCTGTGGGACAGGGCAACGGATTCTGACCGGTTTCGTTGCCGCGGAGCCCTATAATGGGGGACAGGCGGACGGGCCGCGGCCCGGAGCCGGAGAGGAGGGGCCGGGAGTGACGGTTATCTATGTGGACACGCTGTTTCTGCTCAACACGGCGGTGGACTATCTGCTGCTGCTGGCCTCAGCCCGGCTGGCGGGGGAGCCTCTGGCCCGGCTGCGCTTTGCCCTGGGGGCCGTCCTGGGCGGATTGTACGCGGTGGCCATCTTTCTGCCGGGGATGGGCTTTCTGGCCCGGCCCCTGTGCCGGGGGGCGGCGGCGGTGCTGATGGTGCTGCTGGCCTTCTGGCGGAGCAGAAGGCTGCTGCGCCAGGTGCTGATCTTCCTGGCCCTGGCCTGCGCCTTCGGGGGCGGGGTGCTGGCGGTGGAGCTGCTGGGGGGACAGAGGCTGGCCCTGGGGGGCGGCGTGCTGTACTCCGGGATGGACCTGAAGATCGTGCTGCTGTCGGCGGCGGGGTGCTATGGCCTGCTGACCCTGGTGTTCCGGGGGATCGGGCGGCACGGAGGCCCCTCCGGGGAGCTGACCCGGGTGCGGCTGACCCTGGGGGAGCGGCAGGTGGAGCTCACCGGTCTGGTGGATACGGGCAACACCCTCACCGATCCGGCCACCGGACGGCCGGTGCTGGTGGCGGAGGCGGACAGCCTGGAGGAGCTGCTTCCCCCGGGGCTCCGGCCCGGCCCGGCGGAGCTGCGCGACCCGGCGGGGGCGCTGGAGCGGCTGGAGGACGGGCCATGGCGGCTGCGGTTCCGCCTTCTGCCCTACCGGGCAGTGGGGGTGGAGCGGGGCCTGCTGCTGGCGCTGCGGATGGACCAGGTGCAGGTGGGGGAGGAGGACAGGGGGCCTATGCTGGCCGCCCTGTCCCCAACGCCGGTGTCCGACGGAGGGGCTTACCGCGTGCTGGTGGGCGCAGAGTGACCGCAAGGTGAAAGGGGAATGGCGATGAAGATTTGGAGTGCGCTGGCGGAGCGCCTGGCCGGCCTGCTGACCCGGCTGGGGCTGTGCTCCCCCGGCAAGGTGATGTACATCGGCGGGAGCGACACCCTGCCAACCCCGCTGCCAAGGGAGGAGGAGGCCGCGGCCATCGCCCGTCTGGAGCAGGGGGATGAGGAGGCCCGCAAGACGCTGATCGAGCACAACCTGCGCCTGGTGGTCTATATTGCCCGGCGGTTTGAGAATACGGGGATCAACATTGAGGACCTGATCTCCATTGGGACCATCGGCCTGATCAAGGCGGTGGGCACCTATCAGCCCGCCCGGAGCATCAAGCTGGCCACCTACGCCTCCCGGTGCATTGAGAACGAGATCCTGATGTATCTGCGCAAGACCTCGTCGCAAAAGACGGAGCTCTCCTTTGACGAGCCCCTGAATACCGACTGGGACGGCAACGAGCTGCTCCTGTCCGACATCCTGGGCACGGAGAGCGACCTTGTCATGCGGCCCATCGAGGCCGATGTGGACCGGCAGCTGCTGCGCCGGGCCATGGACAGCCTGGAGCCCCGGGAGCGGAGGATCATCACCATGCGCTTCGGGCTGGACGGGCGGGAGGAGCGCACCCAGAAGGAGGTGGCGGACGTGATGGGGATCTCCCAGTCCTATATCTCCCGGCTGGAGAAGCGGATCATCGCCCGTCTGAAGAAGGAGATGCTGCGCATGATGTGACCGGAGGGACCCGTGAAAACGGGACCTCCGCGATTTTTTTGGGATTTCCCCATAGGAGGATTTGACATCCCGGCCCACATCGGGTAAACTGTATTCCGTTCCATAGGACCATTTTTTTCGGGAACGGAGGGTGTGCATGAAGCGGAACGTAAAGGTTTCCACCGCAGTGATCCGCCGCCTGCCCCGTTACTACCGCCATCTTTCAGAGCTTCAGCGGAAGGGGATCGTGCGGATCTCTTCCAGCGCCCTTGGGAAATCCATCGGGCTGACTGCATCGCAGATCCGCCAGGACCTGTTCTGCTTCGGCGGCTTTGGGCAGCAGGGATACGGGTACAAGGTGGACGTGCTCAAGGAGCAGATCGGCGAGATCCTGGGGATCAACCGGGGACACACCATTGTCGTGCTGGGGGCGGGCAACCTGGGCCGGGCTCTCATTGAGAACTTCAAATTTTCCAACAACGGATTTCAGCTTCTGGCGGCCTTTGATGTGCAGGAGCGGACGGTGGGCACCCAGATCGCCGGCGTCCCCGTCTATCATGCGGATACCCTGGAGGCTTTTCTGACGGAGCACCCCGCCAGTGTGGGGCTGCTCACGGTGCCCAAGTCCGCCGCCCAGGTGATGGGGGAGCGGCTGGTGGCCGCCGGCGTCCAGGGGATCTGGAATTTTACCAATTATGAGGTGTCCTTCCCGGGAGCGGATGTGGTGGTGGAGAGCGTCCATTTCTCCGACAGTCTGCTGGCCCTCAGCTATATGATCTCCCAGCGGGAGGATGGAGAGGACGGAAAGGGACAGACATGAGAAGGAAAACAGCAAGACTGCTGCTCACCGGCGGCATCCTGGCGGCGGTCCTCAGCGGCGGGGCCCTGGCCCTCAGCGGGGGGGACAGCCTGATCTCTCTGCGTGATTTGAACGAGGTCTTTCTGCCCAAGGCCCAGACCCAGATGGAGGAGCGGATGAACAGCGCCCTCCAGTCCGCCTATGACCAGGCCCTGGCCCAGAGTCAGGGGGAGAGCGGCAGCGGCGACGGACTGTACAGCGCGGATCTGCGCAGCCGAACCTTCCGTCAGGGGGATACCCTGACCCTGGCCTCCGGCTCGGGAGTGCTGGCCATGGCCGGGACGGGAGAGGTGATCCACAGCGGCGCGTTCATCGACGTGACCGAGGGGGTGGAGATCCCCTCCGGGAGCAGGCTGACGCCGGGGCACCGCTATCTGGCGGGGGAGGACACCTCCGCCGTGATCTCGGTGCGCTCCGGGGCGATGTATTTGGGGCTCCAGGGGAGCTACGGCTATGAGCCGGGCGGCGGAGCCCCCCTGCCCTTTGTGGATGTGGCCCAGGGGGACTGGTTCCAGCCCGCGGTGGAGTATGTGTACAAAAACGGCCTGTTCTCCGGAATGAGCGCCGACTGCTTCAGCCCTGGGACGACCATGAACCGGGCCATGCTGGTGACGGTGTTTTACCGGCTGGCGGGCTCCCCGGAGGGGGAGCTGAACGCGGCTGACGCATCCTTCACCGATGTGGACGGCGGCAGCTGGTACGCCCCCTTCGTGCGGTGGGGCTATGTCCAGGGGGTAACGGCCGGGATGGGGGATGGGAGCTTCGCTCCGGAGCAGAACGTCACCCGTCAGCAGATCCTGGTGATGCTCCACAGCTTTGCCCGGCAGTATCTGAAGCTGACACCCACCGGAGCAGCAGACCTGTCCATCTATGGGGACGGCGGACAGGTGGCCGGCTGGGCCCGGGACGCAGTCTCCTGGGCGGTGTCCGCGGGACTCATCGTCCCGTCGGGCGAGGGGACCCTCCGGCCGGCTGATCCCGCCAGCCGGGCCGAGGTGGCCGCCATCCTGATGAAATTCAGCAGCCTCTATCTGTAACCCTTTCCTGCCCCTGACATAGGATAGCTTGAGCGCGGCGCACCGCCGCCTCAAATCTTCATATTCAGGGGGTACTTCAATATGGGGTGCTGCAATAACGGCTGGGGCGGCGGAGGCTGCCTGTGGATCATCGTGCTGATCATCATCCTCTGCTGCTGCTGTGGGAACGGCGGAGGCTGTGGGAATACCTGCGGCTGCGGAAATGGCTGCGGATGCGGAAATAACTGCGGCGGCTGCTGCTGACCGAAGCTCCGGACCGAGTACAGGCGGCGCGCGCTCCGAGAGGGGCGCGCGCCGCTTTTTCCCTGCCTGTGCGGACAGGCGGCTGGAAGTTCCTGCGTGGAATTCCATGCAGTCTCCGAAAAGAATGATTGCATTTTTATGAAAATGGGTGTATGATAAACAACAACGAACCGTTCCATTTGGAACCGTTCCTGCGGCTGCGGGCCGGGAGAGGGGACAGGCTGTGTCCGGACCCGCCTCCTGAGGGGGCCTTTGGCCGTGCCGTCCCTGCGTGTGGACCGGCGTCCCTGCTTTCTGGTCAGGCTCAGAAAGAGGGGCGGCGGGCTTTGTCGCGTCGTGCGGGCCATGCGCAGGCAGAAAAATTTCCTTTGGAAAGTCATGGTTAGGGAGGGCTGTGAGAGAGCCGGGGACGGGAGTCCCGGGGCGCAGCTGAAGGATCCGGGCGTGGGGCGCCGAGGATGCTCCAGCTGTGCTCCGCGGGCGTCAGAGCGCCGGCAGAAAAAATGCGACTTTTTCCCCAGCGATTGCAGTATAGGGAGGTTGAAATCCGAATGAGTAAATTTCTCAAACGCTCTGCGCAAGGCGCGGGAGTTCCCCACGAGAAGAGAACTTCCAACCTTGAGACGGTCGCGATGCCGCTTCCGTCCAAGATCGTCCTGTCCATGGGCCAGCACATCGGCGCTCCGGCGTCTCCGGCTGTGGCCAAGGGCGATCAGGTGTACGTAGGCACCATCGTCGGAAAGTCCGGGGGCTTCGTGTCCTCCGACATCCACTCCGGCGTCTCCGGTACGGTCTCTGAGATCACCACCATCACCGCCCCCAACGGCGCGACCCAGACCGCTGTGGTCATCGTGCCTGACGGCGAGCAGAAGGTGGACCCCGCCATCGCCCCCCCTGAGGTGACGGATTACAAGTCCTTTGTGGACGCTATCCGGGCCAGCGGCCTGGTTGGTCTGGGCGGCGCCGGCTTCCCCACGGCGGTGAAGCTGTCTCCCAAGAACCTGGACGAGATCGACACGCTGCTCATCAACGGCGCCGAGTGTGAGCCCTATATCACCTCGGATAACCGCTGCTTCCTTGAGGATACCCACCATGTGCTGGGCGGCATCAAGGCAGTGATGAAGTATCTGAACATTCCCAAGTGCATCATCGGCATCGAGGGCAACAAGCCCGAGGCCATCGCCAAGATGAAGGCCGCCATCGACGCGCCCGGCATCGAGGTCAAGCAGCTGCCCTGCCGTTACCCTCAGGGCGCTGAAAAGGTGCTCATTGAGAACTGCACCGGCCGCGAGGTCCCGTTCCCCGGCCTGCCCTCCGATGTGGGCGTGATCGTGATGAACGTCACCTCCGTGGCCTTCGTCTCCAAGTATCTGGAGACCGGTATGCCTCTGACCACCAAGCGCCTGACTGTGGACGGGGACATCGTCAAGGAGCCCAAGAATGTAGAGGTGCTGATCGGCACCCCCATCCAGGAGCTGCTGGACTTCTGCGGCGGTCTGACCGCCCAGCCTGGCAAGGTGCTGTACGGCGGCCCCATGATGGGCACCTGTGTGGCCGACCTGTCCCAGCCCATCCTGAAGAACAACAACGCTGTTCTGGCCTTCTCTGAAAAGATGGCCCGCCTGCCGAAAAAGACCAACTGCATCCACTGCGGCCGGTGTGTCAACGCCTGCCCCCTGGGTCTGGCGGCCAAGGACATCGTGAAGGCTTACGAGAACGGCAACGTGGAGCTGCTCCAGGAGCTGAACGCCGACCTGTGCATGAGCTGCGGTACCTGCTCCTTCGTCTGCCCCGCCAAGCGGCCTCTGGCCCCCTCCATCGCCCTGGCGAAGATCATGATGAAGAATGGAGGTAAGAAGTGATGGACAATAAGTTGATCGTAACTGCCGCGCCCCATATCACCAGCGCGGACAGCACCCAGAAGATCATGCAGCGGGTCTGCATCGCTCTGGTGCCCACGCTGATCGCCTCCGTCATCATCTTCGGGATCAACTCCCTGATCCTGACCGCGGTGACTGTGGCGGCCTGTGTGATCTTTGAGTACCTGTACTGCAAGCTGGTGGGCCGCGAGGTGGCCATCAGCGACTTCTCTGCGGTGGTCACCGGCCTGCTCCTGGCCTTCAACCTGCCGGCCACGCTGCCCTGGTGGATGGCCATTGTGGGCGCTTTCATCGCCATCGTGATCGTCAAGCAGCTCTTCGGCGGCCTGGGCTATAACTTTGCCAACCCCGCCATCGTGGGCCGCATCGCCCTGGCCATGGGCTTTGCCAGCCGGATGTCCGCTTACGGCTTCCCGGCGGACGCCACCTCCACCGCCACTCCGCTGGCCTCCGCAGAGGGCATCGACTATGTGACCCTGCTGCTGGGCAACCACGGCGGCGTCCTGGGTGAGACCTGCGCCATCACCCTGCTGCTGGGCGGCGTGTACCTGATCGCCACCAAGGTCATCAGCCCCACCATCCCGGTCACCTATCTGGCCACTGTGGCGGTGCTCTCCCTGGTCTCCGGCCGGGATCCCATCTATCAGCTGCTCTCCGGCGGCCTGATGCTGGGCGCCTTCTTCATGGCCACCGACTATGTGACCTCTCCCACCACCACCAAGGGCAAGATCGTCTTTGGCCTGGGCCTGGGCATTATCACCTGCGCCATTCGGTTCCTGGGCACGATGAACGAGGGCGTCTCCTTCGCCATCCTGCTGATGAACCTGCTGGTTCCCTACATTGAGATCCTGACCCGTCAGGACCGTCTGGGCATCGCCAAGACGAAGAAGAAGGAGGGCGCCGCGAAATGAATAACTGGAATCGCATCTTTAAGCCCATCGTGGTCCTGTCCGTGATCTGTGTGATCGTGACGGGCGCGCTGGCCGCCACCAACGGCGTGACCGCCCCCATCATCAAGGCGGCCACCGAGGCGGCTGAGACCGCCGCCCGCACCGAGCTTCTTCCTGAGGCGGACAACTTTACCGAAGTGAAGGACGTAGCGGTGGAGAATGTCTCCGGCATCTATACCGCCGACAACGGCGCCGGCGCGGTGATCACCGCCTCCGGCAAGGGCTACGGCGGCGACGTGGTGGTCATGGTGGCCTTCGGCCCCGACGACACCATCAAGCAGATCAAGGTCACGGAGCAGGCCGAGACCAAGGGCATCGGCAGCAACGTGGCAGCCAACGAGGAGTACTGGATGAATTACGCCGGTGTGTCTGCGGAGAAGGCGCTGGTCCTGAATCAGGACGTGAACGCCTATACCGGCGCCACCATCTCCAGTAAGGCGGTGCTCAGTGCGGTCAACTCCGCTATCGACGCCTATAACCAGCTTCCTTGAAAGGCGGTGAGTCAAGATGAGTAGTAAGAATAGCAAGCTGAAGATCCTAACCAACGGTTTTCTGAACGAAAACCCTGTTCTGCGGCTGGTTCTGGGAACCTGCCCCACCCTGGCCACCTCTACCATGGCGTCCAACGGCATCGGTATGGGCCTGGCGGCCACCTTTGTGCTGCTGTGCTCCAACGTGGTCATCTCCGCCCTGAGAAAGGTCATTCCCGATCAGGTGCGTATCCCCTGTTACATCACGGTCATCGCCGGCTTCGTGTCTGTGGTGCAGATGCTGGTCAAGGCCTTCGTGCCCGCTCTGGACGCATCCCTGGGCGTGTACCTGCCCCTGATCGTGGTCAACTGCATCATCCTGGGCCGTGCGGAGATGTTCGCCTCTAAGAACGGCATCGTGGATTCCGCTCTGGACGGCATCGGCATGGGCATCGGCTTTACCATCACCCTGACCATCATGGGCACCATCCGTGAGATCCTGGGCTCCGGCACCTGGATGGCCGGCCTGGGCGAGCTGATCCCCGCCCTGGGCAAGGACTTTGTGATCCAGGTCCTGCCTGAGTCCATCGACCCCTTCACCATTATGACCAGCGCCCCCGGCGGCTTCTTCGTGTTCGGCGTGATGATGGCTGCAGCCACCTGGCTGACCACCCGCCCCAAGAAGGAGAAGGCCGCTGCGCCTGCTGAGGCTGTGGAAGGAGGGAATGTGTAATGGCAGTGAAGCTTGCATCCATTTTCTTCACCATGATCCTAGTGGATAACTATGTTCTGGTGAAGTTCCTGGGCATCTGCCCCTTCCTGGGCGTGTCCAAAAAGCTGGACAGCGCCGTGGGTATGTCCCTGGCCGTTACCTTCGTCATGGTGCTGGCCACCGCCGCCACCTGGCCCATCCAGATGTTCCTGCTGACTCCCGCCGGTTCTGAGGGAACCGCCCGGGATCTGGGTTACCTCCAGACCATCGTCTTTATCCTGATCATCGCCATCCTGGTCCAGCTGCTGGAGAACATCCTGAAGAAGTTTATCCCCGCCCTGTACAAGTCCCTGGGCGTGTACCTTCCTCTGATCACCACCAACTGCACCATCCTGGGCGTGACCATCCTGAACATCGACAACGGCTACAACTTCATGGAGAGCATTGTCTGCGCCGCCGGCGCCGGCATCGGCTTCCTGGTCGCCATGGTGCTGTTCTCCGGCGTCCGCCGCAAGGTGGAGGAGGCCGTGACCCCCAAGTGCTTTGAGGGCCTTCCCATCACCCTGGTGTCCGCCGCGGTGACCTCCCTGTCCTTCATGGGCTTCGGCGGGATCATCGAGTCGATCTTCCACGTGTAATAGAGGAGGGGGAGAAGAAAATGAATCCGATTTTAATGGCCATCATTCTGGTGACCGTCATTGGTCTGATCGGCGCTGTGATTCTGGTGGCCGCCTCCATCTTCATGTATGTTCCGGTGGATGAGCGGGTAGAGAAGATCACCGGCGTCCTGGCCGGCGCCAACTGCGGCGCCTGCGGCTGTGCCGGCTGTGCCGACTATGCCAAGAGCATCGTTGAGGACGGCAACGCCATCAACAAGTGTACGCCCGGCGGCGCCAAGTCCGTGGCCGCCATCGCGGAGATCATGGGTGTGGAGGCCACTTCCGCGGAGCCCATGAAGGCCGTCGTGGCCTGCTCCGGCACCTGCGACAAGACCTCCAAGCGCTATGAGTTTGACGGCATCCAGAGCTGCCAGGCGGTCAAGGGCCTGTACGGCGGCGACGGACTGTGCAAGTTCGGCTGCCTGGGCTACGGCGACTGCACCCGGGCCTGTGCCTTCGACGCCATGCACATCGTGGACGGCATCGCCAAGGTGGACCGGGAGAAGTGCACCGGCTGCGGCGCCTGCGCTGCGGTCTGCCCCAACAGCGTGATCTCCATCGTCCCCGAGCACAAGCGCAAGCCTGTGGTCCTGTGTCAGAACAAGGACAAGGGCGCGCTGACCCGGAAGGCCTGTACCGCGGGCTGCATCGGCTGCATGAAGTGTGCCAAGGCGTGCCCCAAGGAGGCCATCACCGTGGAGAACAATGTGGCCTACATCGACCAGTCCAAGTGCGTGGGCTGTCAGCTGTGCGTAAAGGAGTGCCCTGTGGGCGTCATCCACGTTCCGGCCAATATGTGATCCTGCCAATCGTTCAAAAATACCCGGACCAATTTGGTCCGGGTATTTTTTGCGTTCAGACAGGTTTTTTGATCCAGGACGGCATAGGATATAGGATAGAACAGCGGTGCTGGAGGGAGGTACAGCCTTTGGGAGAGAGCTGGAGCATGGAGGGGGGCGGAACGCTCTCTCTGGAGGAGGAGGGGATCCGGGTCCGTCTGCGGGCTGTCCGTGGGGACGACGGGCGGGGCCTGTATAAGGCGTGGGTCAGGGGGCGGGGCGGGAGCCTGCTGCTGGGGACTCTGACGCCGGAGCAGGGCAGGCTGACGCTGTCCCGGACTCTGAGCCGGTCCATGCTGGAGCAGGCGGGCTGCTGGCCGGTGACGGGCGGAAATACTGTGCTGGTCTTTCCCTTTGCAGATCAGCCGGAAGAAGGAGAAACGTGGAGGCCGGAGCCGGATCCGGCGCGGCTGTGCGCAGATCCCCTGCTCCGGGCGCTGCTCCGGGGGCGGGCCGGATTCTTCAGCGGACAGGAGGGGGATACACGCCTGCTGGCGGCCCCCTTCTCCCCGCAAAAGGAGTTCCCTCTGCCGGTTCTGTTCTGTCTGGCCCAGGTGGAGGAACGGGCGGGGCATCTCTGGCTGGTGTGGCGCTTTGACCGGTCGGGTATTCCGGCGATCCCGGTGCATAGGGGAAACGGGGCGGGACATACTAGAGGGGCAAAAACGGCCCAACGGCCAGAAGGAGGAAAAGACCATGTCCGTTTTGACCACAAAGGAGCTTCAGGCCCTGTCTGACCAGCTGGATTTCGAGAAGGTGCTCCACTGCAAGTATATGGCCGCTGTCCAGGAGTGCCAGGATGGCGCGTTGAAAAACCAATTCCAGGGGCTGGCGGACCAGCACCGCCAGAATTATGCCGACCTGCTGGGCTATTTGAAGTGAGGAGGAGCACCCATGACTGACCAGGAGCGCATCACAGATTTTCTGTGCAGTGAAAAGAAAATGACCGCCAACTATGACAGTTTTGCCTCAGAGTGTGTGAATATCCCCCTGCGGGACGAGTTCCTGCGCCTGTTCAACCAGAGCCACCACAGCCAGACAGAGCTGTTCCAGACGGCACAGGAGCGGGGCTGGTACAGCCCGGAGCAAGCACAGAGCGACAAGATCCGCCAGGCGTACACCAAATACTCCAACCAGCAGCCCACCGGTCAGCAGTGACGGCCGGCGGCCCGGACGGCGCCCTCTGAGGGGCTGTCCGGGCTGTCTGCTGTTTTGGGGCGTTTTTTGCCGGGAGCGGTTGAAAAACAGGGAAAAATCCCGTATAATACGATCAAGTGATCAAGCTGAAAATCGGGTTATCCCCTTGGCGGCCGTACAATTCCATCAAAACGGCTGGAAGGGGCCGTTCCTATGGCGTTGATCGCCCATTTGAAATAGAAAAAACTGCCTGGAGCAAAGCGGCGTCCGGAGCATAAAGTGAGGAATCATCATCGACCATGTACCGTATTGATATTATGACCCTCTTTCCCGATGTGGTGGGGGATATGCTGTGTGAGTCCATTTTGGGCCGGGGGCAGGAGCGGGGCTATATCCGCATCGAGTGCCACCAGATCCGGGATTACACCTTGAATAAGCAGAAGCAGGTGGACGACTACCCCTATGGCGGAGGGAGGGGCGCGGTGATGCAGGCCGACCCCCTGTACCAGTGCTGGAAGCACATCTGTGACGAGGCGGGGGAGCGGATCCACACCATCTATATGTCCCCCGCGGGCAAGACCTTCTGTCAGGCGGATGCCCGGCGGCTGAAGGAGGACCACTCCAGACTGATTTTGGTGTGCGGCCATTACGAGGGGATCGATGAGCGCTTCATTGAGGAGTGCGTGGACGAAGAGATCTCCCTGGGGGACTTTGTGATGACCGGGGGAGAGATCCCGGCGATGGCAGTGGCCGACGCGGTCTGCCGCCTGGTGCCCGGGGTGCTGTCCGACCCCTCCTGCTATGAGAATGAGAGTCACTGGAATGGGATGCTGGAGGCCCCTCAGTATTCCCGGCCGGAGGTCTGGCACGACCGTGCGGTGCCCCCCATCCTGCTGTCCGGACACCACGCCAATGTGGAGAAGTGGCGGCGGAAGCAGGGCATCCTGCGGACCTACCGCCGCCGGCCCGACCTCTATGAGAAGCTGGACCTGTCCTCCAAGCAGGACCGGAAGCTGCTGAAGGAGCTGGAGGAGGAGACCGGGGAGAAGCTGACCTGACCGGGACTTTACATTTGGTGTGAGTTGTGGTATTGTAGTTGTAATCTGGTTTTTAAAATTACATTTGGAGATGGATGATATGAGTTTCAAAATCGTTGTAGACAGCTGCTGCGATCTGACCCCGCAGATGAAAAAAGAGCCCTGTTTTGTGCGGGTCCCCATGACCATCCAAGTGGACGGGAGCGTATTCGTGGATGACGAGACCTTTGACCAGGCAGACCTGCTTTGGGCCATGCAGCAGAGCGAGAACGCCCCTTCCACCTCATGCCCCTCGCCCCAGAGCTATCTGGACGCCTATCAAGGCGGGGAGGAGGACATCTATGTGGTGACCCTTTCCGCACTGCTCAGCGGTTCCCACAACTGCGCCGAGCAGGCCAAGGCCCTGCTGGAGGAGGAGTGCCCGGAGCGCAACGTCCATGTGTTCAACTCCTGCTCCGCCGCCGGGGGAGAGGTGCTCATCGCCCTGAAGATCCGGGAGCTGGCTTCCTCCGGGATGCCCTTCAAGCGGGTGGTCCGGGAGGTGGAGCAGTATATCTATCAGCTCCAGACTCTGTTTGTGCTGGAATCCTTGGAAAATCTGCGGAAGAACGGGCGGCTGACCCGGGTGCAGTCAGTGGTCACCGGCGCGCTGCGGATCAAGCTGTTCATGGGCGCCACCCCAGAGGGGGAGATCTGCAAGCTGGGTCAGGCGCTGTCGGTGAAGCAGGCCCTGGGCAAGCTGGTGGACCGGATCGCCGCCGACCCGGACCACAAGGGGCGCATGGTGGCCATCAGTCACTGCAACAATGTGGAGCGGGCCATTCAGGTGAAGCAGCAGATCCAGGAGAAGTGTCAGGCGGGGCAGGTCCTGATCCTGGATGCCGGCGGCATCACCACAGTATACGCCAACTCCGGCGGCATCGTGGTGAGCTACTGAGTCAGAATAAAGAGATGTGCAGGCGTGGGGCGGAGGCGGAAGAAACGCTCCGCCCCGGCTCAAACGCGCTGGCGCCGTTCTGCGCTGCCCGCTGCGGCAGAGGAGTGCGGTGTGAGGGCCGGATAAAAGCGGCCGTTTGACCAAATTCAGGAGGGATACAGAATGGCAATGACCCGGGAGCAGGCGTGGGACCTGCTGAGCAAGTACAACAAAGAGCCCTTCCATCTCCGCCACGCCATTACCGTGGAGCACGTGATGGGCTGGTTCGCGGAGCACCTCGGCTACGGGGAGGAGCGGGAGCTCTGGTCTCTGGTGGGGCTGCTGCACGACCTTGATTTTGAGATGTGGCCGGAGGAGCACTGCAGGAAGTCCCAGGAGCTGATGCGTCAGGCTGGAGTGGACGAGGCAGTGGTCCGGGCCACTGCCAGCCACGGCTGGGACCACTGTGTGGATCTGAAGCCGGAACTGCCCATGGAGCAGGTGCTCTTTGCGGTGGACGAGCTCACCGGGCTGATCGGCGCGGCTGCGCTGATGCGTCCCTCTAAAAGTGTGGCGGACATGGAGCTGAAGTCCCTGAAAAAGAAGTTCAAGGACAAGAAGTTTGCGGCAGGCTGCTCCCGGGATGTGATCGCCCGGGGCGCGGAACTGCTGGGCTGGGAGCTGGACCGCCTGCTGGGCGACACGCTGGAGGCCATGCGGGCGGAGGAGCAGGCCATTGAGCAGGCCGTGGCGGAGCTGGGAGCGAAGGATGCCGCTTTGTGATTTTACACATGATTTTCGCCTCTTTTTGGCAAAAATGGGCCTCTGTTAAGAAAATATAAAATTTTCTGGCGGACGGCTTGACAAAGCGCCGCTGGCTGTGATAGGATAGTTGCCGTTAAGGGGAGTAGTCGGCACAGTTCCCACTGTGCGGCAGAGCCAACAATCCTGAAAGAAGCTGCTTCTTTCTGGTTTTGCCTGAAATGACCAGACCTGTGTTCCAATCCAGGAACGCAGGTCTTTTTTTATTGGTTTTCTGGTTGTCAGGCGGGCGGTGCGGGCAGAATGAAGTCAGGATGGCGTCCCCACAAAAGAGCGCCGGGCCGGGTCCGGCGTACGGAAGGTCCAAACAAAGAGAAGAAAGGGAGGAAAAAACGTTGAGTTTGAATTTCTTGTGGGTCAATCTGCTGGCCATCACTCCCCAGCAGATTGTCATGTATGTGGTGGGTGCGGTCCTGATCTGGCTGGCCATTGAAAAAGGCTTTGAGCCCGCTCTGCTGATGCCCATGGGCTTTGGCGCCATCCTGGTCAACCTGCCCCTGTCCGGCGTGATGAACCAGTTCAGCGAGGGCGTGGGCGAGACCAACGGCATCATCCAGTGGCTGTTTGAGGTGGGGATCGAGGCCAGCGAGGCCATGCCCATCCTGCTGTTCATCGGCATCGGCGCCATGATCGACTTTGGCCCCCTGCTGTCCAACCCCAAGCTGTTTCTGTGCGGTGCGGCCGCTCAGGGCGGTATTTTCCTGACCATTATGATCGCCGCCGCCTTGGGCTTTGACCTGAAGGACGCCGCCTCCATCGGCATCATCGGCGCCGCGGACGGCCCCACCTCCATTCTGGTCTCCCAGACCCTGGGTTCCAACTATATCGGCGCCATTGCTGTGGCCGCTTACTCCTACATGGCTCTGGTGCCCATCATCCAGCCCTTTGCCATCAAGCTGGTGACCACCAAGAAGGACCGCGCCATGCGGATGCCCTACCGGGCCCAGGGCGTGTCCAAGCGCCTGCGCATCATGTTCCCCATTGTCGTTTCTGTGATTGCCGGCCTGGTGGCCCCCTCCTCCGTGGCTCTGGTGGGCTTCCTGATGTTCGGCAACCTGATCCGGGAGTGCGGCGTGCTCTCCAGCCTGTCCCAGACCGCGCAGAATGAGCTGGCCAACCTGATCACCCTGCTGCTGGGCATCACCATCGCAGCCTCCATGAAGGCGGATCAGTTCGTGCGGTGGGAGACCCTGATGATCATGGGCCTGGGCCTGGTGGCCTTCATTCTGGACTCCATGGTGGGCGTCATCTTCGTCAAGATCCTGAACATCTTCACCCCCAAGAACAAGATCAACCCCATGGTGGGTGCGGCGGGCATCTCCGCCTTCCCCATGTCCTCCCGTGTCATTGAGAAGATGGGCCAGGAGGCCGACTCCCAGAACCACCTGCTGATGCACGCGGTGGCCGCCAATGTGTCCGGCCAGATTGCCTCTGTGGTGGCCGGCGGCGTGGTCCTTCAGTACTTTGCCAATATGGGCTGATTTAGGAGGTCTCAACGATGAATTTTGATAATATGATGGCGGCCCTTGAGATGATGGGCCAGGGTATGCTGGGTATCTTTGTGGTGCTGGGCATCATCGCCCTGCTGGTCTGCCTGATGCAGAAGATCGACAACCGCAAAAAGTGAGTATGGCGCGCACAGTGCGTGTGCTGTACGGATATGTAAAAGGGGAAGCGCGCCGGACCGTTCGGGTCCGGCGCGCTTCCTTTGCCTTTGTTATAACCAGTCTGAGATGACGTCTGGCAGTGCTGTGGGGCTGACGCCGTGTTCCACCAGGAGGGTCAACAGTTCGTCGATCCTAACGGCACTGGTGGTGATCCCTGGGATCGCGGCGGTATCGCCCGATTCCTCGGAGATGCGGACGCCGTAGTTTTCGCAGGAAAAAGTGTCGGATTCTACCGTATCTACGGTGAGGGCATAATGGAAGGTGCGGGGGCGGCCAAACTCATCTGGACAGGTCCGGGATGCGATCTTGACTTCCGTCATATTTTTCTGACTCCTTCACATTCACATTCAACACATGGGACTAGTATAGCGAAAGGATGTGGAAAGGAAAAGGGAATCTTGTCGGAAGCATATCACATTTTTACTGGCTGCAGATGCAGCTGAAGGGGAAACAGGGGGAGAAGAGGCGGAAGGGGCGGGATCAGGTCGGATCACGCGCGGCGGGCGTATCCCGGGTGAGGAAAAAGGGCTGGAAAAAGTCCAAACCCAGGCCAGCTCCAGAAGTCCGGAGCAGGCCTGGGTTTGAAGCACAGGCGGGAGGGACGGCGGTCAGCGGACCCGAAGCTGCTTGACCAGTTCTTCCCGGGGGGTGACCCAGGCGGTCTCATAGGTGGTGTAGGTCACCATGCCGGGGCGGGCCCCGTTGGGCTTTTTCACATATTTGACCGGGGTGTAGTCCACTGGGACCCGGCTGGCTCCCCGGGCCTGGGAGAACCAGGCGGCCAGGCAGGCGGCCTCGTTCAGGCTCTGAAGGTCGGGGGCCTGCCCCTCTGTCCAGAGGATGACGTGGGAGCCGTGGATCTTCTGGGTATGGAACCATATATCGCTCTTGAAGGCCTGCTTGCAGGTGAGCAGGTCGTTCTGGGTGTTGTTCTTACCCACGGAGATACGCAGTCCGGCGGAGGAGCGGAACTCCATGGGCTTGGAGACCACCCGCTTCTCACGGCCCTTTGCCTTGGAGGGACGGCGGAGATAGCCGGTATCGGTGAGCTCCTGTCGGATCTCCTGAAGGTCCTTTTCACCCTCGGCCAGGGGGATGGTGTCCAGTACGCTGTTCAGATAGTCCAGTTCCCGGCGGCCCTTTTCCAGCTGCTGGGTGAGCATCACCTCGGCTGTCTTGGCCTTGTTGTACTCCTTATAGTACTTGGCGGCGTTCTGCTGGGGGGTGAGGAGGGGGTCAAGGGGGACGTCGATCTCCCTGGCCTCCGGGTCGTAGAAGTCCACCGTGTGCAGCCGGGCCATGCCCCGCTCCATCTGGTAAAAGTTGGAGGTCAGAATATCCCCCAGCTGGCGCAGGCGCTCCCGGTCCCGGGTGGCGGCCAGCTCCTGCTCCTGATGGGCGAGCTTGCGGGCTGTGCGGTCCCGGGCAGTGGTCACAGAGCGGATCAGGTCCTGCCCCCGCTGCTTGACCCGCTCCAGGTGCTCACGCTCCTCATAGAAGCGGTCCAGCAGGGCGGAGAAGGTGGGGAAGGGGGTGCGCTCCATTCGGCCCTCATACTGCTCCACCGGGAAGAAGGTGAAGTCGGAGGGGGCCCCGTCCCGGGTGAGAAGGCAGGGGGAGAAGCGGCCCGCGCGGACGGCGTCCAGAAGGTCCTCCAGCCGGTCCAGGAGCCGTCTGCGGCCCTCGGGCCCCAGGAGATTGAGCCGCACATCCACGGCGCCTCCCGACTGGAAGGCCAGCTCCCGGCAGATCAGGGGGGACAGGCCGCCGAAGGTGTCCAGCAGCCACTGGTCGGCCTGGGCCTCCTCGGGCGCGGCGGACAGCAGGGACTCCAGGGCGGCGCGGTCCTGGGCCATGGGGTCCAGCTTGGCCTGGGGCGGCGGGAGGCGGTAGAACATCCCGGGGAGCAGGGCGCGCTGCTGGGCGTTTCCGGTTCCCAGGCTGGACTCTACCCGGCGGATGCAGTCCAGGATCCGCCCCTCCTCGTCCAGAAGGATCAGGTTGGAGCGGCGGCCGATGGCTTCCAGCACCAGCCTGCGCTCCACACGGTCGCCCAGCTCGTTGAGCGCCTCCAGGGTCAGGGTGACCACGCGCTCCAGAGGGGGCTGGGCCACCGACAGGATGCGCGCACCGGACAGGTGCTTGCGCAGGAGCATACAGAACATGGGGGGCGTGTCCGGATTCTCCCGGGTCAGCTGGGTCAGCTGGGGCCGGGGGTGGCTGGGATTGGCGGAGAGCAGCAGTCTCACATTGCCCTGGGCCGGAGTGCGCAGGGCCAGGATCACCTCGTCCCGGCCAGGCTGATAAATCTTGTCAATTTTCCCGCCGGTGATCGTCTGATCCAGTTCGCGGACCAGTCCGGACAGGCAGAGTGCGTCTAACGGCATACAAACACCTCATTGTAGAAGTGGGAGAGTCAAAGGACACGGGGGGCCCCGGTGTCGGGAGCCGGCGCTTCGGCAGGCTCCATAATAAGCTGAAAGAGCTCATTGAGCCGTTCTGTCCGCCCCTGGAGATAGAGCCAGCCGAACAGGGCCTCCAGGCCGGTGGCGGACTGGTACTGGGCGCGGCTGGCCGCCTTGGGGACCGAGTGGGGGGCGGTGTTCCGCCCGCGGCGGTATACGCCGGCCTCTTCCTCCGTCAGGATGGGGAGCAGCCGCTCCATGGCCGCAGCCTGGGCGGGAGCGGCCACATATTTGACCGTGGCCCGGTGGAGGTCCCTGGGGCGGGCTTTTCCCCGCAGGCAGAGCCAGGACCGCACCATGACCTCAAACACGCCGTCCCCCAGGTGGGCCAGCCCCAGGCTGCTCATGGAGAGAAGCTCGTCCCGGGGCATATCCAACTTGAAATAGTCCATAAAAAATCCTCTTTTGCATGAAGATACCTGCCAGTATGGCTATGACATGATACCACATCCGGGCGGGAATGACAAGGGGAGGGGACAGCAAGAGCTCCCGGTCCGGAGACCGGGAGCTCTGAACTGACAAAACTGAAGATTACTCCTCGACCTTGGGGCCGGCGGCCACCAGAGCCTTACCGGCGTCGTTGCCGGTGTACTTCACAAAGTTCTTCACGAAGCGGGAAGCCAGGTCCTTGGCCTTGGTCTCCCACTCGGCGACATCGGCGTAGGTGTCCCGGGGATCCAGGATGCCGGAGTCCACGCCGGGCAGGGCGGTGGGCACCTCAAAGTTGAAGTAGGGGATGGTATTGGTCTCGGCCTTCAGGATGGAGCCGTCCAGGATGGCGTCGATGATGCCGCGGGTGTCCTTGATGGAGATGCGCTTGCCGGTGCCGTTCCAGCCGGTGTTGACCAGGTAGGCCTTGGCGCCGGACTTCTGCATCTTCTTCACCAGCTCCTCACCGTACTTGGTGGGGTGCAGCTCCAGGAAGGCCTGGCCGAAGCAGGCGGAGAAGGTGGGAGTGGGCTCGGTGATGCCGCGCTCGGTGCCGGCCAGCTTGGAGGTGAAGCCGGACAGGAAGTAGTACTGGGTCTGCTCCGGGGTCAGGATGGACACGGGGGGCAGCACGCCAAAGGCGTCGGCAGACAGGAAGATGACGTTCTTGGCGTCGGGGCCCTTGGACTTGGGACGGACGATCTTCTCGATGTGGTCGATGGGGTAGGAGACGCGGGTGTTCTCGGTGACGGACTTATCGGCGAAGTCGATCTTGCCGTCCTTGTCCACGGTGACGTTCTCCAGCAGAGCGTTGCGCTTGATGGCGTTGTAGATGTCGGGCTCAGCGTCCTTATCCAGGTTGATGACCTTGGCATAGCAGCCGCCCTCGAAGTTGAACACGCCCTCGTCGTCCCAGCCGTGCTCGTCATCGCCGATGAGCAGACGCTTGGGGTCGGTGGACAGGGTGGTCTTGCCGGTGCCAGACAGGCCGAAGAACAGGGCGGTATTCTCGCCGTTCATGTCGGTGTTGGCGGAGCAGTGCATGGAAGCCATACCGTTGAGGGGCAGATAGTAGTTCATCATGGAGAACATACCCTTCTTCATCTCGCCGCCGTACCAGGTGTTCAGGATGACCTGCTCGCGCTCGGTGAGGTTGAAGATGGCGGCGGTTTCAGAGTTCAGGCCCAGCTCCTTATAGTTCTCCACCTTGGCCTTGGCGGCGTTATAGGAGATGAAATCGGGCTCAAAGTTCTCCAGCTCCTCAGCGGAGGGAGCGATGAACATATTTTTAACAAAGTGGGCCTGCCATGCCACCTCCATGATGAAGCGGATGGCCATGCGGCTGTCGTGGTTGGTGCCGCAGAACACGTCCATGACGTACAGCTTCTTGTTGGACAGCTGCTCGACAGCCAGACGCTTGCACTCGTCCCAGGCCGCCTTGGAGGCGGGCTTGTTGTCGTTTTTGAACTCGTCAGAGGTCCACCACACGGTATCCTTGGAGACGTCGTCCATCACGATGAACTTGTCCTTAGGGGAACGGCCGGTGTAGATACCGGTCATCACGTTGACGGCGTCCAGCTCAGTCAGCTGACCCACGTCATAGCCTTCCAGTCCGGGCTTCATCTCTTCCTCAAACAGAGTCTCATAGGAGGGGTTATGAAGGATCTCGGTGGTACCGGTGATACCGTATTTGCTTAAATCGATGGTTGCCATTTTAATGACCTCTTTTCTAATGATCTTCCTGCCAGGCAGGCGGTGACCCGACTGGCGGAGGGAGCTCCAAACCATACATAATAATACACGGAAGCAGGAATAAAGTCAATCATATTGGACTTGCTTATTTCGTTATGACAGGTATTACAGTTTGGCTATGGGGCGGCGGGGGTCTCCGGCCTTATCCGGAGATGGAGGCGGCCTCCTCGCGGCGGAGGGCCTTGGACAGGGCGGCAAAGTCGGAGATGGACAGCCGCTCCCCACGGACGGAGGCAGGCAGGCCGCAGGCGTCGATGGCCCGGGCTACGGCCTGCTTGCCGCAGGAGCCGCCCAGGGAGGCGCTGAGGCTGTTGGCCAGGGTCTTGCGCCGCTGGGCGAAGGCGGCCCGCACCACCCGGAAGAAGTGGGCCTCGTCGTCTACCTCGTCGGGGGGAGCCTTGGGGACCATGCGAAGCACAGAGGAGGTCACCTTGGGGGCGGGGAGGAAGCAGTCAGGCGGGACGTCAAAGAGCAGCTCCGTGTGGGCGTGGTACTGGCAGAACACGGAGAACGCCCCGTAGTCCGGCGAGCCGGGGGCGGCGCAGATCCGGCGGGCCACCTCCCGCTGGATCATCACGGTGATGGCGGCAAAGCATTTGGCCTCCAGCAGGGCGGTGATGGCGGGGGAGGTGATGTTATAGGGCAGGTTGGCGCAGGCCAGGGGAGTCAGCCCCTGGAATTTTTCCCGCACCAGGGCGGGAATATCCGTTTTCAAAATATCGCCGGGGCAGATCTCGGCGTTGGGGCGGTCGGCCAGGGTCTCGGCCAGGATGGGAAGCAGGGAGCGGTCCAGCTCCACCGAGACCACCCGCTCTGCCCTTAGAGAGAGCTCCCGGGTGAGGGGACCGATACCGGGGCCGACCTCCAGCACCCCGCAGCCGGGGGCTGCGCCGGAGGCCTCGGCGATGTCCCGGGGCACCCAGCCCTCAATGAGAAAATTCTGTCCCATGGATTTGGAAAAGCGGAAGCCGTGTCGGGCCAGCAGGGCCTTGATGTCGTTGATGTTGCAGAGATCCATTCTGTATCCTCGTTTCTCAGGGGAGGGCCGCCTTCGGCCCGCCCATGTATATGGAAGTACCTCCAATATAGAAGAAAAGGGAGCGTTCGTCAAGAGCGGCCTTGCCAATTTTTACAGTGCATGATACGATATAAAAAAGAAAGTGAGGTGCACACCATGAAAAAGCGCTGGTGTTCCATTCTGACTGCACTGCTGCTCCTGCTGCCTCTGGCGGCGATGCCGGCCAATGCGGACGCGGGGCCCAAGCCGTCGGTGGTGGTGGAGCTGACCGGCCTGGAGGGGCGGACCTGCTGGGGGACGCTGCTGTCCCAGCAGGAGAGCACCGGGCCGTACGGCCGTTTTCAAGGGGGAGAGGCGGCAGAGGACCCAGAGGAGGACCGGGCTCTGAATGCCCTGCTGCCCCTGGAGCGGATGGACTCAGAGGGTTTCCATCTGCTGAATTTTGTGAAGGACTGCTCCGATGGGGAGTTCAGCTGGACCTACTACCCGCCCCACACCTATAAGATCGCCCTCTGGTTCCCGGAGGAGGACGCCCTGGCGGTGAGCGGGGTCTATCACCGGTACGCCTTCGACAGCTATTACCGGCTGGACCTGTCCGGCGTGGAGCTGACGCCCGGGGGGATCGTGGAGCTGGAGGCGGCGCGCCTCCAGCGGGATTACCCATACGGGGCCTCTCTGCTGGCCCTGGCGGGTCGGGTGGCCCTCACGCTGGGGGCGGAGCTGCTGCTGGCCCTGGCCTTCGGCCTGCGTACCGGGCGGGCGCTGAAGTGGGTGGCCGGAGTGAATCTGGCGACACAGCTGGGCCTGAACCTGGCCCTGGAGCTGTTCACCTATTGCAACGGGGCTTTGGAGGGGATGATGGCCATTTTGGCCCTGCCGGTCTATCTGGCGGCGGAGGTGGCGGTGACCCTGGTGGAGCTGCGGATCTACCGAAGAAAGCTGACGGGGGAGCAGGGGCTGTCCGGGCGGCGGATCACGGCGTATACCTGGACCGCTAACCTGTGTTCCTTCCTGACCGGGGTGCTGCTGTCCTTCCAGCTGCCGTCCCTGTTTTAAGTGCTGCCGCAGACTTGGGACGTTCGAGCCTGCCTTTGCTGTCAGCGGGAAGCAGAACCCCTTGCAGAAGGATTTTTCGACAGGCTGAGGCGCCCGCCCCGGAGCGGGGCGGGCGCCTGAATATCAGGTGCAGCATGGGGGAGAGGAGGGCGAAAGAAAAATAAAAAAGAAATTTTGAAAAAGTACTTGACGAATGGAGAATATCTGTTATAATACATATCGCTGTCACGCAAGAGCGCTTGAGCAAAACGGTTCAAGGGGGCAGCTGGAATAGAATATGGAGTAGTATCGAAGTGGTCATAACGAGCACGACTGGAAATCGTGTAGCCGCTAGCACGGCTCGAGGGTTCGAATCCCTCCTACTCCGCCAAAAAGAGAGACACGACGAAAGTCGTGTCTCTCTTTTTGGGTTCCGGCCACCGGAGGCGGCCTCCACCTTCTGGTGATTCAAATGCTCGGCGGAAGTACCCGCGAGGGGTACGCCTTTTTATTTCATCCACTTGGACGAAATTTCCCCGTGTGTTCCAGCTGCTGCTCATAGGGGGGCGGAACACACGGGGAATGGGGACTATTTTCTAAAAGTGCTGTCGATTTCGGAAAAACAGTATTCCACGGACCGGCAGGCACGGCGTGACATCATCCGGGGCCTTTTTGTGCCATGAATTCATTCAGAGGAAGGGACTGTTGACTGTTGAGTTCTGATTTACACGATTCCCATACAATATTCAACCGCGATGGCCACTATGACCACCAGGGCGGAGATGATAAAGCCATGGATCATGGGAGTGATGCCTGATTTCCGCATTTCCCGAAAATCAGTGTTCAGTCCGATGGCTGCCAGAGCCGCCACCATAAGGAATTTGCTCAGCTTCTTCAGCCCGAGGGACAGCTCCTGGGGGAATAAGCCCAGGCTGTTCAGAACTGCCATGCCCAGAAAGCCCAGGATAAACCAGGGAATGATGGAGGTGACCTTCACCTGTCCCTCCTGGCCTGCGATGCCGGCCTTCCGCTTTTCCCGCACCTCGATCAGGCTGAACACCAGAACGGTGGGGATGATCGCCAGAGTTCGTGTCAGCTTTACCATGGTGGCGAAGTCGCCCGCCCCCTCGGAAAAGGCATAGCCTGCCGCTACTACACTGGAGGTGTCGTTTACTGCTGTCCCAGCCCATAAACCATAGGCCATGTCATCCAGTCCCATGGCGCGCCCCAGGATGGGGAAGAGGACGATCATCACCATGTCGAACAGGAAGGTGGCTGACATTGCATAGGCAATATCCTGGTCTTCAGCGTCGATGGCCGGAGCGATCGCCGCAATGGCGGAGCCGCCGCAGATCCCCGTCCCGGCAGAGATCAGATTGGAAAGTTTCCAGTTCAGCCCAAGAGCGCGGCCCACAAAGTAACCGCCGCCGAAGCAGGTCAGCAGGGTAAAGGCCATCACGGTCAGGGACAGACGGCCGATGTTCAGCACAATGCCGATGGACAGAGAGGCTCCCAGCAGAATGATGGCGAACTTCAGGATCTTTTTGGAGGTGAACTTCAGCCCCTTGACCAGGCTGGCACCGGGTTTCCTGATGTGATTGAGCCCCATGCCGAGGAACAGGGCGATGACCGACGCACCAATGAGATGGATGGGCAGCAGCCCCTCAAGCCATTTGGCGCAGGCTGCGATCGCCAGTGCCAGCAGAAATCCGGGGATCAGTTCCCTTGTCTGTTTCAGAATCTTCATAACTCCACTTCCCATTACAGTATTTTCCTTGGAACGCGCTCATCATAACACCGATTGATTATAAAATTAAATTATGTTATATTATATATGATAATAAAATATAATGGGTGTGAAACTATGCTGGATCAAAAGCTGCAAACCTTTCTCAGCGTTGTGGAACTGCGGAGTTATACCCTGGCTGCTCAGGCCCTTCATATTACGCAGCCCGCTGTGTCCCAGCACATTCGAAAGCTGGAGGAGCACTATGGCGTCCAACTCATCGACTTCACCGGCCATCAACTATCCCTTACCCGAGCCGGAGAACTGCTGTATCGATATGCCGCCTTTCAATCCGCCAATGAGAAACGGCTGCTGGAACAGCTCTCCAAACAGGCCAGAACGCTCCGCGTGGGCGCCACGCTGTCCATTGCGGACTATTACCTTCCGCCTCTGCTGTCCCCCGTTTTGGCCCGCGGCTTCCGGTCCCTGGTCCTCCGCGTGGGAAACACAGAGGAGATGCTGGATTCCTGCGTTCGGGGTGAGTTGGATTGCGCACTGATCGAAGGGATCTTCCATGACGACGATTTTTGCAGTCATGTGTTTCATACGGCCAGTTTTCTCCCCGTGGCTGCCGCCGGACACCCTCTGTCCCAGGGTGGACACCGGCTTGCAGAGCTGTTCCGCTATCCTTTGATCCTTCGTGAACCTGGATCGGGCACCCGGGCGATTTTAGAGAACCAGCTGTTTCAGTCCGGAAGCTCTCCACAGGCCTTTGCCGATCTGCTGGAGTGTGGGAGTTTCCGAATGATCAAAGAGATTCTGAAACAAACCAACGCCATCAGTTTTATGTATGAGCAGGTGGCCGCCCAGGAGGTCGAGGCGGGGGCGCTGACCTACCTGACCTTGACTGACTGTCAGATCCGGCGCCCGCTCTATTTTGTCTATCCAAAGAACAGCGTTTCCCGGAATGTCTGTCAGATCTTTTACCACGACTGTCTCTGCGCTGGTTCGATGCAGGGGCCGGCCTGAAGAAGCACCCGGCTGTGCGGGGCGTGATTGCACCACCAGTAAAATGTGCTTTGGCGCCTTACGGATGGCTGTACCCCTTGCGGGTATATTGGAATCACCAGAAGGTGGAGGCCGCCTCCGGCGGCCGGAACCCAAAAAGAAAGACTCGACTTTCCGCCACTCCCGATAGGGGTATCTTGAAGCGTGTCCTCGGATCAGGCAGGCAGTGCGGTTGCACTGCCTGCCTTTTCTGTTGTCTCCCCGCAGAGAATTACATCGTCTGTCTCGTTAAGGTTGAAATCCCAGAAACAG
>JBMNQB010000023.1:0-25484 GCA_050943915.1 Lawsonibacter sp.
ACCTCACTTTCTCAGAGTCTTGAATACTCTCTGGTACTACCTTGTACTACCATGCACTTCCTCAGACTCTTATAGTTTGGCAGAGCCATTTTACCCTGACAAGCCGCCGACTGTTTTTACGCTTACCGGCTGACTGGCGAAAAAAAGAAAAACGCCAAACTGGCCTTGGGATCTTTCTTGAAAGTCAAGATCGTTTCCGGCAGCACAACATCCTAAAGGTTTATCGCAACAAGAGATAGAGCCAAGGTCTTACGACCTTGGCTCTATCTCTTGTTTTACTGAAAATACATTCCTGACGATATACAGGGTTCGTATTTGCGCGTTATGGTGGAGGCGGGGAGAGTCGAACTCCCGTCCGAAAACCCTTCCATGGAAACTTCTCCGGGCGCAGACGGTTATTCCGGGCGGCGTGACCGCCCTGTTCCCCTCGCTCCAGGCAAGCCGTCACGCCTGGAGGTCAGGTAAGCTTCATGATTCATGGCCGGCTCAAAGCTTTGCCGGCGCACGTGCACCACTAAACGACGCCTGATCCCGGCTCGTGGTCCTTCCGGGTCAGACGGCCGCCGTTAATCAGGCAGCGTAAGCGTAGTTATCGTTGTTCTTTAATTTATAAAGAATGCCCGTTTTAAGGTGGCCAGGCGCCACCGCCCGCTATTTCCACTTCCGTGTCCCCGTCGAAACCGGTACGCCCCCTCGTCGTCGCAGGCTCCATATCCCTCGCTTCCGGCCAAAGCCGAATGTTCGCTCATTTCGCCGCTTCTTCTCTCCAAACCGAACCCGCCTGCGCTGGGCTTCGGTTTGGGACGGCGGATTTGCCGACCCTTGGGAGAAAACCGTTCTGGTTTGGGAAAATCAAAAGCTGGAGCCGTACCGGCGCGCCTCTGCGCGCCGGTACGGAATACGCTTACTCGGGAAAAATCAGACCTTCTCCGGTTCGGGATAGTCCACGCCGAAGGTATCCACAGTGACCTTCTTCATCCGCTGGGGCTGGCGGGGCTTGTCGTTCCAGTCCCGCTTGGCGGAGACGATGGCGTCCGCCACCTCCATGCCCTCGATGACCTTGCCGAAGGAGGCATACTGGCCATCCAGATGGGGGGCCTTCTCCACCATGATGAAGAACTGGCTGCCCGCGGAGTCAGGAGCCATGGTCCGGGCCATGGACAGCACGCCCCGGTCATGGGTCAGGTCGTTCTGGAAGCGGTTCTGGGTGAACTCGCCCTTGATGGAGTAGCCGGGGCCGCCCATGCCGGTCCCATCGGGGCAGCCGCCCTGGATCATAAAGCCGGGGATCACCCGGTGGAAGATCAGGCCGTCATAATAGCCCTTCTGGATCAGGCTGATAAAGTTATTGACCGTGTTGGGCGCCGTCTGGGGATAGAGCTCCGCCTTGATGACGCCGCCGTCCTCCATCTCAATGGTGACGATAGGGTTCTGTGCCATAAAGAAGCACTCCTTTCTGGAAACGGCCCAGAGGCCGTCCGCCGGACGATCAGTACCGGCTTCTGGATTTCATTGTTCGGTCCATCTCCCGCTTGGCGTCCCGTTTGGCCGCCGATTCCCGCTTGTCATAGAGCTTCTTGCCCTTGGCCAGGCCAAGCTCCAGCTTGACTCTCGGCCCGCGGAAGTAGATGGACAGGGGGATCAGGGAGTAGCCGTCCTGCTTGATCCTGGCGAAGAGCTTCAGAATCTCCCGCTTATGCATCAGCAGCCGGCGCTGCCGCAGAGGGTCCTTGTTGAAGATGTTGCCCTTCTCATAGGGGCTGATGTGCATTCCGACAACAGACATCTCTCCGTCCTTGATGAGGCAGAAGGAGTCCTTCAGATTCACATGGCCCTGTCGGATGGACTTGACCTCGGTGCCGGCCAGTTCGATGCCGGCCTCATATTTTTCCTCGATGAAGTAGTCGTGGTAGGCCTTGCTGTTTTTGGCCACGATCTTGATACCCTCTCCCAGGTCAGGCACCCCCTCCGGCTGTATGCTGTATTCTGCCCCTCTTGGGGTGTTCAGTATAACATATCTGAGGGGAAAAAACAAGAGGAAGCCGCCGTCCAGGGGCCCGGTTCCCCTCAGAGGGAAGCAAAAATCCAAGCCTGGGCGCAAAATCCCGTTGCCCAAATTCGTCTCCGGCGTTATAATAAAACTAAGTGTACCAAACCGTCATACCGGCGTCTCCGCAGCCGGTCCGGCCCTCTGGACGGGCCGGTGTCGAAACAAAGGGGGAACCCAGTTTGAATCCATCCATCTGCTATGTGGTAGGGGCTATGCCCCTTTCCTGGTCTCTGTGCCCTCACCCGGGGGCGCAGGATTTTCTGATCGCCGCCGACAAGGGCTATGAGGCGCTGGAGGCCTATGGCGTGCCGCCCAATCTGGTGGTGGGCGACTTTGACTCCCTGGGCCGCCGTCCCAACCACCCAAACGTGGTGCAGCTCCCGGTCGCCAAGGACGACACCGATATGATCTACGCCCTGCGGGAGGGGCTGGACCGGGGATACCGCCGGTTCGTCCTGCTGGGCGGCGTGGGCGGCCGGCTGGAGCATACCCTGGCCAACCTCCAGGCTCTGGCCTGGCTCACCACCCAGGGTGCGCGGGGCGTTCTGGCGGGGGAAGGCACCGTGGCCACCGCCCTCCGGAACGAGACCATGACTTTCCCCGCCGGTCTGTCCGGCTTCTGGTCCGCTTTCTGCCTCAGCGGGCAGGCGGAGGGGGTCACTCTGCGGAACCTGAAATTTGAGCTGACCGGCCACACCCTCAGCGCCGACTTCCCTCTGGGGGTGAGCAACGAGTTTACCGGGGAGGCCGCGGAGGTATCCGTGGCCCGGGGCACCCTTCTGGCCATGTGGCGGGACCAGGGGGACTTCTACCGCCTGCTGCCCCAGCTGTGGAACCGGACTGAAATCCAACACGAAGGAGAATGAACATGGATCACAAGGTAAAGGCACTGGTGCTGGCCGCCGGAAAGGGCACCCGGCTCCAGACGGAGGGCGTGGATCTGCCCAAGGTGATGCGGCTGGCCGACGGAAAGCCCCTGCTCCACTATGTCCTGTCCGGACTGAACTTTCTGCCCCCGGAGGACGTGATCCTGGTGGTCGGCTGGAAGAAGGAGGCTGTCCTGGCCGCCTATCCCCAATACCCCCACGCCGTCCAGGCCGAGCAGCACGGCACCGGCCACGCGGTACAGTGCGCCGCCCACCTGCTGGAGGGCTTTGACGGCCATGTGCTGGTCTGCTGCGGCGACGCCCCTCTGATGAAGGGGGAGACCTTCCGCGCTCTGACGGAGACCCACCTCCGGGACGGCAACGCCTGCACCCTCCTCTCCTCTGTGCTGGAGGACGGGGGCAACTACGGCCGCATCCTCCGGGAGGCGGACGGCACCTTCCGGGCCATCGTGGAGGACAAGGACTGCACCCCGGAGCAGAAGGCTGTCCGGGAGGTCAACACCGGCACCTATCTGTTCCACGCCCCCGCGCTGCTGGCCGCCCTGGGCCGGCTGCGGGATGACAACGCCCAGGGGGAGCTCTACCTCACCGACGTGCCCGCCCTCATCAAGTCCGACGGCGGCCGGGTGGGCCTGTGCGACACCTGCTCCCCGGACGAGATGCTGGGGGTGAACACCCTGGAGCAGCTGGCCCAGGTGGAGACCCTTCTCCGGGGCAGGGGGGATCCCCGTGGCTGAGAACGAACTGGACCTGCGCCTGGCCGTCCTCATTGACGCGGACAACGCCTCCCGCACCGCCATGAAGGATGTGATGGCAGAGGTGGCGGTGTACGGCACCCCCACCATCAAGCGCATCTACGGCGACTGGACCAGTCCCAATATGTCCACCTGGAAGTCCATCCTGCTGGAGTGCGCCCTCACCCCCATCCAGCAGTACGGCTATACCACCGGAAAAAACTCCACCGACTCCGCCATGATCATCGACGCCATGGACATTTTGTACTCCGGCAACTGCGACGGGTTTGTCCTGGTGTCCAGCGACAGCGACTTTACCCGACTGGCCATCCGCCTGCGGGAGGCCGGAATGAAGGTGTATGGCATGGGGGAGCGCAAAACCCCCAAGCCCTTTATCGTGGCCTGCGACAAGTTCGTCTATATCGAGGTCATCCGGGCCGCCGCCCGAAAGGCGGCCGCCCAGCAGGCGGAGGACGACGCGCCCCGCCCTGCGGCCCAGCCTCAGAGGCCCTCCAAAAAGGAGAGCCGGAAGAACGCCGGGATCCCGGACGATGTGGCGGAGCTCATCGCCGCGTCGGTGGAGGACGTATGCGGCGAGGACGGTTTTGCCCACATGGGCAAGCTGAGCAACCTGCTGATGAAGAAGCAGCCCGACTTCGACCCCCGGAACTACGGCTTCTCCAAGCTGTCCAAGCTCATCAAATCCATGGGCCGCTTTGACTGGAAAACCGAGGGGGCGGACAACTCGGAATACTTTGTCCGGGACACCCAGCGCGCTGACAAATGACACAAACAGCTCCAAGCGGAGGTGCGGCTGACCGCCGCGCCTCCGCTCTCTGATTGTATAGGAAAATTTTTCTCACCGCAGTGGAACCTTTTCTCTCCCTGATGCGTCTGATAGAAAGAGAGCCACCGGCGCAGGACCGCCGGGGCCGTATCGATCCGGGGAGGGAGCGCTGTGGGATATGGTAAGCTGGCCGGACCGCCTGTCCGGCGGGCCGCCGGGCTGCTGGCGGCCTGTCTGGCCGCTGTGCTTCTGCTCCGTCTGCCCGTTCTGCCGGCCAGTGGGAGCGGCGGTCCACCCGAAGGCGGCGGCTCTGACAGCAAAGCGGAGGCGGGCGCGCCCGAAGGCCCGGACATCCGGACGCCGGACGGCTCCTATGCCCTCACCGGCGAGGTGCTGGACCAGCTTCCGCCGGACAGCGTCCAGCTGGGCGTTCTCTTTCAGGAGGGGGCGGACAGCCGGACTGGACTGTACGCCGCCCGCCGGGAGCACGCCGGCTGCATCCTGTGGGCCGCCCCCGGCGGGAACCTGTACCTCCAGCTGTCCGGAGGCGGATATGCCCGGGCCTGTCCGGAGCCTGGATAGCGCCCAACAGTTGCATTTTTCCTCCGGAGCGGGTATAATGCTGACAAACGCCCCAGAGGAGGTTGCCCTATGGCCGAAGAATTGGAACATACGCCCCAGCCCCAGGACCCCCAGACCGAACACCCGGAGGAGGGGGCTGCCCCGGCGGAGGGCGCCGCTCCGGAAAAGGAAGAAAAGAAGCCCTCAGAGGACCTGTTTTACTGGCTCAACGCCCTGACCACCGCCCTGGTGAGCCTGGTGCTGGTATTCACCTTTGTGGGACGGCTGACCCGGGTGCAGGGGGAATCCATGACCAACACCCTCCAGGATCAGCAGCTTCTGCTGGTCTGGTCCCTGGGCTATGAGCCGAAGCAGGGTGACATCGTGGTACTCAACAAGACCACGGTGGAACACCTGGGCGGCGTGGCCATCGTCAAGCGTGTCATTGCCACCGGCGGACAGACGGTGGACATCGACTATGAGACCAGCAGCGTCTATGTAGACGGCGTCCTGCTGGACGAGCCCTATATCCGCGAGCCCATGGATGACGTCACCGCCGATCCCAACCGGACCCAGACCCATTTCGAGATCCCGGAGGGAGAGATCTTTGTCATGGGCGACAACCGCAACAACTCCGATGACAGCCGGGACATCCGCATCGGCTCCATCGATGAGGACTATATTCTGGGCAAGGCGGTGTTCTCCCTCCTGCCCTTTGATACCATTGGCCCCCTGTAAAAAGAAGCTTCAGGCCCCGGAACATAAATATGTTCCGGGGCCTTTATCCTTCAAATTACAGTTTATCCAGACACATACGCTCACATCCGGGCGGGCAGGCTCTGGACCGCCGCCTCCGGCCGTCCGGCCAGACAGGCCGCCTCCCGGCCCTGACAGGTAAACAGCAGGATCTGCCGGTCCTCCGCCAGCTGGACCAGCAGGTCCAGGGCCAGCGCCATCCGCCGGTCGTCAAAGGCGGCCAGGGCGTCGTCCAGCACCAGCGGGGCCTGCTGCTCCCTCAGGCACAGGTCGTACACCGCCAGACGCACCGCCAGATAGATCTGATCCACCGTCCCCTTGGACAGGAACAGGGCCCGCCGGGGCAGCACCCCGCCGCCTTCCGTGGCGGAGGCGTCTAGTTCCCGGTCCAGGGACAGCTCCCGGTAGCGTCCGCCGGTAAGGCGGCTCAGATAGTCCGCCGCCCGCCGGTTCAGCTCCGGGGAGAAGCGCTCCTGAAGCTGGGCGTTGGCCGCCCTCAGGCCCTCCAGGGCGGCGGAGATGGCCTGATACTCCCCCTCGCGCCGCTCCAGTTCCCGGGACAGCGCCTCCTCCTCCGCGGCCAGGGCGGCGGGATCCCCCACCGCCTTCTGACGGCCCAGCGCCATGTTCAGCTGGCGCTCTGACCGCTCCAGCTCCGCCTGGGCAGTCCCCAGCTGGGCCGCTGTCTCCTCCAGCGTGCGGGCGGGCTGCTCCAGAGCCGGGTCCTCCGGCTCCTCCCGGCCCCCCTGGGCCTTCAGCGCCTCATACAAACGCCTGGCGCCCTCCAGCCGGGCTGCGGCCACCGCCCCGCGCTCCTCCAGGTTCAGGGCCAGGGACAGGGCGGCGGAGCAGCCGAACAGGTCCTTCACCTCCGGGGCAAAGGAGTGGACGAACTGAAAGAGATCGGTATGGGTGTTCTCCCGCCGGGCCTGCCGCTCGGACAGGGCGGAGCGGACCAGCCGCACCTGCTGGGCCGCCTGGTCGGCGGCCATCGTCCGCTCCCGGTAGGCCCGGGCCAGAGCAATGACCTCATCCGGCCCCTGGACACCGTAGCGCTCCAGCACCCGGCGTCCGGCGGCGTCCGCCTTCTTCCCCGCGGACAGGGAGATCAGAGATGCCGCCGACAGCACCCCATGGGCCGCCAGGGCCACCCAGATCCAGAGGGACAGTCCGCCGCCGGCCATCATGCCCCCCACCAGGATCAGGGCGGCTGCCGCCGCGCCTGTCAGCTGGAGCATGGGGACCCGCTTTCTGCACCGCCGGCCCTGCTCGGTCCAGCGCTGGTGCTCCGCCGCGTCCCTCTCCGCCTTCTGCACCGCCTCGTCCCCGGTCATCCCGGGGAACTGGGGATCCACCGCCCGGGCCCGGGCCTGCTCCAGCTCCTCCTCCGCCTGGGCAAGGGCCTCCTCTCCCTGCCGGATCTCCGGATCCAGGGCCTTGAGCAAGGCCAGATCCCCCTGGGCCCGCTTCAGCGCCTCCCGGTCCGGAAGGGTGAGGAACCGGGCCTGCTCCTGGCGCAGGGACTCCTGCTCCGCCTCCGCCTGGGACAGCTCGGCCCGGGCCTGGCGGAGCTTCCGGTTCAGCTCCCGGCGGGCCAGCGCCTTATGGGTCTCCAGCTCTGTCTCCAGCAGTTCCTTCCGGCGGGCCAGTCCGGCCCGCTCCGCCGACAGACGGTTTACCTCACTGTTGACCTGCTCCGCCTCCCCACGGGCGGCGGCGGCCCGGGTCAGCGCCTCCTCCAGCTGGGGGATGCGCCCCACGCTCCGGTTCACCCGCCGGCGGTTGAGCCACTCCCTCAGCCGCCCCTCCGCCTGGGAGAAGGACACGTCCTCCTGCCCGGAGGACACCAGGGCGGCGATGCGCCGCTCCAGCTCCGGGGCGGCGGTGACGGCCAGGGAGCCCCCCTGTCCCACAAACGCAGAGCGCTCAAAGACCTCCCGGCCCACCCCCAGCAGCAGCTCGCCGCAGGTATCCGCCGTCAGGCCGGGGACGGGCTCCTCTGTGCCGGTATAGACGGCAGAAAAGCTCCCAAAGGGGACGCTCCCCCGGGGCCCCCGGCGGATGGTGATGTCCCGGCCCTGCCATTCCAGCAGCAGTTCCCCCTCCATGGGGGCCCCGGACCAGGGCTGATAGCGGTTTTTGTCCGCCAGATGCCCCTTCTTGTCCCGGTCCCGGGTGTCGATCCCATAGAGCATGGCCTTCAAAAAGCCCGCCCAGGTGGATTTTCCGCTCTCATTGGGGGCCTGGATCAGATTGAGACCGGGGGCGAGCTCCAGCTGCTGCTCTGTCAGCCCGCCGAAGGTAGCTGTCATCCGTTTGATCCTCATGGGGCCACATCCTCTCCGTTCTCCAGGGCGGCCATACCAAAGCGCACCGCCTGCTGGAGGATCTCATTCTCCGGCTCTGCCCGGCACCGGGAAGCCATCAGGCGCAGGAACAGCCCGGTGAGGGTGTCCTCCTCCATCCGGTCCCACACTGCCCGCTGCACCCGGGTGCGGTCCCGGAGGGTCAGGCCGTAAAACCGGGGGGCCAGCGCCCGGGTCAGCCCCTCCAGGTCCAGGGCCTCCGCCCCCCGCTCGCCGGTGAGCAGGATGCGGTATATGTCCTCCGCCGTGTCCGGCGGCAGGGCGGCCCGCACCGCCGCCGCAACCTCCTCCGCACCGGTCACATCCACAGACAGGATCTGGTACCGCCGGCGGCACAGGGGGACGAACTCCGCCCGGCAGCTTCCGGGCTCCGCCTCCACATAGAGGACGCCCTTGTCCCCCAATTCGTCAAAGCCCCGGCCCTCCGGGCAGCCGGGATAGGCCCAGAAGGTGTCCCCCTCCCGCTGAAGGCCGCTGGCCTGGTGGATGTGCCCCAGCGCCAGATAGTCCAGGCCGCTGCGGGCAATGTCCTCCCGGGAGATGGGTCCGTACTCCCCCCGGCCGTCCACCTCCCCGTGGACCGCCATCAGCTGCACCCGGCCGTCCCGCTCCGCCCGGAAGCCCTCCAGGGGGGAGCGGTCCTCCCGGGGCCCCAGAAAGGCCCGGCCATAGACCACGCAGTCCAGCCCGGGGACCTCCGCCCGCCGGACCTCCCCGGAAGTGAAGATATGCACGTTCTCCGGCCAGTCCAGGGCGGCGTACAGGGACTGCGGCCCGTAGAAGTCGTGGTTCCCCGGGGCCAGGAACACCGGGCAGGGGAGGCTCCCCAGGGACCGGGCCAGGGCCTGGCCGGTCTCCCGATAGGTCCGCCGGCTGTCCAGCAAGTCGCCGGACAGCAGCACCAGGTCGGCCTCCCGCTCCCGGGCCAGGTCGGCCAGACGGTCCAGCAGCTCCCGCTGCTCCTGCCGCCGGCCGGCCGCCTGCTCCGGCGTCAGGCCGGAAAAGGGGCTGTCCAGATGCAGGTCCGCCCCGTGGATCAGTTTGATCATGGAAAAAGGCTCCTTTCCCGCCGGACTTACTCCTCCAGGTCCACCCGCCGGACCTGGACGCACCGTCCGGACTCTGTGTCGATGGTGAAGCGGCAGGCGTTGATCTTGCAGGGACCCTCCGCCTCCTCATACCGCCGGGGCAGCCCCCCCAGAAAGAGGTTCATGGACAGCTCCGGCTTGATGCCCAGCACGGAGCGCCGGGGCCCCGTCATGCCCAGGTCGGTGAGGAAGCCCGTCCCCTTGGGCAGGATCTGCCCGTCCGCCGTGGGCACATGGGTGTGGGTCCCCCACAGGGCCTGGACCCGCCCGTCCAGATACCAGGCCAGCGCCCCCTTCTCACTGGTGGCCTCGGCGTGGAAGTCCACCAGCACCAGGTCGCAGTGCTGGGCCTCCGCCCCCCGCAGCAGCTGGTTGGCCGCTTTGAAGGGGCTGTCCAGGTTGGAGTTCAGCTCCAGCCGCCCCATCAGGTTCATCACCCCGATCCGCAGGCCGCCGGGCCCGTCGAACACGCCGAAGCCCCGGCCCGGCACCCGGCCGGCGTAGTTGGCCGGACGGAGGATATAGGGGTCCTTGTCCAGAAAGTCGGCGATCTGGATGCGGTTCCAGGTGTGGTTGCCCAGGGTGATGACGTCGGCCCCGGCGTCATACATCCCCCTGGCCTGGCGGGGAGTGAGACCCACGCCGGAGGCGTTCTCCCCATTGACTACGGTGAAGTGGATGTCCTCCTCACGCTTGACCTCCCGCAGGCGGCGGGCCAGAATATCCTGGCCACCTTCGCCCACCACGTCGCCTACCGCAAGCACATTCAGCAGCATACCATATTCCTCCTTGGATCGGATGGGGCGCAGACTCCCCTGGGATCCGGCCCTGGTCCGGACCGTTCAGCAGACCCTATTATACCGCCTGCCGGTCAAAATCGCAAAGGCTTTTTGCCGCCGGCATATCCCACCCTTCGGGCGCATACCCTGTCACCACAGGCCCAGGGAGAGGGGGAGCGGAATGAGAGGATCGATGCACAGAAGAAGCCGGACACCGCCGGAGACGGGCCGCCCCTGGCGGCTCACCGCGGGGACCGGCCTGGCCCTCACCGCCATCCTGTTTCTCCTCCCGCTGCTCACCGTCCGGGGGGAGAGCTCCGCCGCCAGAGCCGGGGAAAGCGCCCCCCTCTCCGCCGCGGCCCCGGAGGGACAGCCCGCCCGGGCCGCCCGGGACCGGGGCCGCATCGTCAAGCTGCTCCAGCCGGACGGCACGGTGGAGGAGCTGACCATGGCGGACTATCTCTTCGGCGTGGTGGCGGCGGAGATGCCCGCCGCCTTCGAGGAGGAGGCCCTGAAGGCCCAGGCCTGCGCCGCCCGCACCTATACCGTGGTCCGGCAGGGCTCCGCCCACGCCGCCCACCCCCAGGCCGACGTGTGTACCGACAGCGGCTGCTGTCAGGCATACGTGGAGCGGCAGGCGGCGGAGACCCGGTGGGGGATCAGCGCCGGGACCTACTCCGCCAAGATCAGTCAGGCGGTGGCGGACACCGACGGGCTGGGCATTCTCTACCAGGGCGCGCCCATTCAGGCGGTATTTTTCTCCTCCGCCCCCGGACAGACGGCGGACGCGGTGGCGGTGTGGGGCAGCCAGGTGGACTATCTGAAAAGCGTCTCCAGCCCGGAGGGGGACGAGGTCCCCAACTACCGCAGCCAGGTGGTCCTCACAGCAGAGGAGGTCCGCAGCCGGGTGCTCGCCGCCTACCCCGGGGCCGACCTGTCCGGCGATCCCTCCGGCTGGTTCGGCTCCCCCGCCTCCAACGGAGGCGCGGTGACCAGCATCCCGGTGGGGGGCGTCACCCTTACAGGCAGCCAGGTGCGCACCCTGTTTTCCCTGCGCTCCGCCGCCTTTACGGTGTCCTGGGACGGGGCCAGCTTCACCTTTTCCGTCACCGGCTATGGCCACGGGGTGGGCATGAGCCAGTACGGGGCCAACGCCATGGCCAAGGCGGGCAGTTCCTTCCGGGACATCCTCACCTGGTACTACACCGGCGCCCAGGTGGACGATCTATGGACCTCATAAAAGCGAAAACGGCCCCCGGCTGTGCCGGGGGCCGAACTTGATTCACTTGATCTCATAGTCCCGGCCGAACTGGAGCTCTCCAAAGTCGATCCGGGTGGTCTTTTCCAGTTCCTCGTCCTCCTCAGGGCGGACCTTCTGGGCGGGAAATTCAGCGGTGTCGGACAGATCTCCGTCCTCCTGGCTCTCCTCAGCCTGGCGGGCCTTCTCGTTCTCCGCGGCAGCCTCCGCCATGGCCTGGGCCACCAGGCGCTGGACGCTGTCATCAATATCGGAGACGGTCTCCTCCACCTTCTCCTCCTGCTGGTCGGGGGCGGCTGGCGCCAGCTGGTCCAGCTGGTCCAGATAGGCCTGGGCCTGAGCATGAAGGGCCTTCACCTTGGCCACATAGCCCGCAGTCTCCTTCTGGGCCGCAGCAAGGCGGAACTGCTCCGCCTCCGCCTCCTGGCGGATGGAGTCCACCTTTTTCTGTGCCTCCTCGGCGGCCTCCTGAAGGATCTGGTCCCGCTTCTGCTCAGCCTCCTTCACCAGGTCGTCCGCCATGCGCTGAGCGGTCATCAGGGCTTTCCGCATGGCCTCCTCAGTAGAGCGGTACTCCTCCACCTTCTCCACCAGCACCTTCATTTTGCTTTTCAGCACCGCGTTCTCGCTGTACAGGGCGCTGTAATCCTCGGTCAGCACATCCAAAAACTCGTCCACCTGGGACATATTATACCCGCCGAAGGACGCCTTGGGAAAGGCGCGCTCGGAAACCTCCTGGGGAGTCAGCATCGTTCATTACCTCCTAATCAAAGCGCCGGTCTCAGCGCAGCACATCTTCCGCGGCTTCGGCCTGCCAGTCAAAATATTGGCTGACCACCGCCGGCTCTCTGTCCTTCCAGGTCACCTGGGTCACCAGCCAGCCCATTTTCACGCTCTGGTCCCGGTTCCACAGGGGCTGGGCCACCCGGATCCCCTGTTCCGCCGGTCCCACGCCGCAGATCCCGCCGGCCAGCTCCGGGGCTCCGGGCAGCTGAGCCGCTCCATCTGTCCCCGGGCCCTCCTGGGCGTTCTGCCGGGACAGCCACCAGCTCAGATCCAGGTCCTCCGCGTTTCCGGTCTCCGGCACCAGCACATGGGCTGTCGTCCCCTCAAGGAGCCCCTGGATGGAATATCTGGGCGTCTCCAGCGGATGGAAGGCGCCGGTCTCAGGCGCCCAGGAAAGGGCGTATACCGCAACCGCTCCAGTCTCCGCCTCTGAAAGTCCGGCCACGATCACCGGCGCGCCGGACCGGTCCGCGGTGACGAACAGGCGCTCCACCCCTTCGTACCGCTCTCCCCCGTCCCCCAGGGCACAGGTCACCATCCGGCCGTCCACGTCAGTCTCCATGTGATAAGGCCGCAGAGCCGCCTCACCAGTGACCAGAGGAACGCCGCGTCCGTCGGGCTCCACCGTCTCCTCGACGCACAGCCGCACCGTCTCATCAGAGCCGTCTCCGTCCAGGTCCGCGTATACCGTCCCCACATTCTCTGCCTTGGGGCGCACCAACTCACAGACGCTGCCGGCCAGCTCCTCCTGGAAGGTCTGACCGCCGGAGAGGGTATAGCTGGCCCTCCGGTCCTGCTCCAGGTCGTGGAGCCACATCCGGTCCCCCAAAAACAGCAGTTCGCAGGCCGTGCCGCTCCGGTCCCGGAAGGTGAGCAGCAGGCTGTCCCCCATGGATGAGGTCACCGGCTCCGCTCCGCCCCAGGGGAGAAGGTCCCCATACCGGCGGCGGAGCTGCTGGCCCTTCAAAGCCCCCAGCACCTGGCCGGTCTGTTCTCCCGTCAGGTCTCTGGCATAGCCCTGGCCCTTCTCCGGCGTCCACTGGGCCTGACAGGCCACCTCCACCGAACCGGACAAGGGGAATACTGCCCGGAACGCCCGGCTCCGCCCGTACCACAGAAGGGCGGCTGCCAGCAGAGCCAGCGCCGCCGCGGCAGCCGCGGCCGGGACCAGGTATTTTTTCTTCATGGGGCCCTCCCCTTAAAAGTACAGCCCGTTGTTCTCCAGCTCGTCGATCAGATCCCCCAGAATATCCACATTGTAGGGGGTGATAATGTAGGTGGAGATGGCCACCTTTTTGATCTTGCCCTCGTTGGCATAGGCCACGCCGGAGAGGAAGTCCAGCAGGCGGCGGGCGATCTCCTTATTGGTGGACTCCAGGTTCAGCACCACGGTGCGCTTTTCCCTCAGGTGATCGGCGATCTCGCTGGCATTTTCAAAGCGCTCCGGCTTGACCAGCACCACCTGGAGCTGGGTCGCAGCCCGGATATTGACCACCTTGTTGCTCCGGCGGGCCTCCAGCTCGTCCATCACAGGGCTGGAGTAGGCCGGCTCGTTCCGGGGCGCGCGCTCCCGCTCCCGGCGCTCGATGGGACGGGGGGAGGCGTCAAAATCGTCCTCGAAGTCGTCCTCTTCCTCATCCTCATAGGGGTGGGCCAGCCGCTTAAACTCGTCCAAAAATCCCATTATGAAACCCTCTTTCTCAGGAAGTATACACGGACCTTATTGCCGTGTCATGGGGGGACGGGGACCAAACAGGGCCGTCCCCACCCGTACCAGCGTGGAGCCTTCCGCGATGGCGTCGGCGTAGTCCCCGCTCATACCCATGGACAGGCAATCCATATCACCTTGATTATGGGCCATTTTTCCCTTTATGTCAACAAAAAGCTGGCGCATGGCCGCAAAAAACGGGCGGTTGGCTCCCGGTTCCGGAGAGACCGGGGGAATTGCCATCAGCCCCCGCAGGTGCACATGGTCCATGCCCGCCGCCAGGGCGGCCAGCGCTTCCGCCTCCTCGGGGGTGCAGCCCCCCTTGCTCTCCTCCCCGGCAATGTTGACCTCCAGCAGGATGTCCTGCACCAGGCCCAGCTTGCCCGCCTGGTTTTCGATGGCCTGAAGCAGCCGCTGGGAGTCCACCGAGTGGATCAGCGCCGCCTTGCCCACCACCTGCTTGACCTTGTTGGTCTGAAGGTGTCCGATGAAATGGACCTGGGCCCCGGCATAGGCGTTGGCGGCCAGATGGGCGGTGAGCTCCTGGACCCGGTTCTCGCCGCACACGGTGATGCCCGCGGCGATGGCCTGACGGATGGTGTCGTCCGTCTGCACCTTGGTGGCGGCACACAGGGTGATCTCCCCCGGATCCCGCCCCGCCGCCCGGGCGGCGGCCGCGATGGTCTCTCTGACTGTATTGACGTGCTCCTGAATGGACATTTCCACTCCCTCTTTCTGTATCTCTGTCTCTGGCTGATCCTCCGGCGGTTCGCCCCCGGTCAGAACTTCAGCAGCTTTCCATCGTACAGGCCGGTGCCCCGGATGACCACCTCGTCCCCGGCCCGCAGCGCCTTCCGGTCCTGATTCACCGAGCGGACCACATAGAACTCGTCCCCCTCGGCCAGGATCTCCACCGGCTTGAACTCCGCCCGGCCTGCCGTCACCACATAGACGCCCAGGGTGTTGTACTGCGTGGTCTCGCCAGTCTCCTCGTCGGTCCGCGTCCCGTCGATCATGCGCACCGCCCCCTTGGGCACCCGCAGGCCGGTCCGGCTGTCAAAGATCAGTTCCGCCGTCTGGCGGCGCAGCAGGGTAGTCTGCTCCAGGCAGCGGTCGGTGGACAGCACCACCACCGCCTGTCCGTTCTCCGGCTCTCCCACCCGGACCACCTCCATGGGGATGTCCTGGGTGAAGTCGCTGGCAAAACGGAGGGTCACGCGGCTCTCCCGCGCCAGCCGCTCCCCCTCCTCCTGACTGACCAGAGCGGCGAACTGCCACCGGTTGGAGGTGATGAGCTTTCCCGCCGCGGTGTGGTCGGCCTCTGGGGGCTGCTTCATCAGTCCGGACAGGCCCTCCGGGGTCAGCTGGAGGGCGGAGTTCAGGTCGACCAGGGTCTCATATCCGTCCACCAGGGCGGAGAAGGTCCCGGACACCGGAGCGGTGATCCGGGTAACCGCGGCATAGTTCTGGGCCCGCAGCGTCTCATACTGGGCGGTCATTTCGTTAAGGCGGGCGGCCAGATCCACCGCGCTCAGCTCCGCGCCATAGGCGTATTCCCGGCGCAGCACACTGCTCTTTACCTCCAGCACCTGCTCCTCCAGGGCGCTGTAATCGTCCAGGGCGGCGGAGCTGCGCAGGGCGATCAGGGCCTGGAGAATGTCCTCGTCCACCCTGGCTGCTGAGGCGGCATCTCCACCCTGGCCAATGGCATACTGAAGCTGGACCAGTTCCATCCGCAGGGCCTCCTGCTGCTCCTGGGCCTGCTGAGCCTGGTCGTCCCGGTAGACAAGCCCCACCTGCTGGCCCAGCCCCACCTGCTCCCCCTCGCCCCGGGTCACATCCAGGATCCCCTGGGCCCCGGGGAGCACCTGCTCCTGGCGGACGATGAGGCCCTCGGCCTCCACACTGTCGTTCAGCTCGTACTCATAGGTATAGGTGGTGGTGAAGGGCTCCTGAAAGGTATCCCACACATAGTAGCCCAGATAGCACATCAGGGCGGCTGCCAGCAGGACCATTACAAAGGTGATCAGGGCTTTCCCTTGTTTCATGGCAGTTCTCTCTTTCTCTTGAAATCCATGGAGCCCATCAGCTCCGGCCCCGCCGGGCGGGGGCAGAGCTCATGGGTCCCCGGGCGGGAGACGGCCCGGACCGCCTCCCGCGTACCACGGGGCGGGGAGGGCTCAGCCCTCCCCGGGCTCGCACAGCGCCACAGGGCGCTCAGGCACGATGGTGGAGATGGCGTGCTTGTAAATGACCATCTGCTTGCCGTCACTGCTGAGGACTACGGTGAAGGCATCAAAGCCGGTGACATAGCCCCGCATCTGATAGCCGTTCATCAAAAACATCGTCACGGGGCGGCGGTCCCGGCGGACCTGGGTGAGGAAGATCTCCTGGAGGTTGTTGGCTTTCTGCATGATGTAGCACTCCTTTTTTCTCTGGCGCAGCCCCGGCCGGAGCCGCGCTTGAAGTGCCTCTATCCTAACCCAGCTTCCCGGATAAATTCCGTCGAACGCCGTCGTGCAATACCAAAATCTGGTTCTTTGTCCCAGGCGATCCATCGGGTCTCCGCCCGGCGGCGGAACCAGGTCAGCTGCCGCTTGGCGTACTGCCGGGAGCGGAGCTTCACCAGCTCCTCCGCCTCTCTCCAGGACATCTGACCGTCTACCGCAGCCACAAATTCCTTATAGCCGATGGCCTGCATGGCGGTACACGTCCGGGGCAGTCCGGAGGACAGCAGCTCCCGCACCTCCGCCTCCAGGCCGTCCCGGGCCATCTGGTCCACCCGCCGGTCGATGCGGGACCACAGGTCGGTCCGCTCCCGGAAGGTCAGCCCGATGGTGAGTGCGTCATAGCGTGGGGGGATGGCCCGGGTCTCCCGGTCGTGCTGGGAGATGGTCCTGCCGGTGGAGCGGTACACCTCCAGGGCCCGGATAATGCGCTTGTGGTCGTTGGGGTGGAGACGCGCGGCGGTCTCCGGATCCACCTGGGCCAGCTCCTCCAGCATGGCCGCCCCGCCCCGCCGGGCCAGCTCGGCCTCCAGCTCCCCACGCAGGGGGCTGTCGGGGGAGAAGGCGGCAAAGGTCCGCCCGGAGAGCAGGGAATCGATATACAGCCCCGTCCCCCCGGCCACGATGGGCAGCTTGCCCCGGGCCAGGATCTCATCCACACAGGCTGAGGCCATCTCCACATACCGGGCGGCGGAGAAGTCCTCCCCGGGGTCGGCCACATCGATCATGTGATGCGGGATCCCATCCATCTCCTCCACGGTCGGCTTGGCTGTGCCGATGTCCATGCGGCGGTAGATCTGCATGGAGTCGGCGGAGACCACCTCTCCGTTCCATTCATGGGCCAGCTCCACCGCCAGCCGGGTCTTGCCCGAGGCTGTGGGGCCGACGATCACCAGGATCTTTGGGGGCATCGTACCACCTCCGAAGTAAAATTGCAAGTATTCTTCCGGGGCTCAGGCCCGCTTGAACTGCTTCTCCAGCTGTCCCCGGGTCAGCTCAATGGCCACGGGACGGCCGTGGGGACAATAGCGGACCTGGCCGGACATCACCGCCCGGGCCACCCGCTCCAGCTCCTGGGGGCTGGTGCGCCAGCCCCCCTTGATGGCCGCCTTGCAGGCCATGGTGTGGAGCAGCTCGTCCCGGGCCGCCGCTGGGTCGGCAGAGCCGGTGGACAGCAGCTTCCGGGCGATCTCCGTGAGGGTGGCCTCGATGTCCCCCGGGTCCACGTCAAAGGGGGCCCGGCGGACGATGAGGGCCCCAGCGCCAAAGTCCTCTGCGGCAAAGCCAAACTCCTCCAGCAGGGGGAGGCGGGCGGTCAGCGCGGCGTGCTCCTCCGGGGCCAGGCGGCACACCGCCGGGGCCAGGAGCGTCTGGGACATGGGATCGTAGCCCTCCGCCTTCATGCGGTCGAAGTTCATCCGCTCATGGGCGGCGTGCTTGTCGATGAACAGCACCTTGTCCCCCTGCTCCACGATGATGTAGGTGTTCAGCACCTCACCCGCCAGCCGCCAGGGCTCCTCCTGGGGGAGCAGGCTCTCCGGAGCCGTCTCCCCGGGCATCTCCGGCGCTTTTTCCCCCTCCTCCGGAGCGGGGCAGGGGGGTTCCGGCCTGTTTTCGACAGGATCTGTCGCCGTCTGGCGGACGTTTTCCACATTGTCCACCGACTTATCCACATTATCCACATTTTCTTCCACAGGGCTGAGGGCTGGCCCTGTCTGTATTTGACAAGTGGTTTCCCTGTTCACTGTGGGGGCAGAGCCTGTCCGCTCCGGCGGGACAGGGGCAGGGCGGACCGGCTGGGGGGACAGCGCCTGGGGCCGGAGGAGGGGATCGCTCCGGACCGGCCGCTTCGGGACTGGGCGGGCAAAATCGTGGACCGCCAGCAGGGGGGCGGCCCCCTCTGTCCGGGGGGGCTCCGCTGCAGGAGCAGGGGAGCGCGCGGGTGCCGTGGCAGGCCGGGCGGGCTCCAGCACCGCCGCGGGCCGGGTGCGGTCCCCCTCCAGGGCGGCGCGCACCCCGTGGTACACGGCGCTGAACACCGCCCGCTCGCTGCCGAACTTCACCTCCGTCTTGGCGGGGTGGACGTTCACGTCTACCGCGCTCAGCTTCACCTCCAGATGGAGCACACAGGCGGGGAAGCGGCCCACCATCTTCTGGTTCTGATAGGCCTCCTCCAGGGCGGCCAGCATCAGCCGGGACTTCACCTGCCGGCCATTGACAAAAAAGAACTGCCAGTTCCGGCTGGCCCGGCAGCAGGCGGGCTTGGACACAAAGCCGGTGACCGACATCTCCTCCCCGGAGCCCTTCACCTGGGTGAAGCCCAGGGCCAGTTCCCGGCCCAGCACGGCGTAGACCGCGCTTTGCAGCTGTCCGTCCCCGGGGGTAAGCAGCTCCTGCTTTCCGTCCCGGAGGAATTTCACGCTCACCTCCGGGTGGGACAGGGCAATCCGCTGGACCACCGCGAACACGGCGGCCCCCTCGGCGGCGTCCTTCTTCATAAACTTCAGCCGGGCGGGGGTGTTGTAAAACAGGTCCCGCACCACCATGGTGGTCCCCAGCGGACAGCCCGCCTCCTCCACCGGCCCGGGCTCGCCCCCCTCCAGGGCCAGGGAGGCCCCCAGCGGGGCGTCCGCGGTCCGGCTCATCACCTCCACCCGGGAGACGGCGGCAATGGCCGCCAGGGCCTCCCCCCGGAAGCCCAGGGTGCCGATGGCCTCCAGGTCATACTCCGTGCGCAGCTTGCTGGTGGCGTGGCGGAGGAAGGCCGTCCGGAGCTGGTCCGACGGGATCCCCTTCCCGTTGTCGGTCACCCGCAGGAAGGTGAGGCCGCCGTGGGCGATCTCCACCGTTACGCTGGACGCCCCGGCGTCAATGGCGTTCTCCAGAAGTTCCTTAACCACGGAGGCGGGCCGCTCCACCACCTCTCCGGCGGCGATCAGGTCGGCCACATGGGAGTCTAAAACTTGGATGTTTGGCATGGCGTACCTCTTCCTTGCACAGGTTTCTGATATGGGGCGGCCCGGCCGCCCCTACAACTCTTGAAACAGCAGCTCCATCATCCGCTCCGGAGCCTCCAGGAACCGCCGGGTCAGCCGGTAGTGCTCTGTATCCCGGTAGTCCACCTGGGTGATCCCCGCCTCCGACAGCTGGTAGATGCAGGCCCCGGGATAGGCCATCAGGATGGGGGAGTGGGTGGCAATGAGGAACTGGGAGTCCTGCCCCACCAGGTGCCGGATGTGGACCAGCAGGGTCATCAGACGGGCGGGGGACAGGGCGGCCTCCGGCTCGTCCAGCAGATAGAGCCCCTGTCCGCCGAAGCGGTGCTCCACCAGGGAGAGGAAGCTCTCCCCGTGGGACTGGCGGTGGAGGGATACCCCGCCGTAGCTGTCAATGACCCGGCCACCCGGCCCCGGCTCCTCATCCATCTCGTCGATGTTGGTGGCCACGTTGTAAAAGCTCTCCGCCCGGAGGAAAAAGCCGTCTCTGGGGTAGGCCGTCCGCCCCACGGTGAGATACCGGTACAGGGAGGAGTGGGTCTCCCGGGTGGAGAAGCTGAAATTCCGGGTCCCGCCCTCGGCGTTGAAGCCGCAGGCCACCGCCACCGCCTCCAGCAGGGTGGACTTGCCCGTTCCGTTCTCCCCCACAAGGAAGGTCACGGGCCCGGGGATCTTCAGGGGATGCTCCCGGTCTCCCAACGCCCGCACCGCCGGCAGGGCGGCCAGATAGCTGCCCGCCGGGACGGGCTCCCGCAAATAGACGCGGTCGAGATAGCGGTGGGTCATGGTCTCACCTCTCTGTGGAAATGAGTCTCCTGTCCGCCTGCTGCGGACAGCGCTTCAACGCCCCTCAGCCCCCGTTCAGATCCTGCTTCAGCTCGGCCAGCAGATTCAGGGCCTCGATGGGGGAGAGGATATTCACATCGGTCATGCGCAGCTTGCTCAGCACGGTCTGTCCCCCCAGCTCGGTCAGGGAGACCTGCTCCGGCCCCTCCGGAGCGCCGGCCCCCGCAGGGGCCTGGGGCCCGTTTCCGGCCTCCAGCTCCTCCAGGATCTCCCGGGCCCGGCGGACCACCCGGTCAGGGACGCCGGCCAGCTTGGCCACTTCGATGCCATAGCTCTGGTCCGCGCCTCCCCGGACGATCTTCCGCAGAAAAATGACCTCGCCCTTCTTCTTTTTGGCGGCGATATTATAGTTTTTCACCCCGGCGATCTGCCCCTCCAGGACGGTGAGCTCGTGGTAGTGGGTGGCAAAGAGGGTCTTAGCCCCCAGGCGGCGGCGGTCGGCGCAGTGCTCCAGCACCGCCCGGGCGATGGCCATGCCGTCATAGGTGGAGGTCCCCCGTCCGATCTCGTCCAGGATCAGCAGAGATCGGCGGCTGGCATTTTTCAGCAGCTGGGCCACCTCGCTCATCTCCACCATGAAGGTGGACTGTCCGGCGGCCAGGTCGTCGCTGGCCCCGATGCGGGTGAACACCCGGTCCACCACCCCGATGTGGGCGGAGCGGGCAGGGACGAAGGAGCCCATCTGGGCCATGAGGACGATGAGGGCCACCTGGCGCATATAGGTGGACTTGCCCGCCATATTGGGGCCGGTGATGATGGCACACAGGTCGTCCCCGTCGTCCATGTGGGTGTCATTGGGGACAAATACGGCGTTTTTCAGCATCTTCTCCACCACCGGATGCCGACCCTCCGTAATGCTCAGGACAGAGGAGCTGTCCACCAGAGGCATACAGTATTGGTTGGCCGCCGCCACCACGGCAAAGGAGGTGAGCACATCCACCTGGGCCACCGCCGCCGCCGCGGCCTGGATCTGGGCCACATGGGCGCAGACCTCCTCCCGCAGCTCTACAAACAGCTGGTACTCCAGGGCCACCACCTTGTCCTGGGCGGAGAGGATGGTGTGCTCCAGTTCCTTCAGCTCCTGGGAGATATACCGCTCGGCGTTGACGGTGGTCTGCTTGCGCACCCAGTCCGGGGGGACCAGGTCCGTCTGGGACTTGGCCACCTCGATGTAATAGCCAAAGACCTTGTTATAGCCCACCTTCATGTTCCGGATGCCCGTCTGCTCCTTGGTGCGGCCCTCCAGGTCGGCCAGCAGCTCCGCCCCGTGGTCGATGACATTTCGGAGACGGTCCACCTCCTGGCTGTACCCCTCCCGGATGAACTTGCCCTCCCGGACGGAGAAGGGGGGCTCGTCCACCAGGGCCCGCTGGAGCAGGTCCCGCAGCTGGGGCAGGTCGTCCAGCTCCTCCCGCAGGGACTGGAGCAGGGCGGAGGGGCAGCCCTCCAGTAGCTCCCGCAGCCGGGGCAGGCGGCCCAGGCCGCTCCCCAGTGCGGCCAGGTCCCGGCCTCCGGCGGAGCCGTACACCACCCGGCCGATGAGCCGCTCCAGGTCGGTGACCTCCCGCAGCTCCAGGGCCAGCTCCTCCCGGGTGATGATGTCCCCCACCAGGTCGTTCACCGCCTGCTGCCGCCGGGCGATCTGAACGGGGGAGAGGAGAGGGCGCTCCATCCAGCCCCGGATGAGCCGGTGGCCCATGGCGGTGCGGGTCTTGTCCAGCACCCAGAGCAGAGAGCCCTTTTTCTCCTTGCCCCGCATGGTCTCGGTAAGCTCCAGAGTCTGCCGAGCGGTGAGGTCCAGCTCCATGAACTGGCCCGCGGTGTAGTAGGTAAAGACCGCGATGTGGGACAGGTCGGTCTTTTGGGTCTCATAGAGATAGGACAGCAGGCCGCCGGTGGCCTGCACCGCCGCCCGGTCCCCCTCCGGCAGGGAGTCCAGTCCCGCCCGGAACTGGCCCTCCATCTGGGCCCGGGACACGTCATAGCGGAAGCGGCCCTCGCCCCCGTTCTCGCACAGGCAGTCCAGCTTCTCCCGGAGGAAGCCGGTCAGCCCCTCCAGGTTCCAGGCCCCGTCGGACAGCACCGCCTCGGCGGGGTGAAAGCGGCCCAGCTCGTTCTCCAGATGGGCCAGCGCCTCCTCTCCGCTGGGGAAGGAGGTGGCGAACACCTCGCCGGTGGAGATGTCGCACAGGCACAGGCCCAGGGCGGCAGAGTCGGCATAGATGGCGCAGAGGAAGTTGTTCCGCCCCTCCTCCAGCATGGAGGAGGCGATGACGGTGCCCGGCGTGATGACCCGGATGATGTCCCGGTCCACCAGCCCCTTGGCCGTGGCCGGGTCCTCCGTCTGCTCACAGATGGCCACCTTGTACCCCTTGGCGATGAGCCGGGCGATGTAGCTGTCACAGGAGTGGTAGGGGACCCCGCACATGGGGGTGCGCTCCTCCGGGGGCTTGTTCCGGTCCCGGGTGGTGAGGGTGAGGTCCAGCTCCTTGGACACCAGCCGGGCGTCCTCGTTGAACATCTCATAAAAGTCGCCCAGCCGGAAAAACAGGATGGAGTCCGGATTGCGCTCCTTCATCTCCAGGTATTGCTTCATCATAGGGGTCATCTCTGCCATGGGGGCACCAACTCTCTTTCTCTTCTCTTCATCGGGACGGCGGCCACATGGGGCCGCCTGCCTGTTCTCCGCCAGGGAATATCCCCCCACCGTCCCGTAGGGGAGGGGCTTGCCCCTCCCGCTGGTTTCCGGAAGGCTTTCATTTTGCGCGTAGACTTTCGCCCTGCGGGGCGAGTTTCTTTCCCAGCGATGGGAAAGAAACCAAAGGATCGCCGGGGGAGACTCACATCGCCGTCGGGAACAGGCTCCCTCCGGCTCCAGTTCGTTCTCCCCCCGTCCCCCGGAGAATACGGGGCCCAATTCCAGAGGGCTACCGAACACTGTCAGGCGCGGGAGGGACAACGACTGCCCCCGCATCCGCGCCGCTGCCGCTGTTCCTCCGAAATTAAGACGGCTTGACTGGCTGGACCAAACGGGCGCGCCTGATGGCTCAAGTTCTAATCTCTGCGGGGGAAAATCGGCGGGCGGCCACATGGGGCCGCCCCTACGGCGTATCCTTCCGGCCCGCCAGATAGTCCAGGGAGACACCGTAAAAATCGGCGATCCTGATCAGAGCAGACAGCTGAGGCTCCCGTTCCCCGCTTTCATAATATTGATAGGTTCGGCTTCCAATCTGCATCTGCTGTGCAGCAGCCGATTGCGATAATTTCCGCGCATTTCTCAATTCACGCAAGCGTTCCCTAAAAGATGCCATGGTATCGGTCGGCCCCCTTGACAGCGCACGTTTGTGCGATTATAATGTAGGCAAATATTGCACAAATGTGCGTAATTATTGAAGGTGTATTATATGACAGAACTGCAAAAGGTGCTCTATGACTACGCCTGGGAATACCAGATCCCCGGGCTGCTGCGGGCCAGCCGGAAGGAGGCGGCGGACAACGACCGCATGGTAGAGGCCGCCCTGATCCGGCTGCGGGGGCTTGGGCCGGAGGGCGCAGACCTGGCCCAGCGGCTGGAGAGCGGACAGCTCACCCGGCAGGCCATTCAGGGGGAGGCCGTCTTTCTGGCCGGCCTGTCCCTGGGCCTGGAGCTGGGGGCCGCCGGACACCTTTGACCGGCGCAGGGCGGTTATGCCAGCTCCCCAAACAGGGACCACTTGTTGGCCCCGGTGATCTTCACATCCCGGAACTGCCCCAGGGCCTCCCGGTCCCCGGTGACCCGGACCAGCCGGTTGCCCGGGGTGCGGGCCGTAAGGTCATACCGGGGGTCGTCGCTCACTCCGTCCAGCAGACAGCGCACCGTCTTTCCGATGTAAGCGGCGTGCTTTTCCTCGGAAATGGCGTCCTGGAGGGCCACCAGGCGGTTGAAATTGGCCAGCTTCTCCTCCCGGGACATGGGGTCGTCCATTTGAGCGGCGGGGGTGCCCACCCGGGGGGAGTAGATGAAGGTGAACAGTGCGTCAAAGCGAACCTCCTCCAACACCTTCAGCGTGTCCTCAAACTCCTCTGTGGTCTCCCCGGGGAAGCCCACGATGATGTCGGAGGTGAGCACGATGTCCGGGATGAGGGACTTGAGATCCCGGATCTTTTCCAGATACTGCGCCCGGGTGTGGCGGCGGTTCATCACCTTCAGCACCCGGTCGTTCCCCGCCTGGAAGGGCAGATGGAGCACCGGGGCCACCTTTTCGCACCGGGCCATGGTCTCAAACAGCTTGTGGGTGGCGTCCTTTGGGTGTGAGGTCATAAAGCGGATCAGGAAGTCCCCGGGGATGGCGTTCACCTGCTCCAGCAGGTCGGCAAAATCCATGGGCTCCTCCAGGTCCTTCCCGTAGGAGTTCACGTTCTGCCCCAGCAGGGTGATGTCGTGATAGCCCTCCTCCGCCAGCTGGCGCACCTCGGCCAGGATGTCCTCCGGCCGGCGGGAGCGCTCCCGCCCCCGGACATAGGGCACGATGCAGTAGGAGCAGAAATTGTTGCACCCGTACATGATGGACACCCACGCCTTGACCTTGTCCTGACGCACCACCGGGATGCCCTCGGCGATGGAGCCGGGATCGTCGGCGTTGGAGAAGATCCGCCCCCGCTGGGTCAGCAGGGTGTGGATGAACTCCGGGAATTTCCATAAAACGTGAGGGCCGAACACCAGATCCACATGGCGGAAGGACTGCCGCACCTTTTCCGCCACATGGGCCTCTTGAGCCATACAGCCGCACAGGCAGATGATCTGCTCCGGGTGGCGGCGCTTCACATGGACCAGCGCCCCCAGGTTGCCCAGCACCCGCTGCTCGGCGTGCTCCCGGATGGCGCAGGTGTTCAGGACGATGATCCGGGCTTGCTCCTCATCGGTGGTGAAGTCATAGCCCATCTGGCGCAGATAGCCCCGGATGCGTTCGGAGTCGGCCTCGTTCTGCTGACAGCCATAGGTATCCACAAAGGCCAGGGGGGTCTCCCCCCGGCTGGCGTTCATCCGGGCGATCTCCCGGCAGTATTGCAGCTGGCGGTCTACCTCCGCCTGCGGGATGGTGGTTGTGATTCGTTCCATTTGGACCTCCGAAACGTGGGTTTTGAGGGGGCCGCAGCCGGGCATACTCCCTGGGCGGCGCGCCCGAACCTCAGAATATGTTCGTATCGTATCATTGTAGCATTTTTTCCGCCGGGAGACAAGAAAAGCGGGACAGAAAAATCGCGCCCGCTGTAGGTATTACAATGATGTGTGACAGATAGAAAAAAGAAAAGCGAATAGGAGTGACCTGTGTTAAGGTTAAGTTGCTGAGACAAAACCGAAAGGCAGGTGTCACCCTATTCGCCATGAATAAGAT
>JBMNQB010000024.1:0-23627 GCA_050943915.1 Lawsonibacter sp.
CTAAGATGATGGTAGTTCATGCAGATCTCCTCCTGTAGTTTGGTGTGTGGTAACTTCATTCTACCAGAGTTCTGTATGAACTTCTTCTTTTTTCTTAAAGTGTTGCACTTGATAGTATAATTCACCCAAAAAGGCTTTCTACCCAGATGTAGGCTGACCACTTGGTTCTAGTTTTATATATCCTTTTTGGCAAACAGCAGTGATATCTATGCCAATTATAGTGATTTCAACGATCCGCGATGACAAAATGCCCGCCGCAGAATGTTTCTATTCTGCGGCGGGCACTTTGTCTGATTAAGCCTGTCTCTCCCTCGCAGGCTGTTCCAACGCCATCCACCGCACCCCCACGGTGAAGGTCCCGTTCTCCAGTTCAGCAAAGGCGGCGTGTCCCATCCGCTGAGCCAGGGCCTTGACGATGGCCAGACCCAGGCCGGTATTCTGCCCGGTACGCATCTGGTCCGCGGTATAGAAGCGCTCAAAGACCCGGGACAGGTCTTCGGAGGAGAGGTCCGGGGCATCGTTGGAGAAGGAGGTGACCAGCGTTCCTTCGCTGGCGTACAGCCGGATGGTCAGGGCGGTACTGCCGTGCTTCAATGCGTTGCCGATGAGGTTGGTGAGGATGCGGGTGACCGCTCCGGGATCGGCCATCACAGGGGGGAGACGGTCGTCCAGATCCACCGTGACCTGGAAGCCGGCCCGCTCAAAGTCCTCATAGAAGCCGGCCAGGAGGGGCTCCAGCGCCCGGCGCAGATCCACCGGCTGGAGGTCGAGGGGGTATTCGCCCCCCTCGATGCGGGAGAGGTCGTAGAAGGCGGTGATCAGCTCCTGGAGCACCCGGGCCCGGTCGGATACGATCTCCAGATAGTGCCGCCGCTGCTGGGGGGTGAGCCGCTCGGATTCCAGAAGCTGGAGATAACCCAGGATGGAGGTGAGAGGGGTGCGCAGGTCGTGGGAGATGTTGGCGATCTGCCGGCGGAGGCTCTCCTCCTGCTCCCGGAGTGCCCGGGTCTCCTGCTCCCGGTCCTCCAGCAGGCCGTTGATCTGGGCCAGCAGGTCCTCCACCGGGCGGTCCGGGGAGGTCAGGCGGAGGCGCTTTCCGGGATGGGTGCGGGCCTCGCGGAGCTCCCGGGCCGCACGGTCCAGGGCGGATCCGCGGCGGAGCCAGAGCAGCAGGGCGGACAACAGCGCCGTGACGGAGAGCAGCAGCAGGATCGTCATAGACAGTACCTCCTGAGGAAATAGGGGTTACCGCAGCTCTCTGCGGTCCAGGGCGGTCAGAGCCAGCAGGGTGGTGACCGCCAGCCAGCCCATCCCCACCAGCCAGCACTGGAGCAGAGAGGGCGGGAAGGAGACGAACAGGGTGGGGTCCAGAGAGATCCCCAGCTCCGGGGACGGGCCCGCCGCCAGAAGCAGGCTTCCGTTCCAGAAGGGGGCCATAGGGTGGGTCACATAGAGGAAGCGGAAGAGGGGGGAGAGGCTGGGGCCGGCGGCATAGGCAGCGGCGCAGAACGGGTAGCCCACAAAATAGTAGAGAAGCACCAGAACCACGGAGACCGCGTCCGACCGGGTGACAAACCGGCAGCAGAGGAACAGCCCGGCAGAGGCCATCCACAGGGGGAGGGCGGTCAGCGTAAGGATGAGGTACTGCGCCAGGGCGGGGAGGAGGCCGGGGCCGGGCAGGAAGAACAGGGTGAGCAGGACGGCCCACAGGGACAGAAGGGCCACCAGGCCCACGCCCAGCAGGCAGGCCGTGGCCAGGCGGGAGAGATAGATCTGCCAGCGGGGGATGCCGAACACGGCCTCATGCTTCAGGATGTCCAGCTTGTTGACGCCGGAGCTGGCTGCGGCAGCGCACCAGACGGCAAAAAACATCCCGCTGACAGACAGGGTGCTGATGGAACGAAGGAAGGTGGCCGCATCCCCCGCCTGGGGAGGCAGGGCGCAGGAGGCGGTCATGACGGCCACGCTCAGCAGGAGGAGCAGCGCCATCCCCAGAATGGACCAGGGGCGGCGGCGCAGGCGGTAGAGCTCCGCACGGATGAGATTGCCCATAGATCAGACCTCCTTTACGGGAGTTCCCGGCGGGAGAAGCAGAACAGGCCCAGCGCGGTGGCGGCTGCGGTCCATCCCAGCCCCACCAGCCAGCACCGGCCTATCAGGGCCCAGTCCAAACTCTGGACGTTCAGGAGCAGGTCAAGCTGGTAGCTCAGGGTGAGGTGGTGGAGCAGCTGAAAAACCGGGCTGATGTGCTTTCCCAGGGTATCCAGCAGCGGAGGCAGGGCGAGGACCAGAGCGACATAGCAGATGGCGGCCATGTTGGCGCTGGCGATGAGGAAATAGATGGCCATGACCAGGGACAGGCCGCCGGCCCAGATGGGGAGGGCGGCCAGGGACAGATAGCCCAGCAGAAGGAAGCCGCCGCCGGAGGTGAGGCCGGCGGGATCCCGGTCCAGCCCCAGCAGGAGCAGGGCGGACAGGGCGTAGACGGCCACCAGGACCGCATACAGCAGGAGCATGACCAGGAATACGGCGGCCCAGCGGGACAGGTAGATCCTGGCCCGGGGGATGCCGAAGGAGACCTCATTTTTCAGGGTGTGGTGCTTGTACTGCTCGGAAAAGACCAGGTCGCCGCCGATCGCCACCAGCCAGAGGCCCAAGACCATGCCCAGGGGGGACAGGCTCAGGGCGAAGGGCAGGCCGATGGGGGTGAGCCCTGGCGTCTGGGTCTTGATGAGATACAGGCAGAATACGGACCCCACGGCAAGCAGGGAGCAGGAGAGAAACAGAATGGGGAAATAGGGGCGGCGGACCGCCTTGTACCACTCAGCCCGGATGGAACGCAGCATCAGGCCCCCTCCTTTCCGGCGGAGTGGCCGTCGAGGAGGGAGAGAAAGTAGTCCTCCAGGTTGCTGTCCTTCTGCTGGGCAGAGATCAGCCCCACGCCCTCCTCCATCAGGACCCGGTTGACCGTCTGGGGCTGGTCCAGAAAGGCGTACAGCCGCAGACGCTCCTGGGGAAGAACTTCGAAATCCCGGGTGCCCAGCTGTTCCTCCAGGACCCGGGCGGCACGGGCGGCGTCGTCCACCCTCAGCTCCAGACAGTCCCGGCACCGCTCCCGCAGGTCGGCGGCGGAGATGGTCTCCAGCATCCGTCCCCGGTCGATGAAGGCGTAGTGGGTGGCCAGGGCGGACAGCTCAGACAGGATGTGGCTGGAGATCAGGATGGTGGTCTGCCGCTCCCGGTTCAGCCGGAGCAGCAGTTCCCGGAACTCCACAATGCCCTCCGGGTCCAGGCCGTTGATGGGCTCGTCCAGCAGGAGGAATTCCGGCTGGTTCATCAGGGCGAGGGCCAGCCCCAGACGCTGCTTCATGCCCAGGGAGAAGGTCTTGAATTTTTTCTTTCCGGCCCCGGTGAGGCGGACCAGCTCCAGGGCCTCGTCCACACAGCTCCGGCCGGGGATGCCCCGCTGGATACGGTAGTACTCCAGATTCTGCTGGGCGGTGAGATAGGGATAGAAGGCGGGGGTCTCCACCATAACGCCGGTGCGGCTCCGTGCCCGGTCCAGGGCGGCGGGGGAGGAGGCGCCAAAGAGGGTCAGTTCTCCGGAGGTGGGCCGGGACTGGCCGGAGATCAGCCGGATCAGGGTGGTTTTGCCCGCGCCGTTCCGGCCCACCAGGCCCAGGATCTGTCCCTTTTCCACCGACAGGCTGGCCCGGTCCAGGGCCAGGGTATGGCTGTACCGGCGGGTCAGCTCCCGGGTGTGCAGGATCAGTTCAGACATAGCGTTCACCTTTCTTTTTGGGGGTTGCCCATAGGATAGCGGAGAAAGGTTGATTCCCCGCAAAGAAAAAGTGAAGAATTTCTAAAGATTTGGCGGGCTCACTCCTGGGTCCGCTCATAGATGTGGATGTCAAAGCCGATCTCCGTGTCCAGCTCCGTCAGGGCCTCCAGACGGGCCGCTCCCGCCCGGGGGGTTTTCCAGGCGTAGGGCGTCATGCCGAAGAGGGCCATGATGTCCTCTCCCCGGTCCAGGTGGACGGAGTACCGCAGGGGGACGGCCTCCAGCCAGCGGAAGCCGGGGTAGTCCTCCCGCTTTACCCCGTTCTCATAGGGGCGGTCGTACAGCACCTGCTTCATCTCCCACAGGTGGCGGGGGGAGGGGACCACATAGAGAAAGCGCCCGCCTGGTCGGAGGACCCGGGCAAATTCCTCGGGGCAAAGAGGGGAAAACACGTTGGTCAGAAGGTCCACGGAGCGCGGGGCCAGAGGGAGCCGGTATACCGAGGCCACGGCAAATTCCCCCTCCTTCAGCCGCCGGGCCGCCCGGCGCAGGGCAAATTTGGAGATGTCCACCCCGGCGGCGGAAGGGGCGCGGCCCTCCCGGGCCAGGGCCTGAAAGAGGGCGGCGGTATAATAGCCCTCGCCGCAGCCGCTGTCCAGCAGGGCGGGGGCGGAACGGTCCCCGGCGGAGCGGAGGACCAGACTGCACAGGGCGTCCCGGAGCGGGGCGTAATAGCCCCGGTCCAGAAAGGCGGAGCGGGCGGCCACCATGGCCTTGTCGTCCCCGGGATTCTGGGAGTGCTTCCGGTTGGCGGGGAGCAGATGGACATAGCCGGCGGCGGCCAGATCAAAGCTGTGGCCGCCGGGACAGGTATAGGCATGGTCCCCCAGGGTCAGGGGCGCGGCGCACAGGGGACAGCAGAACAAACTCATCACAGGTTCACCTCACAGGCTATTATGACAAATGTTTGGGAAAATAGCAAGCAGAGCACGGCAAAAGCCGTGCTCTGCTTGGAGCTGTGGGGATTCAGTTGGCCACCAGGATCCGGACCTTTTTCCCGATGGGATCGAGATAGGCGGTCAGGTCGCTGGAGAAAGCGGTGCAGGCGTTGAACCGCTCCTTGCCGGTCTTTTGGGTGAACCAGCTCTCCGAGGCGTCATTGTAGCACTCCACGTCGGTGGCTACGGCGTAGGTCTGGCCGCCGGAGGACAGGTAGTACCGGCCGTCACGCTCGAAGAAGTCAGAGGGGGAGAGCTTGTCGAGCTTGTTCAGCGTGACCACGGAGGCGATCCTGCCGTTGCTGCCCAGGACCGCGCCGCCGAAGGAGTTATTTTTGGCGTCATAGCCGGAGTTGGCCTTGGCGATGCCGCCGGAGCCGTTCTCCACCGCGATCTGGCGGGGGCCCTTCTCCTCGCCGTCGTCATTTGTGTTGGCGTAGGACACCTTCAGAAGCCCATAGGTGTAGGCGTCGCCGGTGACAGAGTCCAGCAGGATGAGGTCCACGATGCCGGAGCTGTTCTCGTGGTAGCCGGAGATCTTGTCCTGAGGGATCAGGCCCAGGTCCAGCTCGGACAGGGGGACGGCGGCCTGGGCGGCGGCGCCCTGGACCTGCTCATAGACCCGGACGCCCACAGAGACCGTCTTGTTCCCCAGCTTCATGGAGGACAGGTCGAAGTCGCCGGGGGCGTTCCGCCCGGAGATGCGGGAGGCGTACAGCTCGCCCTTCTCTCCGGCGGAGAGGATGCAGACTGTGTCCAGATTGGTCAGCTTGGTGCCCTCGCCGCCCTTCAGCTCCAGGATGCCGCCGTTGGGCAGGAACAGGTTGGCGGAGCTCTCGCTGGTGACGATGCCCATGGCGGTGGAACGGAGAGAGCCGTTGGCAGGCCGGATGCCGGCCACCTTGCCGTCGGCAGTGAGGAGGAGGACCACCTGCTGATTCACCGCGACGTCGCTGGTGAAGTCCCAGGCGCTCTCCAGCACGGGGAAGGTGTGGCCCAGCAGCTCGATGGTCTGGGGGGCCTTGGCGTTGGGGGCTGGGTTCTGATAGCGGCAGGTCAGGCGCAGGTCAGAGACGATCAGCGTGTTGGAGAGGCTGTCGTAGGTGACCACGTCATAGGGCTTGATCTGGGACATATTGATGACCTGCTGGTTTTTCAGGATCGTGTACCCCTCGGCGCCGCCGGTGAGCTTATGGAAGTCGGCGGCGCTGGCGCCGTCCACCACCACCACGGCGTCCTCGCTGACCGCTGTGGAGGTGGAGCCGGCGTAGATGGCCGTCACCTTGCCCCGCAGGGTGAACAGAGTGATCCGGCTGCCGGCGGTGAGGGTGCCGTACCCCTCGGCGTAGGACTTGGACTCCTCAGAGTTGGCGGTGAAGATGGGGGTGTCCCCGGAGATGGTGTACCGCTTGCCACCTGCGGCGCTGACGTAGCTGGGCTCCGCGTTGCCCATGAGGGAGATGGTGACCGCGCTGCTGTCGTCGGGGACGAAGGTGACGATCTCGCTCCGGTCGTTGAGGACCAGGGCGCCGCGGCGGCCCACCAGGGCGGTGGGGGACACGTCCTCCGCATCGGGGAGGTAGGTGCCGTTGGAGGTGCGCACCGCCCCCAGGGCGGAGCCGTCGTCCGTCTCGGTATTGACCGCCAGCAGGATGGTGTCCTCCTTGGCGGAGCCCAGGGTGGTGTAATACTCCTTGCCGTCGCCGGTCTCACAGCTCAGGGCGTTGACGAACAGCTGGGCCGCCTGGGCACGGTCGATGGGGTCGTTTGGCCCGGCGGAGACACCGTCGGTCAGGCCGATGGACTGAGCCAGGTTCAGATAGCCGTCGGGCCAGACCGCCCCGACCTTATTGCTGGGATAGCCCAGCACCCGGATCAGGATGGTGACCGCCTGGGCATAGGTGATCTGGGAGTCCGGCAGGAAGCGGCCGTCCCCAATGCCGGAGATGAGGGGGGTGCCGGCGGGCTTGGAGTCTGGGTCGGCGCCTGTGCCGGAGGAGGATCCGCCGTCCTCCAGCATGGTGGAGGCGGCCAGGTTCACATATCCCCGGGCCCAGTGGCTGGAGGGAACGTCGGTGAAAATGGTGCGGGTGGAGTGGAGGACCACATCGTCCCCCATCCCCATGAAATTGACCACCATGGTACAGAACTGCGCCCGGGTCAGCTTCTGGCTGGGGTTGAAGCGGTTGCCTCCGGTGCCGTCGGCCACGCCCATCAGGCGGAGAATATCCGCGTTGACGGCGGTGGCGGGGTCCTTCACGTCGCTGAAGGAGGAGGTCCCGGCCGCGGAGGCCGGGAGGGCCAGGCTGGCGGCCATGGCCGCGGCCAGCAGCGCGTGGATCATGCGATTTCGTTTCATAGATGTCTCTCCCTAACTCTTAGTCCGCCCGCAGGGCCACCACCGGCTGAAGTCCGGAGGCCTTGATGGCGGGGTACATACCGAAAATGATGCCCAGAGCCACCGAGATGGCGGCCGCCCCCAGGGTCACGCCCGGGCTGGGGATCAGGATGGTGTTGAAGGACAGCTTGCCCACGATCAGGGTGCCGATATAGCCTACCCCGATGCCGAACAGGCCGCCGATGCCGCAGATCATGGCGGCTTCGATGAGGAACTGGACGATGATGCTCCGGCGCTCGGCACCGATGGCCTTGCGAATTCCGATCTCCCGGGTGCGCTCGGTGACGGTGACCAGCATGATGTTCATAATGCCGATGCCGCCCACCAGCAGGGAGATGGCGGCGATGCCGCCCAGGAAATTCTGCTGAAGCTTGGCGGCGTCGCCCTGCTGCTCCTTGTAGACGTCGTTGGAGTCCACGCTGTAAAAGCCGTTGTTGCTGTCAATCACCCCGCTGAGAAAGCCCTTGAGCTCGGTGATCACAGGGCGCAGATCGTCGGCGGAGCGCACCTTGACCACATACTCGCTGATGGGCTCGTTCTCATTGAAGATGCGGTTCATGGTGCTGGGCAGAAGGATCATTTTGTCCATGCCGCTAATCATCTGGTTGATCCACTGGTCGTCCTCTGTACCGGAGGCGCTGGAGGAGCGGTCCCCCTTGTAGTCATAGACGCCCACCACCCGGAAGGGGGTGCCGCTGATGGTGATGATCTGGTCGATGGGGTTGGCGAAGTTGAACAGGTAGTCGGCGGTGGCCGCCCCCAGGACGCACACCTTGCTGCTGTTTTTCACGTCCAGATAGCTGAGATCCCGGCCCTTGGCGATGGTGTAATCGTTGCACTGGCCGAACTGGTTATTGCCCAGATAGAGGGTGGGGTAATTGTCGCCGCTGTTCCCGCTGATGGTCATGCCGCCGCTCATGATGACAGAGCCGCCGCCCATGTCCCGGGACAGGGTCTTGGAGCCGAACTTGATGGGGGGGGCGCTGTTGACCGTGCCGGTGGGGGAGAAGCCCACCACCTGGTCAGAGAGGTTCAGGCAGTAGTCGTACAGGGACTGGGAGATGTCGGTGCCGCCGCTCCAGTCATAGGCGCTGACCGAGATCTTGTTGGTGCCCATGCTCTCATAATAGCGCTGCATGGCCATATTCTGACCCTGGGCATAGGATACCAGGACGATGACCGCCGCCAGGCCGATGATGATGCCCAGCATGGTCAGGGCGGAGCGGGCCTTGTTGGCAAAGATGGATTTGGCCGACATTTTGATGGCCTGGGTGATGTTCAAAGTCCCACCTCCTCGCGGGTGCCGTCCGCCACGATGCGCCCGTCGGAGATGCGGACGATGCGGTGGGCGGTGGCGGCGATGCCGTTGTCATGGGTGATCAGGATGATGGTGCTGCCTCCCTCGTGGAGGCTGTGCAGGATCTCCAGAACGTGTTTGCCCGTCTTGGAGTCCAGGGCGCCGGTGGGCTCGTCGGCCATGATGATGGGCGGATGGGTGGCGATGGCCCGGGCGATGGCCACACGCTGCTGCTGGCCGCCGGACATCTCGGAGGGCCGGTGTCCGAATCGGTCGGCCATGCCCACCCGCTCCAGGGCGGCCATGACCCGCTCCTTCCGCTGGAACACGCTGATCCCCTGATAGATCAGGGGGAGCTCCACGTTCTCATAGGCGGTGAGGGCGGGGATCAGGTTATAGCCCTGGAAAATGAAGCCGATCTCCTTGTTGCGGATGTGGGCCAGCTGCCGGTCGGTGCGGTCGGTGACGTCGGTGCCGTTGAGGATGTAATCCCCATAGGTGGGCACATCCAGACAGCCCAGAATGTTCATCAGGGTGGACTTGCCCGAGCCGGAGGCCCCGATGATGGCCACGAACTCCCCCCGGTCGATGGACAGAGTCACGCCGTCCAGGGCCCGGACCTCGCTCTCTTTGCCCTCGTTGTAGATTTTATAAATGTTTTTGATCTCTATGAGCATGGCAGTCCCTCGCCTCAGCCCCAGGCCTGTTCCACGATGTAGGCCTGGAACACCGTCTCGCCGCCCTGAAGGCCCTCTTTGATCTCCACATTGTAGTTGTCAGACAGGCCGGTGGTCACCGGGATGGGATAGAAGCCGTCCTTCGGACTGGGATACTGGGGGATCTCCCCCTCCATGACCTCGGGGATGTCGATGTCGATGGCGTTTTCCGGCTTCTCCTCCGCCTGGACAAAGACCACGGTATAGGGGTTGCCCTCGGTGTCGCTGACATAGATGACCGCCTGGGAGGGGACGATGATGCAGTTGTCCGCCTCGCTGGTGACGAAGGAGTAGTCCAGCCAGGCCCCGTCGTACAGGCTGCCGGCGGAGTTGTCCACCTCCAGGGTGACCGGATAGGTGGTCATGCCGTTTTTGGACTCCGCGCCTCCCATGTTGATGGAGGTGACCGTGCCCATAAAGACGTTCTGGTTATAGTCGGTGAGTTCCACGGTCATACCCTGATTGATGAAGGAGATGTTCCGGTCGTCCACGGTGATGTCCACCAGCATGGTGGTGTTGTTGGAGATCATCACGGCAGTGTCGCCGCTTTTCACCTCCTGCCCCACCTGGAGGTTCATGGAGGTGACGGTCCCGTCGATGGGGGCGACGGCGTTGAAGTTGGCCAGGGCCTTCTGGGCGTCGGCCAGCTTGGTCTGGGCGTCATCCAACTCCTTCTGCTTGGAGCGGATGTCCAGGTCGATGGTGTCGGAGCCCATGGTGAGCAGGGCTTCGCCGGCGGAGACATTGGCGTAGTTGTGCAGGTTCCCCTTGGATACCAGGGGGCCGGCGGCCTTGGTGACGATCTCGCGGGTCTCATAGTACTCCGTCTTGCCGTTTTGATAGGGGTAGATGGTGGTGCCGCCCGGGGCGGTAAGGGAGGCGGAGGCGTCCATGCCCGCGGTGAGGGTCCCGGGGTTGTCAAAGACGATGACCGCCTCAAAGTGGACGGCCCCCTCGGGGGAGATGTAGCTGACCTTGTGGATCTTTTCCACAGTTCCGGTGAGATTGGCCATCACAGAGGGGATGGAGACGTTGACGGCCTGGCCGGCGTGGATCTGCCCCTCGTGGGCATAGCTGAAGTACAGGGACAGCTTCAGCTTTTTGTCGTTGACCAGGGTGGCCACGGTCTCCCCCTTGGTGATGTCCTGGTCGGGGTCGAAGTCCTTCACGCTGAGCAGCTTGCCGGAGAAGGGAGCCCGGACGGTGAGGTTGTTGGCGTCCTCCAGCAGGGAATTCATATCCTTGTTCAGGCCGTCCAGCTGCTCCTGGGCGGTGGAGACCTCGTCCTGGGCGCTCTGGCTGTAAATGGTATAGAGGGGCTGTCCGGCGGTGACGGTGTCTCCGGCGGCCACAAAGACCTCCCGCACGGTGCCGCCGGCGGACAGGGTGATGGCGGCGTTCTCCTTTGCCTTGGCGTTGCCGCTGCCGGAGGCCTTGCTCTGGATGGAGCCATAGTCGGCCACCGCGGTCTGCATCTCCGCGCCGGCGGAGTCGTTCTTGGTCAGAAAGCGGTACAGAAAGTAGCCGCCCACCGCCAGCGCGGCGGCGGTGACAGAGGCGATGACGATGCTGCGCATCTTCTTTTGGCTGACGGGCTTTTTGGGCTTGCCCGCAGGGGGGGCGGGGGGCGCGGCGTTGCTGGGCTGGGTGAGAGTGGCGTCTGGCATGAGAATATCCTCCTCTGATATTGTTAAGAGATGGCGGCCGTCCGGCGGAGCGCTGGGGAAAAAACGCCGTACAGGGACGCATGGGCTCTGATTTGCTGTCTCTATTATACGGTGGGGGCGGAAGGAAAGGCAATTACAAGCCAGTTACAAAATGATTTAAGATTTCCTTAAGGAGGCCGCCGGAGCGTCCGCCTCTCCGCCGCCGGAGCAGGTCCCTGTTGAATTAGACGCAGGAGAGGGGGAAAAGGTTTCCTGTCAGAAGAAAAAACTGCCGCAGATCCGGGCGGATCTGCGGCAGCCTTGTGAGGGCGTGGAAAGGATCAGACGTTCTGATAGAGGGGATAGCGGCCGGTGAGCTCCTTCACCTGCGCCCGGAGGGCGTCCACCTGGGACTCGAAATCGCTCTGGGCGGCCTGACAGATGAGCCGGCCCACCACCTTCATCTCCTCCTCGCGGAAGCCGCGGGAGGTGACGGCGGGGGTTCCCACCCGGATGCCGGAGGTGACGAAGGGCTTCTCCGGGTCGTTGGGGATGGCGTTTTTGTTGACGGTGATATACACCTCGTCCAGGCGGCGCTCCATCTCCTTGCCGGTGAGATGGGCGGGGCGCAGATCCACCAGCATCAGGTGGTTGTCCGTGCCGCCGGACACCAGATCCAGTCCGCCCTCCATGATGGACTGGGCCAGCACGGCGGCGTTTTTCACGATCTGCTGCTGATAGGTCTTGAACTCAGGCTTGAGGGCCTCGCCCAGGGCCACCGCCTTGGCGGCGATGATGTGCTCCAGAGGGCCGCCCTGGGAGCCGGGGAAGATGGCGGAGTTGAGCTTTTTGGCGATGTCCGGGTCGTTGCACAGCAGCATCCCGCCCCGGGGACCCCGGAGGGTCTTGTGGGTGGTGGTGGAGACCACGTCGGCATAGGGGACGGGAGAGGGGTGGCAGCCGGCGGCCACCAGTCCGGCGATATGGGCCATATCCACGAACAGATAGGCCCCCACCTCGTGGGCGATGTCGGCGAAGGTCTTGAAGTCGATGATCCGGGGATAGGCGGAGGCGCCGGCCAGGATCATGCGGGGCTTGTGCTTCCGGGCCAGATCCCGGACCTGGTCATAGTCGATGCGGCCGTCGGCCCCCAGGCCGTAGGCCACCATATTGTAGTTCTTGCCGGAGAAATTGACGGGGGAGCCGTGGGTCAGGTGGCCGCCCTGGTCCAGGCTCATGCCCAGCACGGTGTCCCCATGCTGGCACAGGGCCTGATACACGGCGAAGTTGGCCTGGGCGCCGGAGTGGGGCTGGACATTGGCGTAGTTGGCGCCGAAAAGCTCCTTGGCCCGCTCGATGGCGATGTTCTCCACCACGTCCACGCACTGGCAGCCGCCATAGTAGCGCTTGCCGGGGTAGCCCTCTGCGTACTTGTTGGTGAGGACAGTGCCGGCGGCGGCCAGGACAGCGGCGCTGACGATGTTCTCCGAGGCGATCAGCTCGATGTTCTGCTGCTGGCGGTCGTACTCGGCGCGGATGGCCTGTCCCACCTGGGGATCGGCGGCGGTGATAAAGTCCATGACTTCGTTGACCATGGGAAACACTCCTTTTTCTCTTGACATCCGGCGCGGCCGCCGGTAGGGCTGTACCGCTATTATATCAGACACGGGAAAAATTACAATGAAATTCTGCGGGAATGGGGGGCGCACCGCGGCAGAGCCCGGGTCCCGGCATGGGGGAAGAAAATTTGAGGGGATGGAAGTTTCCCATCGAAAAAACCAGATGGCTGTGCTATAATAAGGTCGGCTGTGCCCGGGACGGGCGCATATCCTGCCCATGAGGTGTATGAGATGAAAACAAATGAAGCAGTCCGGAGCATCGTGGACGCCCTGAAGGCGCTCTACCCCGATGGGATCTGCTCCCTGAATTATGAAAAGGACTATGAGCTGCTGTTCTCCGTGCGTCTGGCGGCCCAGTGCACCGACGAGCGGGTGAACAAGGTCACCCCCGCCCTGTACGCCCGCTTCCCCACCCTGGAGGATCTGGCTGGAGCCGATGTGGCGGAGGTGGAGCAGTACATCCACTCCACCGGATTTTTCCGGGCCAAGGCCCGGGACATCGTGCTGGCCTCCCAGATGCTGCTGCGGGACTACGGAGGAAAGGTTCCCGGCACCATGGAGGAGCTGCTGAAGCTGCCCGGGGTGGGCCGTAAGACGGCCAACCTGATGCTGGGGGATGTGTTCCATGTGCCCGGCGTGGTGGTGGCGGACACCCACTGCATCCGCATCACCGGCCTGCTGGGCCTCACTGACGGCTCCAAGGACCCGGTGAAGGTGGAGATGCAGCTGCGTCAGGTGCTCCCGCCGGAGGAGTCCAACGACTTCTGCCACCGGCTGGTGCTCCATGGCCGGGCGGTGTGCATCGCCCGGCGGCCCCAGTGTGAGCGCTGCACCCTGCGCCCCTGGTGCGACCACTTTGCAAAAAACGGCGTTCAGATGTCCTGAACGGGCGGAACAGAGAGGAGATTGGGAAGATGCCGGTGAATTATGATCCTTATGGCTTCGGCAGCTTTGATACAATGTTCGGGATCGTGTTTGTTATCATTGTGGTCGGATTTGTGATCGTCTTTGGCTCCATTATTGTCCGCGGATTCCAAGGGGCCGCCCAGTGGAAGAAGAACAACGATTCCCCAGTTCTGACGGTGGAGGCGGAGGTGGTGGCCAAGCGGCTGGACGTCCAGACCTGGCACCACGCCGGGGACGAGCACAGCATGGGGCACGCCTCCAGCCGGACCGATTACTACGCCACCTTCCAGGTGGAGAGCGGCGACCGGATGGAATTTCAGGTCCCCGACAGGGAGTATGGCTTTCTGGTGGAGGGGGACCGGGGGCGGCTGACCTTCCAGGGGACCCGCTACCAGGGCTTTCAGAGAACATAAAAGGAGCATACCGGAGTGAAACAGGGAATACGGTGGGGCCTCTATACGCTGGGGATGCTGATACTGGCGCTGGGGCTGACGCTGAACACAAAGACGGGGCTTGGGGTGTCCCCCATCATCTCCGTGGCCTTTGGGGTGTCTGAGATCTGGGGACTGAACTTCGGAGATGTGACCTTCCTGCTCTACGGCCTGTTCGTGGCCGGACAGATCGCGCTGCGGCGGGGGAGAGGGTGGCTGACCGACCTGCTCCAGCTTCCCCTCAGCCTGGTGTTCAGCCGGGTGCTCAATGTGTACAGCGCGGCCATCCCTTACCGCTGTGAGGCCCACAGCCTTTGGGAGAATGTCCTGCTGCTGGCGGCGGCAATGCTGCTGACCGGCATCGGGGCGGCTGTGACGGTGAATATGCGCCTGGTCCCCAATCCGGGGGATGGGATCGTAGCGGCGGTGGCCGAGCGGCTGGGCCGGGACCAGGGCTTTGGAAAGAATCTGGTGGATGTGTGCTGTGTGGCGCTGACCTGTGTGATCGGCCTGGCGGCGTCGGGCCGCGTGGTGGGCGTCGGGCTGGGCACTGTGGCCGCGATGGTGTGCGTGGGCCGGGTCATCGCCCTGGTCAACCGCCTGGGCCGGGACTGGATGTGCGCCGCCGCCGGACTGATCCCCGCGGCCCGGTGACTGAGAGGAGAATGAAGCATGGCCTATCGGCCCTTGGCGGATGAGATCCGCCCGAAAAATTTGGATGAAGTGGTGGGACAGCGGCATATTCTGGGGCAGGACGGGCTGCTCCGCCGGATCATTGAGAGCGGGGAGATCCCGAATCTGATCTTTTACGGCCCCTCCGGAACGGGAAAGACCACGGTGGCCAACATCATTGCCCAGCGGACCAACCGGCCCCTCCACCGGCTCAACGCCACCACCGCCTCCATCAGCGACATCAAGGACATCATCGCCGACATCGGCACCCTGCTGGCCCCGGATGGGGTGCTGCTCTACCTGGACGAGATCCAGTATTTTAACAAGAAGCAGCAGCAGTCCCTGCTGGAGTTTATGGAGAACGGGAAGATCACCCTCATCGCCTCCACCACGGAGAATCCGTTTTTCTATGTGTTTGGGGCGGTGTTGTCCCGATCCACTGTGTTTGAGTTCAAGCAGATCACCGCAGAGGACGCCCTCCCCGCCGTGGACCGGGGGGTGGCCATTCTGGAGGAGCGGCTGGGCGGGCGCCTGACCCTGGAGGAGGGGGTGCGGGAGCACATCGCCTCCGCCTGCGGCGGGGACATCCGAAAGGCCATGAACGCCCTGGAGCTGCTGGCCTCCGCCGCCCGGCGTGAGAATGGGGCGCTGCGCATCACCCTGGAGGACGCCCGGACGGCGGCCCAGAAGTCCGCCATGCGCTATGACCGGGAGGGGGACAGCCATTTTGACATCGCCTCCGCCCTGATGAAGTCCCTCCGGGGCTCCGACCCGGACGCGGCGGTCCACTATCTGGCCCGGCTGCTGGAGGCGGGGGACATGGTCACCGCCATCCGGCGGCTGCTGTGCTCGGCCAGCGAGGATGTGGGGCTGGCCTATCCCCAGGCGGTGCCCATCGTGAAGGCCTGTGTGGACAGCGCCCTTCAGCTGGGCCTGCCGGAGGCGCGGCTGCCTCTGGCGGAGGCGGCCATCCTGCTGGCCACCTGGCCCAAGTCCAACAGCGCCTATCAGGCCATCGCAGGGGCTCAGGCGGACGTGCGGGCCGGACGGGCCGGGGACATCCCCCGGGAGCTCCAGAACGTCCACGCCGACTCGGCGGGGCAGGAGCGGGAGCAGGGATACCGCTATCCCCACGACTATCCGGGCCACTGGGTCCGGCAGCAGTATCTTCCGGACAATCTGAAAAACCGGAAATACTACCAGTATGGCGACAATAAGACAGAGCAGGCCGCCCGCCGCTACTGGGAGGAGATCAAGAAGTAGGGGCGTACGCTGTGCGTCCCTGCACATATCACCCCTGAACGAAAGGAAGGAAAACCCATGGAAGCCATTCGCATCCTGGTGGTGGAGGATGATCCGGACATCAACCAGCTGCTGTGTACCATTATGAGCGACGCGGGCTATCAGTGCCAGCCGGCCTTCTCCGGCAGCGAGGCCATGCTCTGGGCCGAGCGGGAGCGCTTCGACCTGGTGCTGCTGGATCTGATGCTCCCCGGCCTCACCGGGGAGGAGTTCATCACCCGCATCCGCCGGGGCAGGACCATGCCTATCATCGTCCTGTCCGCCAAGGCGGGCCTGGAGGACAAGGTCAACGTCCTGCGGCTGGGGGCGGACGATTTTATCCCCAAGCCCTTTGACAATCTGGAGGTGCTGGCCCGGGTGGAGGCCCAGCTGCGCCGGGTGCAGAAGTTTTCCGCGCCCCCGGAGCGGCGGCAGTTCGTCTGCGGCGACCTGGTCCTAGACCGGGAGGAGTTTTCCGTCACCGCCGGAGGAGAGCCGGTGGTGCTCACCGCCCGGGAGTTTGAGATCCTGGCCCTGCTGATGGAGTATCCCAAGCGGGTGTTCACCCGGGAGCAGATCTATCAGCACGTCTGGGGCGAGGAGTATTTCGGGGATGACAACACGGTCAACGTCCATGTCAGTAATCTGCGGGCCAAGCTGGGCCGGGTCAGCGACCGGGAGTATATCAAGACCGTCTGGGGCATCGGCTTCAAGATGGCGGAGCCCTGACGGATGGGCGAGCTGAGAAGGATCCCCGGGATCGGGGCGGTGGGAGAGCGGGACCTGCTGGAGCTGGGCTACACCACCATCCAGTCTCTGGCGGGGGCGGATCCGGAGGAGATGTATGCCCGGGAGTGTGCCCGGAGGGGCGTGCGGGTGGACCGCTGCGTGCTGTATGTCTACCGCTGCGCGGTCTATTACGCGTCCACCCCGCAGCCGGACCCGGAGAAGCTGAAGTGGTGGGCGTGGAAGGATGGAGGGGAGGAAAACAGTGGACATCCATGTGAATGATGTTTTGAAGATGAAAAAGGCCCATCCCTGCGGCAGCCAGGAGTGGCTGGTGCTGCGGGTGGGGATGGACTTCAAAATGCGGTGCCAGGGCTGCGGCCATGAGGTGATGCTCCCCCGGAGCAAGGCGGAAAAGAATATCCGCAAGGTGTTCCGGGACGGCGCACCGGTGGAGGTATAGGGCCCCGGCGGGCCGGCCGGAGCCGGCTTGTGAAACAGGAACCATGAGAAAGGAAGATCGACCATGCGATATGACAGCGACGTACTGTACCGTCCCCCAGGGGAGTGGAAAAGCTACCTGCTCCAGTGTACCATTGGGTGCTCCTATAATAAATGCACCTTCTGCGCCATGTACAAGGGCAAGCAGTTCCGGATCCGGCCGGTGGAGGAGATCCTGGAGGACATCGACATGGCCCGGGACTACTACGGCCCCGGTCTGCGGCGGGTGTTCCTGATGGACGGGGACGCCGTCATTATGAAAACGGAGGACCTGCTGAAGATCCTGCACAAGCTGTACCGCACCTTCCCCGCCCTGGAGAAGGTGACCACCTACGCCGGACCCCGGAGCACCCTGGCCAAGAGCCCGGAGGAGCTGAAAGCCATCCGGGAGGCCGGCCTCAACCGGGCCTATCTGGGGGTGGAGAGCGGCAGCGACGCGGTGCTCAAGGCCATCAACAAGGGGGTCACCGCCGCCCAGATGCTGGAGGCGGGGCAGAAGCTGGTGGCCGCCGGCTTTGACCTGTGGGCCATCATCATTATGGGCCTCACCGGCCAGAACGGGGACTGGGAGGAGCACATCCTGTCCACCGCCAAGATGATCAACGAGATGCGGCCCCGCCACCTGTCCGCCATGACCTTTGCCCCAGCGAAGGGCACCCCCCTGGGGGAGGATGTGCTGGCCGGACGCTTTCAGGTGTGTACCCCGGACCAGATTTTGGAGGAGTGCCGCCTGCTTGTTGAGCATTTGAACGTGGATCCCCTCCACTTCACCAGCAACCACGCCTCCAACTACCTGCCTTTGAAGGGCGGCCTGCCGGAGGACCGGGAGAAGTTCCTCTCCCTGCTGGACGAGGCGCTGGCGGGGAAGATCCGCCTGAGAAAGACCCTGAACCGGGGGATCTGAGGGCCGGGAGACAGACAACAGAGGAGACTGTCGAAAAAGTGGCATAGCCACTTTTTCGAGTGGGATTGCACGAAAGCTTCGTCTCGATCTCGTCGTCACAAGTTCCGTATCATTCGCATCCCCATAAATGGGAATGCGAACTCACTTCACTGCTCCTCCTCTCCCATAAAACCGAAGGTTTTATGGGGACCCAGAGAAATTGTCGGCGAAGCTTTCGTGAGAAGTGTCATTTCCGAGGTACACGCCCCCGGAAATGACGGGATCCAATTTTATTCCGTCGCCTTCGGGCGACGGAACTCCTTGCAGGAGGGCTTTTTTGACAAGCTGAGAGCGCGGAAGCAGACTTGCTTCCGCGCTCGTTCCATTTTGAGGTGAGGGGGCTCTCACCAGGGCAGCCAGCCGCGCGCCTCCCGGGCAGCCAGCACGTCCAGGGCCCCGTCCAGCAGCTCCGCCGCGGCGGCCCGGGTCAGGGGCTCGGACAGGGCGGCGGAGGTGGACTGATCTGGGGTGAGCACTCCGGAGGCGGCCAGATTGGCGGCCGCCTGACCGGCCCAGTGTCCCTGGACAGAGAGCCCTGCGGCCTCCAGGGGGACGTCGGCCATGTTCAGAAGGCGGTCCAGCATCACGGTGGCCTCGCCGCAGGTGATGTCCGTCCCGGCGGAGAACACGGGGGCTCCGGTGGGGGCCCGCTCCCCCTGGATGACCCCGGCCTTCAAGGCGGAGGAGACGCTCCCCTTGGCCCAGGTGGGGATGGCCTCATCGTCAGAGAAGCCGGTCACCGCCACATCCTCCATGGGCTCCAGCCCGGTGGTATCCATGGCCAGGGCGAGAAATTCCGCCCGGGAGACCGTCTGGTCCGGCTGGAAGAAATAGTGGCCGCCGTGGGACTCACCCACCAGGATGTCCTCCTCCGCCAGACGGATGGCCGCCTTGTGGGCGGCGCTGCCCTCCAGATCGGCGTAGGTCACCGTGGTGTCCGGCTTTTCGATGCGGAGGGTCACCTTGGCCTCCGGGGAGGTGTTCCCCGCCTGATCCAGCGCCACATAGGTGAAGGAGTCCTTACCCGTCTTGTTCTCATAGGGAGTGTAGACGAACCGGGCGGAGCCGTCCTCCGCCAGCTCCACTGCGCCCCGGGCCGGGGTGGAGGTGAGCTGGAAGGTGAGGGCGTCCCCCTCCCCGTCCACTGCGTCAAAGTAGCCGGTGACGGCAATGTTCTGATAGGTGGACAGCTCCATGTTCCGGGCGATGGGCGGGGCATTGGCCTCGTCCAGCAGATACAGGGTGACCGTGGTCTCCTCCCGGGGGGAGGTCCCGTCCGCAAAGACGGGCAGGAAGGTGAAGGAGGCGGTGGAGACGCCGGGGGCGGGGAGGGACTGGAAGGTCAGCCCGGACAGGGCGGAGGCATCCACCACCGCCCCCTGAGTGAGGGGACGGCCGCCCACGGTGAGCGCGCCGGCCCTGGGATCCGGGAGGGCGGTGAGGGTGATGGAGGACAGGTCGGAGGACCGGAAATCCTCCTGGGAGAAGGTGACGGACCCGCCAGCCAGGGTATTTTTGGAGAAGTCGGCGACCCCAGCGGGGGTGCTCTCCTTCTTCTGCCAGAAAAACGCAGAGGCGGGGGTGGACATGGCCCCCACCAGCGCCAGGGCCAGCAGGGGGGCCAGTCCGCGGGGGAGGGAGAAGTGCTTCAATGCGATGACCTCCTTTGATGGGTTGGATATGCTGAGGATACCTATATCCTGTGCCCGGGCGGTCAGATTATACAGGAAAAAAACGGACGGACCGGCCACAAAGGGCCGGTCCGTCCGGGATACAATGTGTCAGTTCAGCCGGCGGACTTGGTCCGTCCGGAAAAGAACAGGATGAAGATGATGGCACAGGCCGCCATCAGATAGCAGTAGAACATATAGGGGACGATCTCCAGGGCGGTGACCCCGGCGCCGGCGGCGGCGTACAGCAGCTGCGCGCCATAGGGCAGGATGCCCTGGATCACAGAGGCGAAGATGTCCAGCAGGGAGGCGGTGCGCCGGGGGTCGATGCCGTACTCCTCGCTGATCTCCTTGGCGATGGAGCCGGACATGACGATGGCCACCGTGTTGTTGGCCGTGGCCACGTCCACCGCGGCCACCAGGCCGGCGATGCCCAGCTGAGCGCCCTTCTTGGAGCCCACCCGGCGGTGGATGAAGTCGATGAGCCACTGGATGCCGCCGTACTCCTTCACCAGGGCGCCGATGCAGGCCACGATGATGGAGATGACGGTGATGTCATACATGGAGGTGACGCCGGCGCCCATTACGGCGAAGACCTGCGTCCAGGCAAAGGCGCCGGAGGCCACGCCCACGATGAGGCTGAGGACGGTGCCGATGATGAGGATGACGAACACGTTCACCCCCGCCAGCGCGCCGGCCAGGACCACCAGGTAGGGCAGCACCTTCCACACGCTGTACGCCTCTACCTCCACCTGGCCGCTTCCGCCCAGGGTGAGGGCCACGAAGATCAGCAGGGTGATCACCGCGGCAGGCAGCACGATGAGGAAGTTCATGCGGAACTTGTCCTTCATCTCACAGCCCTGGGTGCGCACGGCGGCGATGGTGGTGTCCGAGATCATGGAGAGGTTGTCGCCGAACATAGCTCCGCAGGCCACCGCAGCGATGCACAGCACCAGCTCAAAGCCGGTAGCCTTGCTCATGGAGACGGCGAAGGGGGCCAGGGCGGAGATGGTGCCCACCGAGGTGCCCATGGAGACGGACACGAAGCAGGCGATCAGGAACAGGCCGGCCACGGCGAACTGGCTGGGGAGGTAATCCAGGAACAGGAACACCGTGCTGTCCGCGCCGCCGGCAGCGGACACCGCGCCGGAGAAGGCTCCGGCGGCTAGAAAGACCAGGCACATGGTCAGGATGTTTTCGTCGGCCACACCGGCGGCCATCACCTTCAGCTTGGCGTTGAAGTCCAGCTTCCGATTCTGGAAGCAGGCGACCGCCAGGGCGATCAGGAAGATCACGATGGCGGGGGTCTGGTAAAACCCCTGCTCGATCTTCAGGCCATACTCGAACAGAAGGCCGCAGCCCAGATAGAGTACCAGAAAAACTCCGATCGGGAGCAGTGCGGCGGGGTTGCTCTTGACAGAGCGCTGATTTGCGTCCATAGGGGACCGTCCTCTCTCTTTTAAAGTAAAGTATTGAACCACACACTGAAGTCTATTGTAGAGAAAAGCGGGGCTTCTGTCAACAGGAACCTCACAGGCGGCGGGGGAATAGACTGCAAAAGAGAGGGGGAAGGGGGATGCAGACGGTGTTTCAGACGCAGCTGCTGACGAGGAGCGACTGCTACCAGGCGGGGCGGACCATTGTGCCCCGCGGGATCATGGTCCACTCCACCGGGGTGGCCCAGCCGGATCCCGAGGTGTTCCTCCGCCGCTGGGACCGGCCGGGGGTGGACGCCTGTGTCCACGCCTTTGTGGCAGAGGACCGGGTGATCCAGACTCTGCCCTGGAACTGGAGAGGGTGGCACGCGGGGAGAGGAGCGCAGGGCAGTGCCAATGACACCCACATCTCCTTCGAGTGCTGTGAGCCGGCGGGGCACACCTATCAGGGGGGCGAGATGGTTGGCTATGACCCCGAGGCACAGAAAACCTATTTTGACCGGATCTATCAGAATGCGGTGGCACTGTGTGCCGGGCTGTGCCGGAGGTACGGTCTGGACCCCCGGGAGCCGGGAGTGGTGATCTGCCACGCTGAGGGGCACCAGCTGGGGATCGCCAGCGGGCACGGAGACGTGCTCCAGTGGTGGCCGAAGCACGGGGTGACCATGGATGACTTCCGCCGGGCAGTGGAGGAGTACAGGGAGGGGGAGGAAGATGTGACACAGGAGCAGTTCAACGCGATGCTGGAGGAGTACCTGCGCCAGCGCAGGGCCCAGGAGCCCGCCCAGTGGTCCCAGGCGGCCCGGACGTGGGCGGAGGCGTCCGGCCTGGTGGCCGGGGATGGGACGGGGGAGAAGGGGTACCGGGCCTTTGCCACCCGGGAGGAGACGGTTCAGATGCTCTACCGCCTGTCAAAGAGAGAAGAAAAGGAGACGGAGTAGGGACGACAAAACGCCCCCGGAACGGTGTTCCGGGGGCGCAGTTCAGCTTGCCTGGGTTCAGGCCTTCCAGAGGCCGTGGAGGTTGCAGTAGGCGTAGGCGGAAACCACGCTGTCGCCCTGAGCCAGGGCAAAGGCCGCTTGGGGCTTGCTGCCGGGGGTCAGATGCTTGATCTGGACGCCCTCCTTGGTCTCCAGGGCGATCCACTCGATGAAGTGCTCGGGGATCATGGGGTGCTCCACAGAGCCCACAGTCACAGTGACCTGGGCGCCATCCGCCTGGATCACGGGGACGTGCTTCTCCACCGCGGCGTCGGTGGTGCCGGGGACAAGCTCAGTCATCTTCTGGCCGCAGCACATCACGGGGACGCCGCTGGATTTGACAAACGTGACGATGTTGCCGCAGTGCTCACAAATATAAAACTGCATCATCAAGCCCTCCTAAATCGTTTTGAATGAGAACAGGATGCCCTGTTCATGGTTTCATGATACCAAGCTGGAGGGAAAAAGTCAATCACCAACTGTGAAGATGGGACAAAACTCAGAGCCCCTCCACCATATTGACCCGCATACAGTTGCCGTCCAGGTCCACCTCGGCCACGAACTCATCCACTGCGGGGATCAGGATCTCCCGGGCGCCGCCCCGGACCACATAGACGTTATTGGCAGGGAGGGTGAGCACATCGGCGATGCTTCCCAGGACCTCGCCTGTTTTGGCGTCCCGCACCTCCATCCCCATGAGATCGGCCAGGAAAAAGCTGCCCTCCGGCAGATCGGCGTCCTTCCGGTCGATATACAGGATGGCGTTGCGCATGGCCATAGCGCTGTTCACATCGGTGACGCCCTCCAGCTTGAGGATCACCATATTTTTGTGGACACGGGCCCGCTCCACCTGGATGGGCCAGTGGGTCTTGTCCACATAGAGGGTTTTGAACTGACAGAGAAAATCAGGGGAGTCGGCCCAGGGCTGGACCCGCACCTCGCCCATCAGACCGTGGACGTTGGTGATCTTACCCACCTCAAGAAATTGCTGCTTCATGGGGAATCCCCTCCTTTGGGTGCTGATGATACAAAAAATCTCCTGCGCCGCGGTCACGGAGGCAGGAGACTCTTGTGAAAGATAAGGTTAATCGACGATCTCCACCGAGACGCGCTTTCCGGACCGCTGGGCCACGGAGCGGATCAGGGTGCGGATCTCTTTGGCGATGCGCCCCTGGCGGCCGATCACCTTCCCGGTGTCCTCCGGCGCGACGCGCAGTTCCAAAAGGACCTCGCCGTCGGCGTCGGTCTCCGTTACGGAGACCTGCTCCGGATGCTCCACCAGGTGCTGGGCCACATAGGTCAGAAGCTCTTTCATTGTGCAGGACCTCCCGCCTTAGAGTGCGCCAGCTTTTTTCAGCAGATCACGGACGGTCTCAGTGGGCTGAGCGCCGGTCTTGATCCAGGCCTGAGCGCGGTCAGCGTCCACCTTCAGCTCGGCGGGATGGACCACGGGGTTGTAAGTGCCGATCTCCTCGATGAAACGGCCATCCCGGGGATAGCGGGAGTCAGCCACCACGATGCGGTAGAAGGGAGCCTTCTTGGCGCCCATACGGCGCAGTCTGATTTTGACCATTTATATTCACCTCCAAATGAATTTAGAATCTATATGGAAAACACGGCTTCGTG
>JBMNQB010000025.1:0-20486 GCA_050943915.1 Lawsonibacter sp.
CATCGAAGTCGCTCCACATCAGCCCACACAGTTCTCCCCGCCGCAGTCCTGTGGTGATCTCCAGATAGAAGAAGTCGTGCCACTGCCGGTCCTGTTTGATGGCCTCCATGAACCGCTCCAGCTGTGCATCATTGAGGATGGTCCTGGGTGTAGACTCTTTCTTGGGGAGCGTCACATCCTTTGTGGGATTCTTTACGATGAGATGGCGGTCCACCGCCACATCCATGGCCTGATGCAGGACCCCGTGGATCCTCCGCACCGTGGCGCCCGCCAGCGGACCGCCATCGGCCCCGCCCTCCTTTTTCAGCTTTCGATACAGCTTCTGGACATCTCCGGCAGTGACCTTGCGGATCTCCTTATCGCCCAGATAGGGAATGATCTTGTCCCTAACATATGATATTTGCAATTCCATCGTGTATGGGATAAACTATTGATATCATTCAGTCCCATCTGAATGTCCTCCCTTTGCTATTCTTTGTGCAGTTGGCAGACCGCTCTTCTATTATAGCAAAGGGAGTTTTTTTATCATTTTCATCGCCTTTGGCTTTTTTGAACCACTCGCCTAGCGGGTGGTTTTCTTTATACAAAAAGACCTAAGGCAGTATTTGAACTACCTTAGGTCTTTCTTTCGTTGGATGCGTGAGCACCATTTCAGCGGCAGAATATGCCGGTTTTAGATGGCAGGCTCACAAAATCGAAACAGACTTACTTCAGCTCGACCTTGGCGCCGGCCTCTTCCAGCTTCTTCTTCAGCTCCTCGGCCTCGTCCTTGCTGACAGCCTCCTTCAGGGTCTTGGGAGCGCCCTCGACCATGCCCTTGGCCTCAGCCAGGCCCAGGCCGGTGATCTCACGGACAGCCTTGATGACCTTGATCTTGGCAGCGGCGTCGAAGCCGGCCAGAACCACGTCAAACTCAGTCTTCTCCTCCACGGGAGCGGCAGCAGCGCCGGCGGCGGGAGCAGCCATAGCGGCGGCGGAAACGCCGAACTCCTCCTCCAGAGCGTGAACCAGCTCGGACAGCTCCAGAACGGTCAGGGCCTTAACTTCCTCGATGAGAGCGTTGATCTTCTCGCTAGCCATGGTAAAATACCTCCTAAAATGATGAAATCAAAAATCAGAATGTGCCGGTGTACTTACTCGGCGGGGGCAGCCTCGGGCTCGGCAGCGGCTTCCACGAAGCCGCCCTTCTCCTCGGCGATGGCCTTCAGAACGATGGCCAGGCTGGTGATGGGGGCCAGCATGGTACCCAGGACCTGGGCCTGCAGGACCTCCTTGGCGGGCAGCTCGGCAATGGCCAGAACCTCGTCGAGAGGCAGGATCTTGCCGTCCATGAAGCCGGCCTTGATGGCAAACTTCGCGCCGTTGAACTGCTTGGCAAACTTGTTGATGACGCGCATGGGAGCGATGGGGTCGCTGTGGCTGATCGCCAGAGAAGTGGTACCGTTCAGGCACTCAGACAGCTCGCCCAGGCCGGCGCCCTCAGCGGCAAAACGGGTGAGGGTGTTCTTCACAACAGCGTACTCCACGTCGTTCTTGCGGAGCTCGTTACGAAGAGCGGTATCCTCAGCCACGGTGATGCCCTTATAGTCTACCAGGACGCCGGAGGCGGCGTTCTGCAGCTTCTCAGTCAGCTCGGCCACAATGGCCTTCTTTGCTTCCAGGACATTTGCGTTCGGCATTTGGGATTCACCTCCAGAGAATAATCGACAATGCAAAAAACACTGTTTTGCGTACAAAGACACAAAACAGTGCAGACAGATCATATCGTACTCCACTGCATCCTCGGCAGGACTTCCGCATGACGCAGCCTGCTGTCTTTGAACGCAGGAATTATTATACCATCCTATTTCAAAAAGTCAAGCCTTTTTTCAAGTTTTCTTGTCTTTTCTGCCGCCGCGGGCGGGATCACCTCCCACCGGAGCAGCCCGGACAGCCAGAGCAGGGCGCTCCCCCCGCCCGTCTCCGCCGCAGACGGCCCGCCCACAGGTCGGCGGCGATGAGCACGGCGCACCAAAACACCAAGAGGACCAGGATCAGCAGGGCACAGTTCCGAAAAAAGACCTCCGGCAGGAAGAGGATGATGGGGTCGGTCCGCCAGTCAAAGAGCCAGTTGGTCTTTCCGGGAAAAAACAGGGTATGGAACACCACAAAGGCCCGCTGGAAGTCCAGGGCCGCCAAACCGCCTGTGGTGAGACAGACCACCGACAAGCCAGCCGCAGCCCAGAAGCCGGGGCCGTGCCCCAGAGGGGCGGCGGGGATCACCTTGTTCCTCCGGCCCACAGCAAACAGGACGGCCAGGGCCAGCAATGAGAGGACCAGCACCCCCAGGTCCAGCAGGAAAAGAGCCCGCACATCGGAAAAGTGGGCGGCTCCCTCCGGGGAGGCGGGAAGGACCCCGGCGGCAAAGTCTGGGCGCAGCCCCAGGCAGTAGTCCATCATCTCTCCATAGGCCCGACGGATCTCCTCCGCCGGCAGGCCGTACCGGGTCAGATCCAGGGGGGCGATGTGGGCGTAGTAGAAGGGGCGGCACAGGATGGGAACCGCCACAGAGGTGGACAGCACCAGCAGGGCCGTGGCCAGAGCGGACAGGAAGCAGAGGACTTTACTGGATCTCATGGGGATCACCTCGGAAAAATCATTTGGATCGACTGGTATCATACCACAGACCGGAGCGGCACACAAGGGCCGGCAGATGACAAAGGAGCGGACCCTAAAACGGGTCCGCTCCTGAAAAGATACCAGGACTGGGATCAGTGCTGGAGGGTATGGGCGGCGGCGCGCTTGCGGCCGTACCAGATGATGACGCCCACATAGAGCACAGCAGCCGCAACGCCGATGATATAGGCATAGGTCCAGGGGATGTTGAAGCCGATCTTGGCGTTGGCGATGTAGGTGGAGCAGATGAAGCAGTAGAAGCTGCCGGGGATCATGGGCATCCACGCATACTTGCCCTTGCCGTTCTCGAACATCCAGACCGTGATGGCCAGGAAGGCAAACAGGGACAGGGTCTGGTTGGACCAGGCAAAGTAGCGCCACAGGATCTGGAAGCCCTCGTTGTTGAACTTGGCGAATACCAGAATGACAGCCACCAGCGCAAAGATGATGGCGGACAGGCTCAGGCGCTTGCCCTTGGTGCTCTGGTCGATGTGCAGGGTCTCCGCCACCGTCAGGCGCAGGCCGCGCAGGGCGGTATCGCCGGAGGTGATGGGCAGGACCACGATGCCCACCAGGGCGATGACGCCGCCCACGGGACCCAGGATGTCCTTACAAACCTTGATGACGGTGCCGGTGGCGCCGGCGTTGGCAGCCTGGAGACCGGCATTGAAGATGCCCATAGCGGCGCCGGCCCAGACCATGGCGATGAAGCCTTCCAGAACCATCATGTTGTAGAAGGTCATGCGGCCTTCCTTCTCGCTCTTGACCGTGCGGGAAATGATGGCGGTCTGGGTGGAGTGGAATCCGGACAGGATGCCGCAGGCCACGGTCACAAAGAACACGGGGAGGAAGTGACCACTGGCGAAAAACTCACCGTAGCTAAAGGGGACGACAGTGCCGTCAGCCGCAGTCTGGAAGGCAGCAAAGGCAGGGGCCTGCCAGTTGTCCCACAGGTTCAGCAGGGGATAGCCCTTGACAAACAGGCCGGCGAACACACCCACGGCGGAGAACAGCAGGATCGCGCCGAAGATGGGGTAGATCTTGCCGATGATGGCGTCGATGGGGAACACGGTGGCGATCAGATAGTAGGCAAAGATCGCGCCGTAGATGACCCAGGTGGACACGGAGGTGGCGGCGCCGTCAAAGCCGAAAATGCCGGTGGCGGCGATGTCGCCGGGGGTGTAAATGAACACAGCGCCCACCAGCAGCAGCAGCAGGCACACGAACACATTGTAGATCCGGTAAATCGCCTTGTTGGAGTACTTGTGGATCATGGAGGACATCTGGGAGCCGCCGTCACGCAGGCAGATCATACCAGAGAAGTAGTCGTGCATGGCGCCGCCGATGATATTACCGATGGGGATGGTAATAAAAGCAATGGGGCCAAAGAGGATGCCCTGGATGGGGCCAAAAATGGGACCGGTACCTGCGATGTTCAGCAGATTGATCAGCATATTCTTCCACTTGGGCATGGGCACATAGTCCACGCCGTCCTGCTTGGAATAGGCCGGGGTCTGCCGGTCATCGGGGCCAAACACCTTTTCGCAGATCGTGCCGTAGATGGCGGCGCCCACGAACAGGATGACAAGGCCGATGATGAATGTAATCATACACACACACTCCTTAACATTCGTTCTCTCTTCTCTCAATACCGTTCCGCGCCGGCGCGCGTGACCCGCCGACAATTACAGAACGTGAATAGTATAGCACAGAATCTGTAAAAGTAAAGGGGCTAGGCCGGTTAAATGCGACAAAAATGGACACTGCGGCGCAAAAAAGTTCAGCGTAATGCAGTGCTAAATCAGAGGAGAATCCGGGACAAAGCTTCCCTGGTCCGCCCCTGTCAGCACCGGGGCGCCGGCGTGGGAGGTGCGGATGGAAGGGCCGGGATTTTAATGGACATTTCATTGACATCCCCACGGTAAGTGGATACAATAACTCACAAAGAAGGGAAGAAATGATCGGAACGGACGCCGCATGGGCGGCAGGGAGGGACAATGGCTTGAAGCTTTCACATAGACCGGGTGGACGTCCTGAGGGCAGGCTGCTGTGGAGCCGCTGGCGGCGGCTGGCGGCTCCCTCGCTGTTTTTCCTGGGCGTCATTTACTATGAGGAGCTGTTTCTGAAGCTGTACTGCTTCCATGGGCTGTCCCCCGCCGGGGCAGTGTTCACCCTCATCTTCTCCATCCCCATCGCCATGCTGCTGGGGACCCTGTGCGGCGGGGTGGAGGACCGGCTTGGGCGTCGGCTGCTGGTCCTGTGCACCGCCCTGGTCTCTCTCTGGATGGGGGCCCAGACGGTATATTACCACCTCTTCAAAACCTTTTTGACCATCTTCTCTCTCACGAAGATGATGATGGTGGCGGGGGCCTTCGGCAATATGGCTGTGGGTGAGATCCTGCTGAACTGGTTCCCCATCCTGATGATGGCGGTTCCGGTGGTGCTGGCAGCTATGCTCGGGAAGCGGCTGCTTCCCGACCGCCCCATGGGGCGGAGCAACAACGTGCGCTGGCTGGCTCTGGGCCTCGGGGTGCAGCTGGCCGGGATCGTCCTGGTCCTGTTCTGCGGCGGCGGAGTGCTCTCCCTGCGGTATATCTATTTTCAGGCGGCGGTGCCGGAGCTGGAGGTGCAGAACTTCGGAATGTTCACCCAGACCGAGCTGGAGATCCGCCGGGTGCTGTTCGGCATAGACCCGGACGACCAGGTCCTCCCCAAGCACCATGGGCGGCAGACCCGCCGCTGGATCCAGGCGGAGGAGCCCCCCGTTGAGGAGGAGCTGAAGCCCCAGGTGATGGACATTGACTTCCAGGCGCTGATGGAGCGGGACCGCGAGGAACCGGAGCTGTCAGAGATGCACAGCTATTTTTCCAAGGTGAAGCCCACGGTGGAAAATGAGTGGACCGGCCGCTTCCAGGGAAAAAACCTGATCTGGATCGTAGCCGAAGGGTTTTCTGACCGGCTGCTGGACCCGGTGCGCACCCCCACCCTGTGGAAGCTGGCCCACGAGGGCATCATCTGCGACAACTTCTACACCCCGCTGTGGGGGGTGTCCACCTCCGACGGGGAGTATGTGACCACCACCGGTCTGATCCCCAAGTCCGGGGTGTGGAGCTACTCTGAGTCGTCGGACAACTCCATGCCCTTCGCCTTCGGCCACCAGTTCCGGGCCCTGGGCTATCGGACCATGGCCTTCCATGACTATCTGTACACCTACTATGACCGGAACCTCTCCCACCCCAACATGGGGTACGAGTACTACGGTGTCGGCAACGGACTGGAGCTGGAGGAGGTATTCCCTCCCTCCGACCTGGAAATGATGGAGGAGATCGTCCCCTGGTTTGTGGAGGAGGACCAGTTTATGGTCTATTGCCTGACGGTGAGCGGCCACCTGAACTACAACCGGGAGGAAAACGTCATGTCCGACCGGCACTACGACGAGGTGGCCGGCCTGCCGTACAGCGAGGGGGTCAAATGCTATCTGGCCTGCCAGCAGGAGCTGGAGCTGGCTATGGAAAGCCTGGTCCGCCAGCTGGAGGAGGCCGGCAAGCTGGAGGACACGGTGATCGTTCTGTCCGCCGATCACTACCCCTATGGACTGACAGACGAGGAGTACAGCGAGCTGTTCGGCCACCCAGTGGACCCGGTGTTCGAGATCTATGAGAACAGCCTGATCCTCTGGAGCGCCGACCTGGAGGAGCCTGTCCATGTGGACAAATACTGCTCCAGCCTGGACGTGATGCCCACGCTGGCCAACCTCTTTGGTCTGGAGTACGACTCCCGCCTGATTGCGGGGCGGGACATTCTCTCCGACACGCCCGGCCTTGTGATCTTCTCCAATTACAGCTTTCTCACCGATCTGGGGGCCTATAACTCCACCACCGACGTCTTTACGATGTGGGACGGGAGCGCGCCGGACCCGGACTATGTGGCAGAGCGGGTGGCGGAGGTCCAAAACCGGGTGGCCTACTCCGCATCCATTCTGGACAACGACTACTACCGTGTGGTGTTTGGCGAGCCGGAGGACTGACGTTCCCCGGCCCGCCCCCGCAGAACGAGGAGGGACCGACTATGATCGATCTGCTTGCCCTGGGCGAGGTGCTCATCGACCTCACCCCGGCGGGGACTGGTTCCCAGGGCTCCGCCCTGTTTGCCCGAAACCCGGGCGGAGCCCCCGCCAATGTACTGGCCATGGCCGCCCGGCTGGGCAGCCGCTGCGGCCTGATCGGAAAGGTGGGGGACGACCCCTTCGGCCGCTTCCTGCGGGATACTCTGACCGGTTTGGGCATCGACGTCTCCGCCCTGTCTGTGGATCCCGGGATCCCCACCACGCTGGCCGTGGTGCAGCTGGACGCCCAGGGAGACCGTTCCTTCTCCTTTTACCGGAAACCGGGGGCAGACATCATGCTGACCCCGGAGGAGGTCCCCCTCCCGCTGATCCAGGCGTGCCGGACCTTCCATTTCGGCTCCCTCTCCCTGACCGACGAGCCCTGCCGCAGCGCCACCCTCCACGGGGCCCGCACCGCCCGCAAGCTGGGAAAGCGGATCAGCTTCGACCCCAACTACCGCCCCGCGCTGTGGACGAACCCCTCCCTGGCCCGGTCCGAGATGGAGCACGGCGCTGCCCTGTGTGATATTTTGAAGGTCTCGGAGGAGGAGATGGCCTTTCTGACCGGCGAGACCGACCCCGAGCGCGGCTCCGAAGCCCTGCTCGCCCGCGGTCCCTCCCTGGTCCTGGTCTCCCTGGGCAGTCAGGGCGCCTTCTTCCGGACCTCCGCCTGCTGCGGCTCCGTCCCCGCCTATGCGGTGGAAGTGCGCGACACCACCGGCGCGGGGGACGCCTTTCTGGGCGCCTTCCTCCACCGGACCCGGGAGCTGTCCCCCCAACAGCTGAGCGCACTCTCCCGGGACACCCTGGCGGACCTGGTGGACTTCTCCAACGCTGCCGCGGCCTTGACCACCACCCGGGGCGGCGCCATCCCCGCCCTCCCGGCTCCGGAGGAGATCGACGCCTGCCGGAGGCAGGGGCTTCCTCCCACGACGTGAGCCTCTTGTTCCAATCAGCAGCAAGCCCGGCCGCTTGACAGCGGCCGGGCTGAGACTTTCGAAAAAGCGGCGCCGCCACTTTTCGAGCAGGATCGCACAAAAGCTTCGGCTCGATTTCTTTCGAAATTGTCGGCGAAGCTTTCGTGCGAAGTGTCCTTTCCGAGGTACACGCCCCCGGAAAGGACGGGATTTCATTTTATTCCCCCGCCCAAAGGCGACGGAACGCCTTGCAGAAGGGCCGGCTCCGGATCTTCCCGGGCAGCCAGGTTCATCACCGACACCTCAAAGGCCACCCGCTCCTCCGTCCGGTCCCCCAGGTTTTTGGTGTAAGTACGGCTCTGGAGGCGGCCTTCCAGGCACAGAGAACTCCCCACCGCCATCCCGCCGCACTGGTAGGCCAAGCTGCCCCAGGCAATGCAGGGGAGATAGTCCGCGCGGCCATAGCGCCGGTTGACCGCCAGGATCATGTCACAGATGGTCCGGCCCAGGGGGGTGGACCGGAGGCTGGGCAGCTTGCAAAGCGTCCCGGACAGGAGTAGGTGGTTCTCATCCTCCCCCTGCTCCAGGAGCAGCTCCTTGGCAAACACGCTGATGATCAGCCTGCTGCCCACGCCGGAACGGTTGTTGAAGGTGCGCACCTCCCCATGGACCGTGACCTCCTCCCCCCGCTCCAGCCAGCCGCAGCCCTCCAGCAGCGCCCGGGAGGCCACCACGTTCACCTGGTCAGCCACTCCGGACAGGCGGCTGACCGCCAGGGGAAAGGAAAAAAACTCCACCTCATGGTTGCAGTGGGAGAGGGCGGGGGGCTGGGCGACCCGGCCATGGAGGACCATCCGATTGACATCCGTCCCGGTCTGCTTCATCCTGTATCACACTCCTGACTCGTTTGTTCCCCCCATCTATATGACGCTGCCCCCACCGGTATGTCCTTTTCTCCGGCGGGGGCAGTACATTTTGTTATATTGATTTATAATATTACAGTTTTGGCCGCTCATTTGGAAAAATTCCAGAGGAGAAAGGCCGCCAATGCCAGCTGACCGACCAGCAGGGCGGGCAGCCCGTATCGAAAATACCAGTGCTTCGTCTTGTGGCGGAAGGTCCTCATACCAGCAATAGCGCCCAGGCTCCCGCCCAGCACCGCCGGCAGAAACAGCGCTTTTTCTGAAATGCGCCACCGCCCCCGCCTGGCCCTTCTCTTGTCCAGCCCCATCAGCAGAAAGCCAGCCAGATTGACCAGCAGCAGATAGCCGGCCAGCAGCTTCCACAGTTCTATGTCCACACAGATCCCTCCTAAGGTCTGCAAAATGCTCACAGCCCCGGAGGCGGCATCCGCCGCCTCCGGGGCCTGCGCTTCATTCCGTACCGTCTCCAGACGATCCTTTACTCCAGGATGGCGCCCCGATCCGCCGAGGACACCAGCTTGGCATAGCGGGCCAGGTAGCCTGTCTTGATCTTAGGCTCAGGGCACACCCACTTGGCACGGCGGGCAGCCAGCTCCTCCTCTGCCACCTTCAGCGTAATGGTGCGGGCAGGGATGTCAATGGCGATGAGGTCTCCCTCCTCCACCAGGCCGATGGCGCCGCCGGAGGCCGCCTCCGGGGAGACGTGTCCGATGGACGCGCCCCGGGTAGCGCCGGAGAACCGCCCGTCGGTGATCAGAGCCACATCCTTGTCCAGGCCCATGCCCGCGATGGCGGAGGTGGGGTTGAGCATCTCCCGCATCCCGGGCCCGCCCTTGGGGCCCTCATAGCGGATGACCACCACGTCGCCAGCCACGATCTTTCCGTCATAAATGGCCCGGATGGCGTCGTCCTCGCTGTCGAACACCCGGGCGGGTCCCTCATGGACCATCATCTCCGGGGCCACAGCGGACTGCTTGACCACACAGCCGTCGGGGGCCAGATTGCCCTTCAGCACCGCGATGCCGCCGGTTTTGGAATAGGGGTTGTCCAGCGGCCGGATGATCTCCTCATCCCGGTTGAGCACACCCTCCAGGTTCTCTGCCACCGTCTTTCCGGTGCAGGTGATAACCCCTGTGTCCAGCAGGCCGGCCTGCGCCAGCTCCGCCATCACGGCGTACACGCCGCCGGCCCGCTCCAGGTCCTCCATATAGGTATCCCCGGCGGGGGCCAGGTGGCACAGGTTGGGGGTCCTGGCGCTGATCTCGTTGGCTATGTCGAAGGACAGCTCGATTCCGCACTCATGGGCGATGGCGGGCAGGTGGAGCATGGTGTTGGTGGAGCAGCCCAGGGCCATGTCCACCGTCTCAGCGTTGTGGAACGCCGCCTCGGTCATAATATCCCGGGGCCGGATGTTCTTTTCCACCAGATCCATGATCTGCATTCCCGCGTGCTTGGCCAGACGCAGCCGGGCAGACCAGACGGCAGGGATGGTGCCGTTCCCCCGCAGGCCCATGCCGATGGCCTCCGTGAGGCAGTTCATGGAGTTAGCGGTGTACATCCCAGAGCAGGAGCCGCAGGTGGGGCAGGCGTTGTTCTCGTACTCCTCCAGCCCCTCCTCGTCCAGCTTGCCGGCGTAATAGGCGCCCACAGCCTCAAACATATGGGACAGGCAGGTGCGGCGGCCGTCATTCATCGTACCGGCCAGCATAGGTCCGCCGGAGACAAAGATGGTGGGGATGTTCACCCGGGCGGCGGCCATGAGCAGTCCGGGCACGTTCTTGTCACAGTTGGGGATCATCACCAGTCCGTCAAACTGGTGGGCCATGGCCATGGCCTCGGTGGAGTCGGCGATCAGGTCCCGGGTGACCAGGGAATATTTCATCCCCACATGGCCCATGGCAATGCCGTCGCACACGGCGATGGCGGGGAACTCCACGGGGGTGCCTCCGGCGGCCCGGACGCCGGCCTTGACGGCCTCTGCGATCTTGTCCAGGTTCATGTGGCCGGGGACGATCTCATTGTAGGAGCAGACCACACCGATGAGGGGGCGCTCCAATTCCTCCCGGGTGTAGCCCAGGGCATAGAGCAGAGAGCGGTTGGGGGCGGCGGGAGCCCCTTTTTTCACAACGTCAGAGCGCATAAGGCGGACCTCCTGAAAATCAGAATCTTGTGTCATATAGTATAACACCCGGGCAGTTGTGTCAAGGGAACTCCACTCCCCTTCGGAAAAAAACGGCATTTCCCCGCGGTGTCAGCCCCATCGTGCCAGCGCGGCCGCCGCCAGGCCATAGCCCAGAGCCATACACCCCGGAAAGGTGGCCAGCCAGGCCAGCAGGATGGACCGGACCACCCGCCGGTCTGCGCCCCGCGGCCCTGCGGCTCCCACCCCCAGCAGCGCCGCCGTCCTGGTGTGGGTGGTGGACACCGGCAGCCCCAGCAGGGTGGCCGCCAGCAGACACAGGATGCCCGCCAGATCGGCAGAGAATCCCTCCCTCGGCCCCAGAGAGACCATCTCCCGCCCCACGGTGTCAATGATCCGCCGCCCGCCCAGTGCGGTCCCCGCCGCCATGGCGGCGGCGCACACCACCATCAGCCAGAGGGGGACCCGGAGGACCTGCTCCTCCTGCCGCCCCTGGGCCAGGGCCGCCCCAAGGAGGAACACGCCGATGAACTTCTGTCCGTCCTGAGCCCCGTGGAAAAACGCGGTTCCCGCCGCCCCCGGGATCTGACACAGCCGGAACAGCCTGGGGGACACAGGCCAGCGCCGGGTCAGCCGCTCTGTCTGTTTCCCCGCCCAGAGCCCGGCGGCCACGGACAGGACCAGCCCCAGCAGCACCGCCCCCCACCGCTGCCAGCGGATGCAGGCCAGGCTCCCCTCAAGCGCCGCCGCAGCCCCGGACAGCCCCGCCGCCAGGGCGTGGCTCTCGCTGGTGGGGATGCCCCACCACCAGGCCGCCGCAGCCCACAGGACCACCGCTCCCATGGCGGCACACAGGGCCAGGGAGGCCGCCCTGGGCCCACCGCCGAAGTCCGCAATGGAATAGACGGTCTCCACCACCGACGGGTACGCCGCTGTCACACACAGCACCCCCAGCACATTACACACAGCCGCCAGGGCCACCGCCCTCCGGAAGGAAAGGGCCCCGGTGACCACCGCCCCGGCGATGGCGTTGGGGGCATCTGTCCAGCCGTTCACCACCAGCACCGCCAGGGTGAGGAGCACGGAGACCCTCAGCGCTGGGTTTTCCACCAGCAGAGCAAAAAATGTGGAAAAAGAAGCAGGCATGAAGCTTCACCTCATGCCCACTGTATGCGCCGCCCCCGCCGGATAGCCCAACGCGCCGGGACGCCTGTGTCAATCCTCCCCGCTCCGCGCCCCGGAGGGGGGAGGGGCGTGCCGCTCCCGGGCGGCGTCCCGGGGCTCAGAGGCCACCCCGATGGCCCCCTGTCCATATTTGGCCCGGATGGCGTCCGTGGTCCGGGCCAGCCGCTCCAGACGCGCCCGCTTCTCCTCCTCACCGCCGCTGAACAGCGTCTGCTGAACCGCGGCCTCCTCCTCCGGGATGAGGGCGATGGCGGTAACTGTCAGGGCACGCACCGGCCGCTCCATGCTCCAGCAGCCCTCCGCCAGCTCCATGGCCGCCCGGGTGATCTCCCGCCCCAGGCAGGTGGGGACCTCCAGCCGCTTCTGGCGGCTCAGGTCCCGGAAGTCCGGGTCCCGGATCTGGAGGGCCACCCCGGTACACTTCATCCGGTGCCGCCGCAGACGGGCGGCCACCTGTCCAGCCAGCATCCCCACTCCGGCCTGGAACTCCTCCCGGCCCATCAGATTTCGGGCAAAGGTGTTCCCGCTGCCCACCGACTTGGGCGGGGTATACAGCCCAGCCGGAGCCACCGGGGCCCTGTCCAGGCCGTTGGCGTAGTCGTGAAGCTGTACACCGTGCCGGCCCAGCAGGCGGAACAGGCTCTCCCGGTCAAAGCGGGCCAGGTCCCCAATGGTGCGGACGCCGAATTTTTTCATGGTCTCCGCCGCCGCACGGCCCACATACAGCAGGTCCCCCACCGGCAGGGGCCAGACCAGCTGACGGAAGTTCGCCCGGGTGATGCAGGTGGTGGCATCCGGCTTTTTATAGTCGCTGCCCAGCTTGGCAAACACCTTGTTGAATGAGACCCCCACCGAGATGGTCAGACCGAACTCCTGGCGCATCCGGCGGCGGATCTCATCGGCCAGAGCCACGGGATCCCCTCCAAACAGATGGAGCGTGCCGGACACATCCAGCCAGCTCTCGTCGATGCCAAAGGGCTCTACCAGGTCGGTGTAGTCCTGGTACATCCGGTTGATCTTTCTGGAAAAATCCCGGTACACGCGGTGGTGGGCCGGGAGGAGCACCAGGTCGGGGCACTTCCGTTTGGCCTGCCAGATGGTCTCCGCTGTCTGGACCTGGAACTTCTTAGCCGGCTCATTTTTGGCCAGGATGATGCCATGTCGGCTCTCCGGATCGCCGCACACCGCCACCGGGAGATGGCGCAGCTCCGGGTGGTCCAGCAGCTCCACCGAGGCGTAAAAGCTGTTCAGATCGCAGTGAAAAATGACCCGCTCCATGGCCTGCCCCCTCTCCCGGTCCCGGAGCCCCGTCCTCCGTGCTGAGCGGGCTCCCTCTGTCAGTATTATACCCCCATCCCTCCAAGAAGCCAAACGTCTGTTCTATTTTTTGTTGACAGTTCCACCCCTCCCTGATAGGATAGAGACAAGAACAGAGGTTGGGAGGGAGCAGCATGGAATATATCTCCGCCAAACACATTCTGGTCCGAAGCCGGTCCACCGCCTGGTTCGGCACCGACCACACCATGAACCTGTACCGGGGCTGCTGCCACGGCTGTCTCTACTGCGACAGCCGCAGTGACTGCTACCACATCCCGGACTTCGACCGGGTGACTGCCAAAGCAGGCGCGCTGTCCCTGCTCCGGGATGAGCTGGCCCGGAAGATCCGTCCGGCCTTCATCAGCATGGGATCCATGAGCGATCCCTACAACCCCTTTGAGGAGGAACTGCTCCTCACCCGCCACGCCCTGGAGCTCATCGACGCCTATGACTGCGGCGTGGCCGCCGCCACCAAGAGCGACCTGATCCTGCGTGACGCCGACCTGTACCAGTCCATTCAGGCGCACTCCCCCGTCATCTGCAAGGTCACTGTCACCACGGCAGACGAGGAACTGGCCTCCAAGGTGGAGCCCCGCGCCCCCTCCCCATCCCGGCGTCTGAGGGCGGTGGAGGGCCTGGCCCGGGCGGGGATCTTCTGCGGCGTGCTGCTGATGCCCGTGCTCCCCTTTCTGGAGGACCGGCCGGAGCAGGTCCTGGAGGTGGTGGACCGGGCGGCGAACGCAGGGGCCCGGTTCGTCTATCCCGGCTTTGGAGTGACCATGCGCCAGGGGCAGCGGGAGCACTTCCTGCGGCAGCTGGACCTGGCCTTTCCTGACAGAGGGCTCTCCCGGCGGTATCTGGCCCAGTACGGGAACCGGTACCAATGCCCCTCTCCCCAGGCGCGCCGGCTGTGGGAGGTCTTTACCCGCCGCTGCCGTGACCGGGGACTGCTGTACCAGATGCCCCACATCGTCTCCGCCGCCACCCGGGACTATGGGGACCGCCAGCTGAGCTTCTTTCCCTGAGCCGCGCGCCCGCGCCGTTTTCTCTTTACGGCATCCGTCAGGCATGGTATGATAGAAGCTGCAAAACACACAGGCAGCGGCCGTCTCCATCTGCTCCGTCCAGCGGCGGACACGGGGGCCCGCCCAGGGAGGCGCAGACAATGACAGAATGGAAGAAAAACGCAGTCCACCCCCTCCGCATCGAGGGATATACGGCGGAGGGAATGGGGGTGGCCCGGCTGGAGGGCCGGGTGGTCTTTGTCCCCTTCACCGCCCAGGGGGAGCTCTGGCGGGTCCGTCTGGAGAAGGTGCGCCCCAACATGGCCTGGGGCCGGGGGGTGAAGCTGCTGGAGCCCTCCCCGGAGCGTGCCCAGGCGGACTGTCCTCTGTTTGGCCGGTGCGGCGGCTGTCAGTTCCGGCACCTCACCTATGCCGAGGAGCTGCGTGCCAAGGGACAGCGCATCGCCGACGCCCTGGAGCGGGTGGGCGGGGTCCGGCTGGACCTGCCCCCGGTGCTGGGCGCGGAGGCGCCCGACCGCTACCGCAACAAGGTGCAGTTCCCCGTGGCGCCCGGCCGCCGGGGCCCTGCGGTGGGCTACTACCGCCCCAGAAGCCACGATGTGCTGGATGTGGCCGACTGTCTCCTCCAGCCGGAGCGCGTCACCGCCCTGCGTCTGGCCTTTCTGGGCTGGATGGAGGACTTCCGCGTCCCCCCCTATGAGGAGACGTCCCGCTCCGGCCTGATCCGCCACCTGTACGTCCGCACCAACCAGGCCGGGGAGGCCCTGTGCTGCGTGGTGGCCAATGGAAGCTCCCTCCCCCATACCCAGGAGCTGATCCGGCGGCTGCGTCAGGCTGTCCCCGCCCTGGCCGGGGTGGTGCTCAACCAAAACACCCGGGACACCAACGTGATCCTGGGGCCGGACTACCGCACCCTCTGGGGGCGGGATTTTCTGGAGGAGACCCTGTGCGGTATGTCCTTCCGCCTGTCTGTCCCCTCCTTCTTCCAGATCAACCGGGCCCAGACTGAGCGCCTGTACGCCCAGGCCCTGGACTTCGCCGGGCTCACCGGGAGGGAGACCGTCCTGGACCTCTACTGCGGCATTGGTACGATCTCCCTGGCCCTAGCCCAGCGGGCCGCCCAGGTCATCGGCGCGGAGATCGTCCCCCAGGCCATCGAGGACGCCAGGGCCAACGCCGCCCGGAACGGCGTGGACAACGTCCGCTTCCTCTGCGGCGACGCGGGACAGACCGCCGCCCAGCTGGCCCGGGAGGGCATCCGCCCCCAGGTGATCTGTGTGGACCCGCCCCGGAAGGGCCTGGCCCCAGAGGTGCCCGCCATCCTGGCCGGGATGGCCCCGGAGCGCATCGTCTACGTCTCCTGTGACCCTGCCACCCTGGCCCGGGATGTGAAGCGCCTGGCGGAGCTGGGCTATCAGACAATCCGCGCCCAGGGGGTGGACCTGTTCCCCAGGACCGCCCATGTGGAGACGGTGGTATTGATGGAACGGGCTTGACGTGTCATGTTCGAGGGATCTGCCCGGAAGGGACAGGCTCCCAGTTTAGTCCGCCGCCTTCGGGCGGCGGAACTCCTTGCAGAAGGACCTTTTGCGACAAACTGAAAGGCCAGGCTGACCGCCCCGACGGGGCGGTCAGCCTGGCCTTTGCTTCTGTTAATAATAATGTGTGCCAGTGCGTCAAATACAAAATTCTGCCGGAGGCCGCATCAGCACAGCTTGGCACCGGCCGGGATCTGATCGTCGATCATCAGCAGGTTCAGCTTTTCCTCGCCCTTTTCCGTGTGGACGGCAGAAATCAGCATCCCGCAGCTCTCCTGGCCCATCATTTTCCGGGGGGGCAGGTTGACGATGGCCACCAGGGTCTTGCCCACCAGCTCCTCGGGCTTGTACCAGGCCGCGATGCCGGATAGGATCTGCCGGTCGGTCCCGGTTCCGTCGTCCAGGGTAAAGCGCAGCAGCTTATTGGACTTCTTCACCGCCTGGCAGTCCTTTACCTTCACAGCCCGGAAGTCGCTCTTGCAGAAGGTGTCGAAGTCCACCTTCTCGGTGAGCTGAGGCTCCACCTCCAGGGCGGGAAGGGCGGCCTTGCGGGCCTCCTGAGCGGCCTGCTCCAGGGCCTCCAGCTCCTTCTCGGCGTCAATGCGGGGGAACAGGTTGTCTCCCCGGACCACAGTGGCGTCCCTGCGGAGAGAGCCGAACTGCCCGGCGCTCTCCCAGGTGGAGCAGTCCACGCAGGCCCCGATCTGGCGCAGGATCTCAGCGGAGGAATCGGGGATAAAGGGGGTCAGCAGGACAGCGCACACCCGCAGGGTCTCCAGCAGATGGTACATCACGCCGGCCAGACGGGCCCCGTTGGCCTCCATGTCCTTCGCCAGCACCCAGGGGGTGTTTTCGTCGATATACTTGTTGGCCCGGGAGATGACCTTGAAGATCTCCGCCAGCGCGTTCTGGAAGGCGTAGTGCTCCATCTGCTCCTCGTAGCGGCTCCGAAGGCCGGAGACCAGCTCCTCCAGCTCCCGGTCCTTCTCCGGGTCGCCGGCCTGTGCGGCGGGCAGAGTGCCGCCGAAGTATTTGCCCACCATGGACACGGTGCGGCTGAGCAGATTGCCCAGGTCGTTGGCCAGGTCCACATTGATGGTGTTGATGAGGGACTCGTTGGAGAAGTTACCGTCCGAGCCGAAGGGGAAGGTGCGCAGCAGGAAGAAGCGCAGGGCATCCACACCGAAGTGCTCCGCCAGCAGATAGGGGTCCACCACATTGCCCTTGGACTTGGACATCTTACCGCCGTCCAGCAGCAGCCAGCCGTGGCCGAACACCTTCTTGGGCAGGGGCATCTCCATGCTCATCAGCATGGCGGGCCAGATGATGGAGTGGAACCGGACGATCTCCTTGCCCACGAAGTGGACGTCGGCAGGCCAGAACTTCTCATAGTCATCATATTTGTCGTTGAGGAAGCCCAGGGCGGTGGTGTAGTTGAACAGGGCGTCCACCCACACATAGACCACATGGCCCGGGTCAAAGTCCACAGGCACGCCCCAGGTAAAGCTGGTGCGGGAGACACAAAGGTCCTCCAGCCCGGGCTTGATGAAGTTGTTCACCATCTCGTTTACCCGGGAGCGGGGCTCCAGGAAATCGGTGTCCTCCAGCAGGTGCTGGATCTTGTCAGCGTACTTGGACAGGCGGAAGAAGTAGGCCTCCTCCTCCGCGTCCTGCACCGGGCGGCCGCAGTCGGGGCACTTGCCGTCCACCAGCTGAGACTCCGTCCAGAAGGACTCGCAGGGCTTGCAGTATTTGCCCACATACTTGCCCTTGTAGATGTCGCCCTTCTCGTACATCTTCTTAAAAATCTTCTGGATGGAGGCCACATGGTAGTCGTCTGTGGTCCGGATGAAGCGGTCGTTGGAGATGTTCATCAGCTTCCACAGGTCCTTGACTCCCTTGGGGCCCTCCACAATATTGTCCACAAACTCCTTGGGGGTGACGCCGGCCTCCTTTGCCTTGTCCTCGATCTTCTGTCCATGCTCGTCGGTGCCGGTAAGAAACAGCACGTCACAGCCGGTCAGCCGTTTATAGCGGGCCATGGCGTCGGTGGCCACGGTGCAGTAGGTGTGGCCGATGTGCAGCTTGTCGCTGGGGTAGTAGATGGGGGTGGTGATATAAAATTTCTTTCGTTCCATGGGTCTGATTCCTCCCGATGAATTAGTAGATGATGTGATCAGCGGACCGTGGGATCCGGCGCCTGCCGCCCGGCTGCCCCGGGGGTGAAGAGGCTGTAAGACAGGGCGGTCAGCCCGCCCAGAGTGCACAGCAGAAAGGCGGCGGTGAGCACCGCCCCGAACAGAGAAAGCCCGTCCGCCAGCGAGGCGCCGCCGAAGGCCAGGCCCAGTACGGCAAACAGGATGAAGCGCCGGGGATGGGGGCGCTGATAAAAAAAGGCTGCCTGCTGGTACAGAGCCAGCAGAAGGAATACACAGGCCAGCAGGGGGACCGACGCACGCAGCAGCACCGGATCCCGGGAATAGGTCTGATACACCTCCATCAGCCAGGGAAGGGCGGCGCAGGCGGGCAGGGCGGCCGGTATGCGGGTCCGCTGCCCGGTGACCGCCCGATAGTTGTTCCGTCCGGAGGCCAGGGCCCCCGCCGCTCCCACGGGGCAGGCGGCCACAGTCACCGCTAAGACGGCGGGCATGATATAGTGCTTTGGGTCCGCCTGCCATGCCTGAAGCTGCCTCATCAGCTCCGGGACCCCCAGAGCCGCGGCCAGCAGGAAGCACATCCCCGCCGCTGTCATCAGAGTCATATATCCCGGGGAGGGGCACTGAAAGGCGCGTTCCGGCTGCTCCGGCCGGAGTCCTCCCCGGCCGAGAAGAAAGGCCGCAAGGGCCAGCGCCGCCATCACTCCCCACAGAGCCAGAGAGGCCGGCGCGCCGGATTCAAACAGCTCTGTGACCGGATCCAAGGCGGTGGTCCGCTGCCAAAGACGCAGACCGAAGCCAGCCAGACCGCCGGCCAGAGCCAGAGCGGGCAGAATATGATGCTTTCCCATTGAAAACCTCCTCGATCACCGGGCCGCAGGCCCAGCCTTCACTTCAGCCTCGGGTTTCCGGAGGACGTCCGGCTGCCGCCGGATGGATCTCCAAACTGGAACCACAGGGCGATCATCAGCAGGACCAGGCCCACAATGGCCACCACGTTGGAGACTGCCTCCGGCAGAAGGCCGGCGCGGAACAAGGCCTCCGTCGCAGCCAGCAGGATCAGGGCGAACAGCAGGATGTTCCGGGTGGTGCCGTTCATCCGCTTCCGGGTGCCGTCCGATGCAAACTCCGACTCCTCCACCGGCGCGCTCACCGGGCGTTTTGTCTGAGGATGGCGCTTTTTATGTTTCTTTTGACTCATGGACTCAGTCCTCCTCTTTCCAGATCACGGCCCCGCCTACCACCAGCGGGCCGTCATAAAAGACAACAGACTGCCCCGGAGTGATGGCACGCTGGGGCTGGTCAAAGATGACGCGGCAGGTATCCGGACCGGTCTGCTCCAGAAGAGCCGGCTGGGGCGTCATGCGGTACCGGATCCGGGCCTGCACCCGGATGGGCTGGTCCAGCCGCTCTGTGGGGATCAGGTTCAGCTCCTTCCCCGTCAACCCCCGGTGGAACAGGGCCTGGTTGTCTGACAGGATCACCCGGTTCTCCTGGGGACAGACCTCCTTAACGTAGAGGCGTCCCCGATTGGAAGAGACCTTCAGGCCCCGGCGCTGGCCCACCGTATAGTGGATGATGCCCTGGTGGATACCTAGAACCTGTCCCTCCAGGTCGCAGAACGGACCGCTGGGATAGGTCCGGCCGGTATGGCGGCAGAGAAAGGCCGCATAATCCCCATCCGGGACGAAACAGATGTCCTGGCTGTCCCGCCGGCGGGCGCTGACCAGCCCCTGCTCCTCCGCAATGGCCCGGATCTCCTCCTTGGACAGGCCGCCCAGGGGAAAGCACACCCGCTCCAGCTGGGCCTGGGACAGGGACCAGAGGACATAGCTCTGGTCCTTCTCCGGGTGGACGGCCCGCTTGAGCAGAGTCCGGCCGGTGCCGGCGTCCCGCTCCGTGCGGGCATAGTGCCCCGTGGCCAGACGGCCGCAGCCCAGCTGCCCGGCGGCCTCCAGCAGCGCGCCGAACTTGATGGTCCGGTTGCAGGTCACACAGGGGTTTGGGGTGCGGCCCTGCTCATACGCCCGGACAAAGGGCTCCATGACCTGCTCCCGGAAGGTGGATGACAGGTCCAGTGCATGGTGTGGGATGCCCAGCTGGGCGGCAACTGCCTGGGCATCCTGAAGGTCCTCCAGAATGTGGCAGCGCTCCCCCTGGCCGGGGGCCAGGTCCTCTGGGGCAAACAAGCGCATGGTGATCCCCACTGTATGCTCCCCCTGCTGCTGGAGCAGCCAGGCGGCTACCGCGCTGTCCACACCGCCGCTCATTGCCACCGCAATGGAATCGTGCAAATGATCCTCCTCCTCCGCCTGCCAGGTTCGATTTCGATAGATGTTAAGTATACCACATTTTCAGAGGGGGCGCAACCGGATGCGCGGTGTAAGAAGCCCAACATTGTAGGTATTACAATGATGTGTGACAGATAGAAAAAAGAAAAGCGAATAGGAGTGACCTGTGTTAAGGTTAAGTTGCTGAGACAAAACCGAAAGGCAGGTGTCACCCTATTCGCCATGAATAAGATA
>JBMNQB010000026.1:0-19729 GCA_050943915.1 Lawsonibacter sp.
GAGAGGCTGGCTGACGGACTTTCCTGCGGACGCTTTGGTCCTTGGAGGTGTACATCAGGCCAAGATACTCTCATTCTAACAGCTTTGGCAACGATGCGGAAAAAGACACGGCTGGCTGCCGTGCCTTCAACCGTAAATACATTGTAATAGGAGGAGCAAAGGAGCGGGCGGACGACATTCTTTTGTTCCGCAGGAATAAAAAACGTCGAAGCAAAGCGAACTTTGCTTCGACGTGGTGCGCGAGGCGGGAGTCGAACCCGCACGCCCTTGCGAGCACTGGCACCTGAAGCCAGCGAGTCTACCAATTCCACCACTCGCGCGAATGGGGGAGGCGAGCATTTATCTTGCTCAGTGCAGGCATTATATTACCATATCCCAGGGCCGGTGTCAAGCCTTTTTTTGCAGGATCCTGTCATTTCTGTTTTATCTCTCTGGCGGGGGCAGTGCGCGCATAAACAGGACCCGGAGCAGGAACACTGTGGAAAAAGGAGTGTGTCTGGCATGAAAAAGGATACCTGGCGCGCCGCCGTCTCCGGGGCGGCAGCCGGAGCGGCAAACGGACTGTTCGGCGGAGGCGGCGGATCGGTGCTGGTCCCGCTGCTCACCCGCTTCTGCGGGCTGGAGCAGCGGCAGGCATTTTCCACCTCACTGGCGGTCATCCTGCCCCTGTGCGTCCTGTCCGCGGCGGTTTATCTGTTTCAGGGCGGCCTGGACCTGACGGCGGCCCTGCCCTACCTGATCGGCGGAACGGTGGGCGGCTGGCTGGGGGGCAGGTGGTTCCAAGGGGTGCGGGTGGTGTGGCTCCGGAGGGCTTTCGGGCTTCTGCTGCTGTATGGGGGAGCGAGGTGCCTGCTGTGAGAGAGTGGCTGCTCCCCCTGCTGGCGGGCGGGGCCGCCGGGGTGCTGTCCGGCTTCGGAGTGGGCGGAGGGACGCTTCTTCTGGTATATATGACCGCTTTTGCCGGACTGGACCAGCGTCTGGCTCAGGGGATCAACCTTCTGTATTTTCTCCCCTCTGCCGCCATGGCCCTGCCCGCCCACTGGAGGAACGGTTCCGTGGTCCGGCCCGTCCTGCTGCCTGCCATTTTGGCCGGACTGTTGACAGCAGGGGCGGCTGCCTGGGCGGCCACGGTGATGGAGGTAGAACTGCTGCGCCGGTGCTTCGGGGGCTTTTTGATCGTCATTGGGGGGATGGAGCTGTTTGGAAAGGAGCGGTCCTCTGCATAAAATAGCCTGTGGGCCGCCCGGACTGGACGGCCCACAGGGCGTATCTTGGATCAGATTCAGCCAATGCCGCCCTCAACAGCGCCCAGGATCAGCACCAGCAGGGTGACGCCGCAGAACAGATACTTGGCCATGGGGTAAAACCAGCGGCCCAGCGGCTTGCTTCTGGACAGGTTGACCTGCTCCAGCACATAGTCTTTGCCGCACACCCAGAAGAACATCACACCGGCCAGCAGAGCGCCGATGGGGCAGATGTAGATGGAGCACACGTCCATCCAGTCGGACACGATGGGAGCGATGGCCAGCCCAACGCCCACACCGACCGCGCCGATGATGGCCACAGCCGCGGGACGCTTCAGGTGGAACAGCTCCTGAAGGGTGGCGGTGGGTGCCTCGAACAGGTTGACCAGAGAGGTCAGTGCGGCGAAGAGCACCGCCAGGAAGAACACCACCAGCAGGATGGGCCCGCCGGGCAGGCGGCTGATCACATTGGGCAGGAAAATGAACATCAGGCCCGGGCCGCTGTTGTTCAGATGCTCCCCGGCCACCGCCATGGCGGGGATGATGACCAGAGCGGCCAGCATGGCGGCCAGGGTGTCAAACAGGGCGACCATCTTGGCGTCAGCCGGCACATCGGAATCCCGGCCCAGGTAGGAGCCATAGATCAGTGTCCCGTTGCCCGCGATGGACAGGGAGAAAAACGCCTGCCCCAGGGCAAAGACCCATACCATAGGGTCCAGCAGGCCCTCGGGCTTGAGGACGAAAATGTACCGGTAGCCCTCGGCGGCTCCGGGGAGGGTGACCAGATAGACGGCCAGTCCGATGAACAGCAGATAGAACAGGGGGGTCATCACCTTATTGGCCTTTTCGATGCCTCCGCCGATGCCAAAGGTCATAATGACCACCGTCACCGCCATTCCAACCAGCTGCCAAAAGATGTTGCCCCCGGCGGTGGCGCCGAAGTTGGCGTCAAAGGCGGCCACGCCCTGCATTTGGGACAGGCTTCCGGTGAAGGACTGGAAGGTGTACTTAAAGATCCAGCCGGTGACCACGGAGTAGCCGATGGCCAGAGCCAGGGAGCCCAGCACCGGGATCAGTCCCAGCAGCTTGCCCGGCCTGTCGCTGCCGAAGCGCATCCGGGTGGCCTCGCCGAAGGCGTGGACTGGACCGGAGCGGGTGGCGCGGCCGAAGGACATCTCTCCAATGACGCCGGTGGAGCCGATGATGATCACGAAGATCAGATAGGGGATCAGAAAGGTGGCCCCGCCATAGGCGGATACCCGGGCGGGGAACAGCCAGATATTGCCCATTCCCACCGCCGAGCCGATACAGGCCAGAATGAAGCCCCATTTGGAGCCCCAGGAGTCGCGTTTTGTACCTTGCAGCATGGAGTCACGTCCTTTGCTGGCCCGCGGAGGCGGACCGGATTCGGTATGCTTTATCATACCACAGTTTTGGGAAAAAACAACTCCTGACTTCCGAGAAGGCGGCACGACGGGAGCGAAACGGGAAAAGCGCCCCGGAGCAGGCTCCGGGGCGCGGGTGCTGGCTGGACGCGGCGGCTCAGTCCTGGATGTCGCAGCAGCGGCGGTCACAGAAATACTCCCGGATCAGGGGCAGCACAGCCTGGTGCTCCGGGTGGTTCTGATAGAGCGGCAGGTCATCGGCCTGGGCGACCTCGGAGTAGAGGACCAGATCGCAGTTGCTGCTGTCCAGAGGCGGGCAGCTGGCTTTGACCTCCAGGGCACAGGGGACCAGCTCCTTCAGGGCGTTGATGCGGGGGACGATCTCCTCCCGGACGGCCTGGCGCTGCGCCTCGGTGAGTTCGGGCTTGAAGTTCCAGGAAACGATATGACGGACCATCGGACATTCCTCCTTCTTGTATGGTACTCCTATTGTAGCGGGGAAGGGAACATTCGTCAACGGAGAACTTGTCCGGTGCGGGTCCGCTCCACAGGATAGAGGCCCAGCGTTACGGTGACGTCGGAGATCTCCTGCCAGGGGGCCAGCACGGTGCGGATGTTCAGGCTCTGGGCGGCCTCCAGCTTGCGGCGCAGGGTGGCCCCGTCGTCAAAGAGGACGAAGTGGGCTCCGGACTCCCGGCTCATGTAGGTGAAGTACCGGGTGCACAGCTCCTGGGAGAAGAAAATAGCGGGGGAGAGCTGATGGATGCGGCGGTGCAGCTCATCCTGGGAGAGGGGGGTACCGCTGCCGGAGGGGGAGGGAAGAAAAAAGTCCTCCGCCACCCGCTGGAGGGCCAGAGCCACCCGGTCCCGGCCGAAGCGCTCCTGAGCCTCTTGCAGGCGCTGCCGGAGGGAGCCGCCGGACAGGGCGGAGGAGATCATCACCAGGGCGTGGTCAGAGCAGTGTCCGTACTGCTCGGGCACAATGAGGGTCCAGTTCCGGCGGCGGCACTGGCTGCCCAGCTCCCGCACCACCTGTTCCAGGGGCGGGAGCCTCCCGGCCTCAAAGTCACAGACCACTCCGGTAAAGCCCCGGGCGGAGCACTCCTGGATCACCTCCTGACAGAAGGGAGCCGCCGCCCCCAGCCCATCGAAGGTGCGGCAGTCCAGCAGCATCATCCCGCCCCGCGGAGCGGTGCTCCCTCCGGCCCGGAACAGGTGGGGCCCACGCCCCATGCGGTAGACGGCGTGGGCGGGGATCACGGGAAGGCGCTGGATCTCCCGCAGACGGTCGGGCGTGATGGTCACAATGATGGATTCCAATGGCATGACAGGGTCCCCCTTGTCCAAATTTTTCTGACGTGATATACTGGGGCAGAGCCGGGCGGCCCTTGCCCGCACCAGGCGACGTCTGTTCCACTGTATGGCCGGGACAGACCGGTTAGAACAAAAGGAGGACACATCCGTGCCCGTTTCACCTATCCCAAGAGGGGTCTACCCCTCTGTCACCGCACTGGATCCCAAGGCCCTGCGGGCCAGGGGGATCACCCTGGTGCTGGCCGATCTGGACAACACTCTGGTCCCCTATGGCGTGACTGAGCCGCCGGAGGAGATCGTGGCCTGGAAGCAGGCATTGGAGGAGCAGGGGATCCAGCTGTTTCTGCTGTCCAACAGCCGCAGGCCGGGGCGGGCTCAGAACTTCGCCCAGCGGCTGGGCATCCCCTATCAGGGGCACTCCGGCAAGCCCCGCAGGGCGGGCTATCTCCGGGCCATGGAGCGCATGGGGCGCAGGCCGGAGGAGACCGTTATGGTGGGCGACCAGATCTTCACCGACACCCTGGGGGCCAACAACGCCGGGGTGGTCCCCATGCTGGTGGAGCCCATCCGGCTGGCAGGAAACCCGGGGCGCTATCTGCGCTATGCGGCGGAGACCCCCTTCCGCCTGCTGGGAAAGCGGAGGCCCTTCCTGTGAGCGCGCGGTTCGGCCCGGCGGGCAACAGCGACAGCTTTTCCAGGGTCCACCGCTCCTCCCTGGCCGCGCCTGGATGGATCGCGGAGCGGGGGCTGGACTGCTATGAATATCAGTGCGGCAAGGGGGTCCATGTGGGGGAGGACACTGCCCGGAGGGTGGGGGAGAACGCCGTGGAGGCGGGGATCTCCCTGTCCCTCCATGCGCCTTATTTTATCAACCTGGCCAACCCGGACCCGGAGGCTCTGAAAAAGACCATCGGCTATATCACCGGGGCCTGCCTGGCGGCCGCCTGGATGGGGGCGGAGCGGGTGGTGATCCACTCCGGGGCGCTGATGAAGCGCAGCCGGCAGGAGGCCCTGGAGACTGCCAGAGCCTCCCTGCGGGAGGTCATCGCCGCCTGTGACGGAGCAGGCTTCGGGCACATCGCCCTGTGTCCGGAGACCATGGGAAAGATCAACCAGCTGGGGGATCTGGACGAGGTGCTGGAGCTGTGCACCCTGGATGAGCGCCTGATCCCCTGTATCGACTTCGGCCACCTGTACGCCCGCTCCCTGGGGGCAGACGACGGGCAGGAGGCGTTTGCCCGGATGCTGGACCGGGTGGAGGAGGTGCTGGGGACAGAGCGGGCCAGCCGTTTCCACAGCCATTTCTCCCACATAGAATTTACCCCCAAGGGGGGCGAGAAGTGCCACCGCACCTTCGCCGACGATGGGGGCTTTGGCCCGGACTGGGGCCCTCTGGCGGCGGAGACCGCCCGACGGGGGTGGAGCCCTACGTTTATCTGCGAAAGCGCGGGGACACAGGCGGAGGACGCGCTGGAGATGAAAAAAATCTATCAGGAGGCTTGCGGGAGTTAGGAATTAGGAATTAGGAATTAGGAGTTAGGAATTGGAAATGGGGCGTGCAGAGATGGACAGGGCCGGACGGGAACGGGCGATCCGAAGCTGGTTTTCTATGTGGCTGGAGGGCAAGGCGGGGGATCTGGCGGCGCTGTTTACTCCGGATGTGCAGTATATCGAGAGTTGGGGGCCGGAGTACTGCGGCGTGTCCCAGGTTCAGCACTGGTTCCAGGAGTGGAACACCCGTGGGCGGGTCCTGGCCTGGGAGTTGCGGAGCGTTCTCCACGACGGGAACCGCTCTGTGGCGGAGTGGTATTTCAAAAATGTGGTGGACGGCAGGACAGAGGAATTTGATGGACTCTCCCTGATCCACTGGAGCGAAGATGGGAGGATCCGGCGGCTTCAGGAGTTTGGCTGTCAGCTGGATCGGTATGATCCCTACGCAGACGGACCGGAGGCCAGACTTCTGGAGCGGCCGAGTCTGTGGTTTTAGAGAGGAGAGGATCACGATGGATCATATTGCAAAAATCACCGCCCGGCTGCCGGAGTACGGTCTGGACGCCATGCTGGTCACCAGCGCCCCCGGCGAGCGCTACGCTGTGGGCTTTGAGGGAGAGGGCTGGGTCCTGGTGAGCCGGGACGGGGCCCACTACTCCACTGACGGCCGGTACATCGAGGCGGCCCGGCAGCAGGTGACAGGGGCAGAAATCGTGCTGACAGAGCGGGGGCAGAGCCATCTGACCCTGGCGCGGGAGGAGGTCCGGCGCCGGGGACTGAAGCGGGTGGGCTTTGAGAGCGGCCGGGTGAGTGCGGATGAGCTGGGACGCTGGAAAGACAGCCTCCCCTGTGAGCTGGTGGCGGCGCAGGGCCTGCTGGACGGGCTGCGGGCCGCCAAGGATGAGGAGGAGCTGGCCCGGATGCGCCAGGCCCAGCGCATCACCGACGAGGCGTTTCGGGAGATCCTGAACTTCATCCGCCCGGGGCTGACCGAACAGGAGGTGGCCGCCCGGCTTGTGTATGAGCTGCTGCGCCGGGGCGGGCGGAAGGTGTCCTTTGACCCCATCGTAGCCGCGGGCGCCAACGGCTCCATGCCCCATGCGGTGCCGGGAGAGACGGTGCTTCAGTCCGGGATGTTTGTGACCATGGACTTCGGCTGTGTCTATGAGGGCTACTGCTCCGATATGACCCGGACTGTGGCGGTGGGCCAGCCCACCGAGGAGATGGAGCGGGTCTACCATACGGTGCTGGAGGCCCAGCGGGCGGGGATCGCGGCCGCCCGGGCCGGCATCACAGGCAGTGAGGTGGACCGGGCCGCCCGACAGGTGATCCAGCAGGCGGGCTATGGGGCCTTTTTCTCCCACAGCTTCGGACACTCCCTGGGCCTGGAGATCCACGAGTCCCCCAACGCTTCCTCCAGTGAGCAGAAGGTGCTTCCAGCCGGGGCGGTGATCTCTGCCGAGCCGGGGATCTATCTGCCCGGCCGCTTCGGAGTGCGGATCGAGGACGTGCTGGTGCTGCGTGAGGGGGGCTGTGAGGACATCACCCAATCGCCGAAAAACCTGATCGTGCTCTGATTTCCCGTATATTTTCTGAAACCCCCTTGTCAAACGGGGGAAAAAAGGGTAAAATAAATCAGTTCATTAAAAACAATGGAGGATGATTCCTATGGCAATGATTTCCGCCAGTGATTTCCGCAACGGCGTGACCTTTGAGATGGACGGCAAGGTCATGCAGGTCGTCGAGTTCCAGCACGTCAAGCCCGGTAAGGGCGCCGCCTTCGTCCGCACCAAGATGAAGAACATCATCACCGGCGGTGTGACGGAGACCTCCTTCAACCCCACTGCCAAGTTCGAGCAGGCCTTCGTGGAGCGCAAGGACATGGAGTACAGCTATAACGACGGTGATCTGTACTACTTCATGGATATGGAGACCTTCGATATGCTGCCCATCAGCAAGGACCTGCTGGGCGACGCCTTCCGCTTTGTGAAGGAAAACATGAGCTGCAAGGTCATGTCCTATAAGGGCAGCGTGTTCGGCGTGGAGCCCCCCAACTTCGTGGATCTGGAGGTCACCGAGACCGATCCCGGCTTCAAGGGCGACACCGCCACCAACGTGACCAAGCCCGCCATCGTGGAGACCGGGGCTGAGATCAAGGTCCCCCTGTTCATCAACCCCGGTGACAAGATCAAGATCGACACCCGCACCGGCGAGTATCTGGAGCGCTGCAAGGGCTGAGTTCAGCTTCGCGTTACCTGAAAATTGCCAAGCGAAACAAGATCCGTATCAGGTACCCGGCCGCGATTGCTTCGGTAGGGCGGGGACCGGCGGGATCTGGAGCAGCTGACCCCGTCTGTACGGAATTCAAAGCTGTCGAGGCGAAACGCAGTTTCGCATGAAGTTCTTTGCCCCGCTTTCTTACAAGAAATCGGGAGAGAAAGCTGTTTGTAGAGAGGCTTCGCCTCAGAAAGGAGCAAGTTATGACCATTTCCGAGAAAGTCGCCTATTTGAAGGGTCTGGCAGAGGGCCTGAATCTGGACGTGGACAAGTCCAAGGAGGGCAAGCTCATCTCCGTGATGATCGGGATCCTGGAGGAGATCGGTCTGTCCATCGAGGATCTGGAGGAGAACGCTCTGGCTCTGGGCGAGGAGATCGATGTTCTCTCCGACGACCTGGCCGATGTGGAGTCCGTGGTGTTTGACGAGGACGAGGATGACGAGGACTACTTCGAGGTGGAGTGCCCCAACTGTGAGGAGCCCATCTTCATCGATGACGAGGCCCTGGCGGCCGGCGAGGTGCAGTGCCCCAACTGTGAGACCCGCTTTGCCCTGGACCTGAGCGACGACACGGTGGACGCCGACGAGGATGCGGAGTGATCCGGTCCGACCTCTGATCAGAAATAAAAATTCCCCCGGCACAGCCTGAGCTGTGCCGGGGGAATTTTTGCTTCTCAGTTCCTCAACAGTCAAGGTAGGGGGAACCCTCTGGCGTCAGGATCAGCTCACAGGTGCAGTCCTGATACCGCTCCTGGGCCGCGGCATGGATGGCCGCCGACGCGCGGGAGAGGCTGCTCACCGCCAGACTGCCGCCCTCGATCTGAAAATAGACGGCGATCCAGAGATGGCGGCCTGTCCGGGTGATGTCGAAAAAGACAGGAAGAAAGTGGTATTCGCCTAAAATCGGCTCACACAGGGCCTTGATCTCGTCCATCAGCGCCTCGTCAGGGGAGAAGAGAAAAATATCCCGGATGGCGCTCCAGAGGACCTTGACGCTCTCCGGCAGCATAAAGACCATGACAAGAACGGCGACAACGGGATCGAAGTAGGGGGAGAGAAAGGCCAGCGGGGTGCGCTCCAGCGTGAGGGACAGAAGGAACGCGAGGGCCATCCCCAGGCTGTAAATGATGTCCAGCTTCCAACCCAGAAGCTCCGTGGTGATGGTGGGGGAAGCCGCATTTTTGCTGAACCGCTTCATCACAGCAAAGATCACAATGCTTGCCGCACCCAGCAAGAGCTGAAAGAGGGCAACCTGGATATTGTTCACCGGGTTTCCGCCGGTCAGGGCGGAGCCAATTACATCGGCGGAGATCCCCATGGTGACGGACAGCATCATCACGCCCTTGATGATGACAAAGATGGACTCCACCTGGAAATAGCCGTACGGGTGCTTTTCCGACATGGGCTTGTGAAACAGCGGCGTCAGAAAGAGCAGCAGCGCGATGAACACCAGCTCCGACATATCGTACACCGCGTCGGTGAGGGCGGAATGGGAGCGGCTGTATATGGAAAAAATAAATTCGGCGATGGCAAAGGCCAGGCCGGAAAGAAACGAGATGCGAAGGATCCGCTTTTCGTTGCGTTCGGTCATGGAAGGGATCTGCCTTTCTAAGTTCAAACTCTGTTTTGTGTGGAGCGCGGCCGTGCAGCACGGCCGGAGCAGCGGACAGTGTACAGTATTATATCTGGTTTCTCGGCCCGTTTCAAGCTGAGAAACGCCCGGGATCTGCCTCACGGGGCAGAAACTGGCGGTTTTGGCCGCGCTTTCTCCGTATGGCTTCCGGATGGACGCCCCATACTAAGCGGCGGATGGGACGTCCGCACAGAGAAATCAAGAGAGTGGAGGAGACAGCGATGCAAGGGAGAACAGCTGCGCTGGGCCTGGCGGCGGTCCTGACCCTGACACTGACGTCCTGCGGCGTCCGCAGCGAGGCGGACCGGGGGACGGAGACTGGCCGGCTGCGGAGCAGTCAGGCGGAGCAGGACCTTGTCCGGAGCGGCCGGACCATGCTGGAGGACGGGAGCTACTACGCCGGAACGGACGGCGCGGTGGACCAAGTCCGGCCGGAGCATGAGAGCGAGTGGGAAAAGCTGGGCCGCGACCTGCGGGACGGCTGGGACCATTTGATGAATGGGACGGAAGAGGCGGCGGACCGGACCGGCCGGGCCGCAGAACAGGCGGGCCGGGCCGCCAAGGATGCGGCAGAGGATGTGGGACGGGGCGTGCAGAAGGCCGGCCGTGAGCTGACCGGAAAGTGACCTGTGCCGGACAGGGCTCAGCAGAGCTTATGGGCCTGCCGCCTGCCAGAGGGCGGGCGGCGGGCCCGGGCCGGCTCCGGCGCGCCGCTTTGTCCAGAAATCAGCCTCCCGGGCGCGGGATTTTCATCACTTTCCCATCTAGTCAAACGGGAGCGGGCCGAGTATGATTAAGACGTGAAAGAAGAAGTAAAATGAAAACTTTCCCGCAGGAGGAATGAAGTATGACGTTAAGAAAGACGAAAATTATCTGCACCCTGGGCCCCGCTGTGGACAACGAGGATATGATCCGCGCCCTGATCCGCACCGGCATGAATGCGGCCCGTTTCAACTTTTCCCATGGCAGCCATGAGGAGCATCTGAACCGCCTGAACCTGCTCAAGTCGGTGCGGGATTCCATGGGGCGCCCAGTGGCGTCCATCCTGGATACCAAGGGCCCGGAGATCCGCATCCGGAGCTTTGAGACCAAGTCCATCTCTCTGGAGGCGGGGGACGCCTTCACCCTGACTACCCGTGAGGTGCAGGGGAACGGGAACCTGGTCTCTGTCACCTATCCGGAACTCCACAAAGAGGTGTCTGTGGGACAGGAGATCCTCATTGATGACGGCCTGGTGGCGCTGAAGGTAGAGGAGATCGACGGCCAGGACATCCGCTGCACCGTGGAGAACGGCGGGACCCTATCTGCCAACAAGAGCATCAATATCCCCGGCGTACATATCCATCTGCCTGCCCTGACAGAGAAGGATGTGAGCGACATCCAGTTTGGTGTGGAGAACGATTTTGACTTCATTGCCGCCTCCTTTGTCCGCCGGGCGGCTGATGTCCAGGCGGTGCGGGAGGTGCTGGACCGCTTTGGCGGCCAGGATGTCCGCATCATCGCCAAGATCGAAAATCAGGAGGGTGTGGACAACATCGACGAGATCCTGGAGGCCGCCGACGGCATCATGGTGGCCCGGGGCGATCTGGGGGTGGAGATCCCCGCCGCCAAGGTGCCCATCCTCCAGAAGCAGATCATCCGCAAGGGGCTTCAGGCGGGTAAGCCTGTGATCACCGCCACCCAGATGCTGGACTCCATGATGCGCAATCCCCGGCCCACACGGGCGGAGGTGTCCGATGTGGCCAACGCGGTGTTTGACGGCACCAGCTGCGTCATGCTCTCCGGCGAGACCGCCGGCGGCAAGTATCCCCTGGAGGCGCTGACCGCCATGGTGAGCATTGTGGAGGAGGCGGAGCAGTCCATCCACTACTGGCGTCAGTTTGAAAAGCGCCGTGTGATCCCCGCGTCCAACATCAACGACGCCATCACCCACACCTGCTGCCTGACGGCCAAGGATCTGGAGGCCAAGGCCATCCTGGCGGCCACCAACTCCGGACGGACCGCCCGAATGATCTGCCGCTTCCGGCCTGCCTGTCCGGTGGCCGCCCTCACCATGCACGAGAAGGTGCGCCGCCAGCTGGCCATCTGCTGGGGCGTCATCCCCTTCCTCACCGGGGAGGTCACCTCCACCGACCGGATCTTCTCCCTCTCCGCCGAGGTGGCGCTGAAGGAGCGACTGGTGCAGAGCGGGGACACGGTGGTCATTACAGCCGGGGTCCCGCTGGGCAAGAGCGGCTCCACCAACCTGATCAAGGCGGAGATCGTGAACGAAGAATTGATGTGATCGATCCCAAACTGGATCCCCTCCCGCAGAGACAGCCCCGCGGGAGGGGATTTTTTCGTGGGACAGCCCGGTTTTGATTGCCTGGACAGGGGAAGAATGGTACAATCAGAGAAAAGACAGCTGGAGGATCCGGCGGCGGCCGGAGATAGGAGGAGAGCATGAGAAGTATTTTGCGGGAACAGCGGAGGAGCAGCATTGTCGCCGCGGCGGTCACCATCCTGCTGGGACTGATGCTGGTGCTGGTGCCCAACCGGTCCATCCGGTTTTTGTGCGGCCTGCTGGGGACGGCCCTGCTGGTGACGGGACTGATCTATATCCTGGGGTGGTTTGCCAAGCGGCGGGACGGATTTCCCGTCTGGTTCCTGATCCCGGGGCTGCTGCTGGCGGCGCTGGGGCTGTGGCTGCTGAGCCACCCGGCGTCGGTGATCGTCCTGATCCAGTTCAGCTTTGCGGCGGTGCTGCTGTTCCACGGCGTCATCGACCTTCAGGGGGCGGTGAGCCTCATGCGGCAGGGCTGGCCCCGGTGGTGGATGGATCTGGCTCTGGCTGCCCTGACCCTGGTGCTGGGGGGCGTGGTGCTGTTCAATCCCTTTGGGACGATGGAGGCCCTTACCATCCTGATCGGACTGTCTCTGGTGTACGATGGGATCAGTGATCTGGTGCTGATCCACCGGCTGAGCCGGGCCTTCCGGGAGGCGGAGCGCCGCGGGGATGTGATCGAGACGGAGGGCTGGAGCCGTGACAGCGAATAAGCTTCGGGAAGTGGACCTGGAGCGTGGAATGCCCACAGTGCGCGCCGCCCTTCAGCAGCTGAGCTTTGAACTGCGGCGCGGCCGCAGCCTGGGCTGTACAGCCTTGAAGCTGATCCACGGCTACGGCTCCTCCGGCAAAGGAGGGCGCATCCGGGTGGAGGCCCGGGCGTACTTGATCCGGATGAAGGAGCGGGGGGAGCTGCGGGATGTGATCCCGGGGGAGGAGTTCACCATCTTTGAGCCCCGGACGCTGGCCGCCTTCCAGCGGTGCCCCGATCTGCGGCGGGACCCGGATCTGGAGCGGTACAACAATGGAATCACCGTCGTGGTTTTATAAAAGCTGAGGGGGCCGGAAGGCCCCCTCAGCTTTGCTTCAGATGCTTCAGCAGGACAGCGCGGTCATTGGGCAACTCGCCCTGAGAGACCTGCTCCAGCAGGGAGCGGAGGGCGAGTCCCACGGCGGGGCCCTCCAGTCCGGCGGCCAGGGCGTCGCGGCCGTTGACTGCCAGATCCCTGACGGTCAGGCAGGGGGCCTGGGCCAGGATGTCACGGGTCATGGCCTCCAGCTGCGCCCGGCGGGCCTCCTGCTCCGGTTTGTCCACCCCGCAGGCGGCCCCGTCCGCCCTCTGGAGCGCCAGCAGATCCAGAAAGAGCTCTGGACCCAGCCGGCGGAGCCAGCGGCGGACCGCCCGCTCCTCCGGAGGGAGCGTCAGTCCGTGACGGCCAACCAGAAGGACCACCCGTTCCCGGGTACGGCGGTCCAGGCGGAGCCGCCGGGCGGCACGGTCTGCCAGGCGGGCGCTCTCCTCCTCGTGGCCGTAGAAATGGCCGGCGCCCTCCGGATCCAGGGTGAAGCAGGCGGGTTTTCCCGCGTCGTGGAGCAGGGCGGCCAGCCTCAGGGCGGGCTCCGGGCGGACTCCCTCCAGCGCCTTTACAGAATGGGTGTATACGTCGAAGCGGTGGTGGGGGCTGTGCTGGTGAAAGCCAACTGCGGGAGTCAGCTCCGGAAGGATCTGACCGACCACCTCGGGGAAGGCCAGCAGGACGCGGCCCGCTCCCGGCCCGCACAGCAGGCGGAGCAGTTCGGCGGAGATGCGCTCCCAGGCCACATATTGAAGGAGCGCGGCGTTCCGCCGGATGGCAGCGGCGGTCTGTTCCTCCAGGAGGAAGTCCAGCTGGGCGGCCAGCCGAAGGCCGCGGAGGATGCGCAGGGCGTCCTCGCGGAACCGGCGGTCCCCATCCCCCACACAGCGGATCGTGCCCCGGGCCAGGTCCTCCCGCCCGCCGAAGGGGTCTGAGAGGCCTCCGGGGCCCCAGGCCATGGCGTTGATGGTGAAATCCCTCCGGGCCAGATCCTCCTCTAGGCTGCGGGTGAAGGCCACCTGGTCCGGATGGCGGTGGTCGGTGTACGCTCCCTCACGGCGGAAGGTGGTCACCTCCACAGGCAGGCCGCCGGATAGGACGGTGACTGTTCCGTGCTTCAGCCCTGTGGGGACGCACCGCAGGGCGGTGCAGGCGGACAGGATCTCCTCCGGAAGTGCGGAGGTGGCGGCGTCGTAGTCGTGAGGCGGCTGCCCCCGGAGCAGGTCCCGGACACAGCCGCCCACCAGGACGGCCTGGTGGCCCGCCTCCTCCAGCCGCTCCAGTACGGCCAGGGCGCGGGGATCCCAGCGGGGCATGGTCATTCCTCCCTTCGGTAGAGGGGCCTCAACAGGAGCATCCACCTGTTGGGCCGGGATAAAAAAGCACGCCCCCTGCGGCCCCGGACCCCGGGGGACAGGGGACGTGCGCTGTATCTTCAGGCGAGAAGGTCAAAGAGACTGCCCCACAGATAGTCCAGATCCTCGAAGCGGGTGTCGGAGGACAGGAGGAACAGGGCGCAGTCCCCATCCAGGCAGGCGTGGACGCCCGCGCAGGCGGCCAGCTGGTCCAGCACCCGGGCGGTATCATGCCCAGGGAAACGGGCACGGACTGCCCCGGCGGCCTCATCGGCGGAGAGGACCTCGGGCCCGCCGGGGCCGAAGTCCAGCAGCCGGGCCCGGAGATGCCGGGTCAGGCGGGCGACGCGGGCTTGGGAGCCCGGAGTGCGGTCAGAATGGGTCAAATCGATCTGTCTCATAGTCTGGTCTCCAGTGGGACGCTGACGGGATAGGACCGGGAGCCCAGCCGCTGGAGCAGGGTGGGCAGGATCCGGGCGGAGTCTGCGCCGGCGTCCAGAGTCAAATAGGCGCTGTTCAGGCGGGTGCCGATCTTGCGGATCACCGCGTTGGCGTGGGTGGAGGGGGTGGTCTGACTGCCTGCGGGAATGGCGTTGACCGTCTCGTCCCAGCAGATCCAGCCCTCCTCCTGAAGGGCGCTGCGCTGGCTGTCCGGCACCAGGGCCAGGGTGGTGCGGACATAGCCCACCCGCTCCAGGGTGCGGCTGCCCTCCTCCAGCAGGCGGCGGGTGGCAGCGGCGGTCTCTCCCTCGGCCAGCAGCCCCACGCTGTGGCCGCTGCCCAGAATACGGTAGAGCAGATCGTCCTCGCGCTCCAGTGCATCGGCGGGAAAGAAGAACACACCGGCTTTATTTCTTGCCTCCAGGGTGTCCAGCACCTGAGCAAGCCCCTGGGTGTCATCACAGCGGAAGCCCAGGTAGACCTGGGGGTTGTCGGTGGTCACGGGCTCCTCCTGAAGGGGGGCATCGGTGCCGGAGACGGTGGGCGGGCGGACGCCGGGTGTGGGCGGGCTCTGCTGGGCCTGGTTATACTCCCGCAGATAGCGGGCGATGAGGTTGCTGGCCGCGTCCACAAAGTCCGCGTCGGAGAGGCTGACAGCGCCGCTTTTCACCCGGACGATGTGTCCCTCCGGAATGGCGATGACGGAGTAGGACAGGCCGAAGAAGCTGCATACCTGCCCAACGGGCAGATAGGGGCGGCCGTTGCGCAGGATGGCCCGCCCCTTGAGCGGCGTGCCGGAGATATAGTCATAGCTGGTGCCGCGGTTGAGGTCAAAGGTCAGGATCTGCTGGGTGGTGAAGAGGGAGGCGATCCCTGTGTCCCGGTTATAGCTGAAGTTGAGGCCGAAGCCGATCCCGGTGGAGTTGGTCCCGTCAAAGACGGAGTGTGGGACATAGAGCACACCGCCGGACCAGACCGGCATGGTGCTGTCGCTGAGGGTGATCATGCTGTCGTTGACCACGGAGAAGTAGACGTCTCCCGCCGCGGAGACAGGGCCGGACAGCCCCAGGCACAGCGCCAGGGTACAGACCAGCGCCAGCAGGCGGCGGAGCGGCTTGCGGTGAGACATTGTGGACCTCCTTTCTCACAGCGGGACGGGGGACAACGGCGGACTCAGAGGCCGAGGCGGCCCAGCCCCCAAACCAGAAGGGCCACCGCCAGGAAGAAGGCCAGCACGGCCCAGTCCCGGGGGGCATAGTGCAGCTGACGCAGGCGGGTGCGGCCCTCGCCGCCGTGGTAGCAGCGGCACTCCATGGCCACGGCCAGCTCGTCGGCCCTGCGGAAGGCGGAGATGAACAGGGGGACCAGCAGCGGGATAAGGGCTTTTGCCCGCTGGAGCAGGTTCCCGCTCTCGAAGTCAGCGCCCCGGGCCCGCTGGGCGGACATGATCTTGTCCGTCTCCTCGATGAGGGTGGGGATGAAGCGCAGGGCGATGGACATCATCATGGAAAGCTCATGGACGGGGACTCTGATCTTCTTCAGGGGTCCCAGCAGGGACTCCAGCCCGTCGGTGAGCAGGATGGGCGAGGTGGTGTAGGTCAGCAGGAAGGTGCCTGCAATGAGCATCAGGATCCGGATGACCATAAAGAAGGCATTGAGCACGCCCTCCATGGTGACCGTGAGGATCCAGAAATGGAACAGGACGTGCTCACCGGGGGTGTAGAACAGATTCAGCACCGCGGTGAAGATCAGGATGAATACCACCGGCTTCATGCCCCGAAAGAGGGACTTCAGCGGGACATGGGAGAGGGCGATGGACAGGGCCAGCACACAGAACATGATGGCGTAGGTGAAGAAGTACTTGGCCAGGAACAGGGCCACGATATACAGCACCACAGCCAGGATCTTGGTCCTGGGATCCAGCCGGTGGAGCAGGGAGTTTCCGGGAAAATACTGCCCCAGGGTGATGTCTTTCAGCGCCATTCAGCCCACCCCCTTCAGCTTGGCCAGGACAGCCGCCTTGGCCTGTTCAATGGTGTACACAGACGGGCCGATGTCCACACCCATGGCCCGGAGACGGTTGAATACCCGGGTCATCTGGGGCACGCCCAGGCCCATGGCCTCCAGCTCCGGTCCGTGCTGGAATACCTCGCTGGGGGCGCCGTGGAAGGGGATGCGCCCGTCGTTGACCACCACCAGGCGGTCCACTGTCCGGGCCACCTCCTCCATGGAGTGGGAGACCAGGATGATGGTGGCGTTGTGGGCCCGGTGATAGTCCCGGATGTTGCCCAGGATGGACTCCACTCCCACCGGGTCCAGGCCAGCCGTGGGCTCATCCAGGATGAGCACCTTGGGCTCCATGGCGATGACGCCGGCGATGGCCACCCGGCGCTTCTGGCCGCCGGACAGCTCAAAGGGGGACTTCTCCAGCTGTTCATCCCGCAGGCCCACAAAATGTGCGGCCTCCCGCACACGGCGGTCCACCTCGGCCTCGTCCAGCCCCATGTTCTTGGGCCCGAAGGAGATGTCCTGATAGACGGTCTCCTCAAACAGCTGATACTCTGGGTACTGGAATACCAGCCCCACCTGGAACCGGGTCTGCCGGGTGGTCTTGGGGTCGCTCCATATATCGGTCCCCTGGAAGAGGACCTGGCCGGAGGTGGGCTTGAGCAGTCCGTTGAGGTGCTGGATCAGGGTGGACTTGCCCGAACCGGTGTGGCCGATGATCCCCAGATATTCGCCCTGATAGGCAGTAAAGTCCACATCCAGCAGGGCGCCGCGCTCAAAGGGCGTGCCGGCGGAGTAGATGTGGGAGAGCTTCTTCGTCTCAAGAATTGCTTCCATGAAGTGTGTTCCGTCCTTTGTGTAAAGTGGTGCACGCCTCTCAGAGAGGTCGCGCCCTCGTCCTCGCAAGCTCCATATCATTCGCGTCCCCGCGTATGGGAACGCTCACTCATTTCGCTGCTCGTCCTCTTCCACACACAACCGCTTTGCTGGGTTGTGTGTGGGCAGGCCGCCTGCGGCGGCCAGTCCAGTCAAGCCAGTAGTTCCTTCAGCGCCTGTGCGCACTCCTCGTCGCTGAGGGCGTCCAGAGGGACGTCCACGCCCTCCTGGCGCAGCTCCCATAGCAGCTGGGTGGTCTCTGGAACGGTGAGGCCCACCGCCTTCAGACCCTCTACATCCTGGAAGATCTCCTTCGGCGTGCCGTCGGCGATGACCCGGCCCTTCGTCATGACCACCAGCCGGTCGGCCTGGGCGGCCTCGTCCATGTGATGGGTGATAAGGACCACGGTGACGCCCCGCTGGCGGTTGAGCTCCTTGATGGTGCGCAGCACATCCGCCCGGCCGATGGGATCCAGCATGGCGGTGGGCTCGTCCAAAACGATGCACCGGGGCTGCATGGCAATGACACCGGCGATGGCGATGCGCTGCTTCTGGCCGCCGGACAGCAGATGGGGGGCGTGCTCCCGGAACTCATACATCCCAACGGCCTTCAGGGCGTCGTCTACCCGGCGGCGGATCTCCTCGGGAGGGACGCCCAGGTTCTCCGGCGCGAAGGCCACATCCTCCTCCACCACATTGGCCACGATCTGGTTGTCCGGATTCTGGAACACCATGCCCACTGTACGGCGGATGGCCAGGAGAAGTGCCTCGTCGGCGGTGTCCATCCCATCCACATAGACCTTGCCTCCAGTGGGCAGAAGGATGGAATTGAAGTGCTTGGCCAGGGTGGACTTGCCGCTGCCGTTGTGGCCCAGCACCGCCACGAAGGAGCCCTCCTCGATGCTCAGCGAGACCCCGTCCAGCACGATGGGGGCCACGCCCTCGGCGGTGACATAAGAGAAGCGGACGTCCTCCGCGTGGATGATCGCGTCTTTCATAAAAAAACCACCTTTGGGGGAGTTAGGAATTAGGAATTAGGAATTAGGAATTAGGAATTAGGAATTAGGAGTTAGGAATTAGGAGTTAGGAATTAGGAGTTAGGAATTAGGAGTTAGGAGTTGGGAGTTGGGAATTAGGAATTAGAAATTGGAAGCTGGGAACTGGCGATGGGGCGCGGCGGCGGAGCGCCGCAATTCCTAATTTCTAATTCCTCATTCCTAATTGGATGAGGTCCAGCGTCCGGTCGAGCCGCAGGGGAGGACCAGCCCGCTCTGGGTGACGGGGAGGCCCAGCTCGTCGCTGACGGTGTGGCCGCCGAACTTTTTGGAGATCAGGGTCTCGAGAATATAGGTGAGCACAGAGGGGGCCAGCCCGGTGGTATAGGAGTTGAGGACGATGAAGAGCGGGTCGTCGGACAGAACTCCGGATACCAGTTCTACGAAGGGGTACAGGTTTTCCTCCAGCCGCCATACTTCGCCGGACGGACCCCGGCCGTAGCTGGGGGGATCCATGATGATGGCGTCGTACCTCCGGCCCCGGCGGATCTCCCGCTCCACGAATTTGGCGCAGTCGTCCACGATCCAGCGGATGGGGGCGTCCTCCAGATGGGAGGAGCGGGCGTTTTCACGGGCCCAGGACACCATCCCCCGGGCGGCGTCCACATGGCAGACGCTGGCCCCGGCGGCGGCGCAGGCCACCGTGGCCCCGCCGGTGTAGGCAAACAGGTTCAGCACCGAGATGGGCCGGCCGGCCCGGCGGATCTGCTCCTGGGCGAAGTCCCAGTTGGCCGCCTGCTCGGGAAACAGCCCGGTGTGCTTGAAGTTCATGGGCTTGATGTTAAAGGTGAGACTGCCATAGGACACCGTCCAGCGCTCCGGCATGGATTTGTTCTGCCACTGTCCGCCGCCGGTGGAGGAGCGGGCGTACCGGCCCGCGTTCTGCTTCCAGCCCCGGTGGGTGCGGGGAGTGTTCCAGATGGCCTGGGGATCCGGCCGGACCAGCAGCTGGCTGCCCCAGCGCTCCAGCTTCTCTCCCCGGCCGCAGTCGATGAGTTCATAGTCTTTCCATTGGTCGGAACGCCACATATCAGCTGCTCCTCTCCTGTCATACGAATTAAACTAATATAGTATATCATTTCAGCAGTGGGCCGTCAATCGTTTGGAGGACATCCGGCGGACCATCGTGTAGGTATTACAATGATGTGTGACAGATAGAAAAAAGAAAAGCGAATAGGAGTGACCTGTGTTAAGGTTAAGTTGCTGAGACAAAACCGAAAGGCAGGTGTCACCCTATTCGCCATGAATAAGAT
>JBMNQB010000027.1:0-17275 GCA_050943915.1 Lawsonibacter sp.
AATCTGGTGCTTCGTGTTTGTCACGTTGTTTAATTTACAAGGTGCACACCGCTCTCAGCGGCGGGAGTTTATCTTACCACACCGTTTTCGTCTTGTCAAGAACTTTTTTCAGGTTTTTCAACCTTTTTTGTTCTCTCGGACACCCCGGCGGGCTACTCCCTATTTGCTCGCCGCCTCAGCAGGCGACTCGCTTATTGTAGCACTTCTTTCTCGCTCTGTCAAGAACTTTTTTCAGGAATTTTTCGTCCCCTTTTCGTTCCCTCATTCAGAACCATGATTCAGAAGTGTGCCGTCCGCTGTTGGACAGCTTCGATATGTTACCACGCCCGTTTCAGATTGTCAAGTATTTTTTCGACTTTTTCTCATTTTTCTTTTCTCTCCTGTGAAATCAGCTCCACCCTTGCCCGCCGCCCCGCTTTTTGATATAGTAGGTCCATCTCAGCAGCGCTTTTCTCATTCCCAATTCATACATTTATTATAACTCAAAGGAGTGCTCTACCATGCATATCCCCGCTTGCGATACAACGGAGTTGGAACTGATCGGCTTCCACCGGGCTCTGGAGGACGCCAACCATCCTTCCCCGGACTATGACGCGGAACGCTGGCTCTATGTCCCGAATGTTTACTCGGAATACCGATACATCCTGGGCACCCGCGGAGAACATCCCCTGATCTGCATCGGGATCAACCCCTCCACTGCGGCCCCAGATCATTTGGACAACACTTTGAAGTCTGTGGAACGCATTGCCCTGCACAATGGCTATGACAGCTTTCTGATGTTCAATGTCTATGCCCAGCGGGCCACCAACCCCGATGATATGGAATCGAACTACAACGCCCAGCTCCACCAGGAGAATCTGAAAGCCTTTGATTACGCCCTCTCTCTGGATCAGAGCGGAGCGCCGTCCATCTGGGCCGCCTGGGGCACCATCATCGAGAAGCGGCCATACCTTCCCCGATGCGTACAGGACATGATCCAGGTGGGCAGCGCCCGAAACGCAGTCTGGTACTCCGCGGGGAAGCGCTCCAAAAAGGGGCACCCCCACCACCCTCTCTATCTGCGGCGGGACAGTCCTTTGGAACGCTTCGACGTGCAAACTTACATCACGCAGCTTTTATCCAGCCCAAGCGTCATCTGAGGCAAGTCAAGGCGCTCATCAGCATCATAGTCCGTCTGCTTCAGCCATAAAAGTCACAGCCCGCCGCCTGCTGCATACAGGCGGCGGGTATCTTTCTGTATCCTCTGAATCCTTTCTATAAGCAGACCTGGTGCAGCCCCGTTCAGGCTATTTGCAGATGCGCGCCCGGTCCTGCCGGATCAACAGCTTTAGCGCCTCCACTCCGACCTGGATGGCAGCGGAGGTATCATGGGATTCCTTCTGATCCAGACCTGCCCGCTCCCGCTCCTGGTTCCAGATCACATGGAACACCGATCCGCAGCGGACACCCCGGGCAGCAGCCACGGTAAACAGGGCCGCCGACTCCATCTCGCTGGCCAGCACACCCAGCCGCTTCCACGCCTCCCACTTCTGCTCCAGTTCATAGGAGACCGGCATCCGGCTGGGGGAGTGCTGCCCATAAAAGGAGTCCTTACACTGGACGACCCCGGCCCTCCAGGGCTTCCCCAGCTGTTCCGCGGCCGCAGTCAGCGCGGCGAGCACCTGATAGTCAGGCACCGCCGGGTACTCGATGGGCGCATATTCCCGGCTGGTCCCCTCCATCCGTACTGCACCAGTGGCCACGACCACATCGCCGCTCTGAACCTCCAGCTTGATCCCGCCGCAGGTCCCCACCCGCACAAAGGTATGAACACCCAAATTGCACAGTTCTTCCATGGCAATGGAAGCAGAGGGTCCTCCGATCCCGGTGGACACCACGCTGACTGGCTCCCCCAGCAGCGTCCCCGTATAGGTCACATACTCCCGGTTGGTCTGCACATGGACCGGAGCGTCAAAATACTGGGCGATGGCCTGACACCGGCCCGGATCCCCGGGCAGGATACAGTACTTGCCCACCTGACCTGGACCGCACTGGATATGAAACTGTACCTCACGTTCCTGCATAACATCCGCCTCCTGATTCATAGATCGGGCTGTTTTCTTCTTTTTTATTATATCCCATTCGCCGCCCCGCCGCAAGCAGGACACTCTCAGTCCCGGTTCTGTGCCACCAGCGCCGCGTAGAACATGGAGCACTGCCGATACCCCACCTAATTCTCCCTGTCATATCCGCCCTGCCTAGGCCAGTCTTTTCAGCCTCTGACCGCCCCGCTGCATCTCGATGAGGAGGTTTTTCCCCCTTTCTCTTGCGGGCCGACCGGTTTTGTGCTATCCTTAGGGTATATCATTCCAAAATTCGATCCTGTTGGGAGACATAAGGGGGAATTTCCATGCCTGGGGACCAAATATGGCCCATCCTGCTTGGAATCAGTGTACTGCTCAATCTGGTGCTTCTGCTCCGCCGCCCCATCCTCGCCTGGCTGCGCCGGGACAAGGGTGAGGAGCTGGCCGATGAGATCATGGCCATGGTGGAGGAGGGCGAGGAGTCCGGCGCCATTGAACAGAACGAAAAGGAGCTCATTGAGAACATTTTCGAGTTCAACAGCATGACAGCGGACGACGTGATGATCCACCGCACCGATATGGTCACGCTGCCCCTCAGTGCGGACGACGACACCATCCTGTCCACCATTCAGTCCTCTGGCCTGTCCCGTTTTCCAGTATATCACGAGGACATCGACGATGTGGTGGGCATCCTCTCCACCCGAGATTACCTGCTCAACAGCCGCCAGAAGGAGCCCCTCCCTCTGGAGAAGCTGCTGCGCCCCGCCTACTTCGTCCCGGAGTCTGTGCGGGCCGATGTGCTGTTCCGGGATATGCAGAACCGAAAGATCCACATGGCTCTGGTGGTAGACGAGTATGGCGGCACCGGCGGCCTGCTCACCCTGGAGGACCTGTTGGAAGAACTGGTCGGCAAGATCTACGACGAGTTCGACCCGCAGGAGGAACAGGAGATCATCCAGGTCAATGATACCCAGTGGCGGGTGTCCGGTTCAGCTGACCTGGAAGATCTGGCCGAGGCCATGGGCCTGGAACTGCCGGAGGAGGAGCTGGAGGAGCTGGACTGCGACACCGTGGGCGGTCTGGTCTTTGCCCTGCTGCCCGTCATCCCAGAGGACGGAAGCCGCCCGGTGGTGGAGGCCATGGGCCTCCGGATCCGGGTGGAAGAGCTGTGGGACCGCCGGGTAGAGTGGGCTCTGGCCGAGAAAACAGCGCCCGCCAACGGGGAAAGCGACTGAAGATCCGCAGGGATGGGGCCGCCTGCTACGCGGCCCCATCCCTTTTTCTTTCTGCGCGCCGGTCTCCATGGCCCGCGCCCATCTCAACACGCCGCCCTGAGGGCGGATCACCCAGGAGGTCCTATGATCCAGGCCATTTTCTTCGACGTGGACGGAACGCTGGTCAGCTTCCGCACCCACACTATCCCCACCTCCGCCCTGGAGGCCCTTCACACCCTGCGCGCCAAAGGGATCAAGCTGTTTTTGGCCACCGGCAGGCACCAGGCCATGCTCCGCTCCGTTCAGGAGCTCTTTCCCTTTGACGGCTGTGTCACCCTCAGCGGCCAGTACTGCTTCGTAGGCGACCAGGTGCTCCGCAGCAGCCCCATGCCCCCGGAGGCAGTGGAAGAGCTGGTGGCCGCCGCGGAGGGAAACGCCTTCTCCTCCATTTTCCTGGAGGGGACAGACATCTACCTCAACTGCATCAACGACCTGACCCGCCAGTTCATTCAGGAGCTGTACATCCCCATGCCGCCGGTGCGCTCCGCCCGCTATGCCCTGGGCCGGGAGATCTACCAGGCGGTCACCTTCCTCAGCCGGGAGCATGAGCATCTGCTGCTGGATAGGGCTCCCCACCTCAAAACCACCCGCTGGCACCCCAACTTTCTGGACGTCATTCCGCCCACCGGCGGGAAAGACCTGGGAATGGACGCCATTCTGGACCACTTCGGCATCCCCCTGGAGAACTGCATGGCCTTTGGCGATGGAGAAAATGATCTGTCCATGCTGGTCCACGCCGGCATCGGCGTGGCCATGGGCACCGCCAGCGACGCAGTGAAGGCCCAGGCGGACTACACCGCTCCTTCAGTGGATGAGGACGGCGTCGCCCGGGCGCTGACCCACTTCAGATTGCTCCCATGAATCTGCCCCGCCGTCCGCAATCGGTGAAAATTCACAAATTGTTACTGGAATTATCCCGGTCCCCGATGTACAATATAGACAGATAAAAGGGATCCCAGTCCCACTGTTTGATAAGGAGGCACCGGATATGAAGCTCACATTCTTCGGCGCGGCCCATGCAGTCACCGGCAGCTGCCACTGCCTGGAGGTCAACGGAAAAAAGATCCTCATCGACTGCGGCCTTCAGCAGGGCCGGGATGAACACGACGAAAACGCGCTGGATTTCGCCCCCAGCTACATCGACTATGTCATTGTGACCCACGCCCATATCGACCACTCCGGCCGGATCCCCCTGCTGGTGAAGGAGGGCTTCCAGGGCCAGATCTTCGCCACCCGCCTGACCTGCCAGCTGATGTCGGTCATGCTGCGGGACTCCGCCTTCATCCAGGAGAGCGACGCGGAGTGGCAGAACCAGAAAGGCAAGCGCGCCGGCCGGCCGCCGGTCGAGCCCCTGTACACCGTGGCCGACGCCGAGGCCGCCCTTCAGCTGATCTTCCCCGCGGAGTACGGCCAGGTCCTGGACCTGTGCGACGGGGTGCGCATCCGCTTCCGGGACGCGGGGCACCTGCTGGGCTCCTCCATGGTGGAGATCTGGGCCACCGAGGGCGGGGTCACCAAAAAGCTGGTCTTTTCCGGTGACCTGGGCAACATCGACCAGCCCATCATCCGCAATCCGGAATTTCTGGAGGAAGCCGACTACGTAGTCATGGAGTCCACCTACGGCGACCGGAACCACGAGATCCCGGAGAGCTATGTGGAATCCCTGGCCCAGCTCATTGACGACACCTTTGCCCGGGGCGGCAACGTCATCATCCCCTCCTTTGCTGTGGGCCGCACCCAGGAGCTGCTCTACTTCCTGCGGGAGATCAAGCACCAGGGCCTGGTGAAAAGCTTCCCCGCCTTCCAGGTCTGTGTGGACAGCCCTCTGGCGGCGGAGGCCACCCGGATCTACTCCGGGGATCTGCGGGGCTATCTGGACGAGGAGGCCATCGCCGTCCTCCAGGGGGGCGAAAATCTGTTCACCTTCCCCGGCCTGACTCTGGTGCAGTCCACCGACGAGTCCAAGGCTCTGAACATGGACAAAAGCTCCAAGGTCATCATCTCCGCCTCCGGAATGTGCGACGCCGGCCGGATCCGCCACCACCTGAAGCACAACCTCTGGCGGCAGGAATGTTCCGTGGTCTTTGTAGGCTATCAGGCGGAGGGCTCTCTGGGCCGCCGTCTGCTGGAGGGCGCCAAGTCCGTAAAGCTGTTCGGCGAGGAAATCGCCGTGAACGCCCGCATCGTCAATTTCCAGGGCCTGTCCTCCCACGCTGACCGGGACCACCTGCTGGCGTGGATCCAGCACTTCTCCCCCGCTCCCCAGCAGGTCTTTGTGGTCCACGGCGACAGCGAGGTCACCGACCTGTTCGCCAAGGATCTGAACGAGCTGGGCCTTCCCGCCCACGCCCCCCTCTACGAGGAGGTCTACGACCTGTCCTCCAACACCATGCTGGCCAAGGGCGTGGTACTGGAGCCCAGGAAGGTGTCCGGCGGCGCTGCGGCAGGCTCCCCCGCCTTTGTCCGGCTCCAGGACGTGTCCCGCCAACTGGAGGCCCTCATCAGCCGCAGCCGTGGCCGCCCCAACAAGGATCTGGCCCGTCTGGCCGACCAGATCCGCCAAGTCATGGAAAACTGGGAGAACTGATCCCACGCTCCGCCATCAACCTACCACAGGGAGGATCTCACAATGCCTATGGAAGTCAACCGCCGGGAGTTAAAGACCCGCGCCCGGGAGCAGCTCCGCGCCTCCCACCCCGCCTTCTGGAAGATCACGCTGGTCTATCTCCTGCTGACCTCCGGCGTGGCCGCCGTGGCCGATCTGGCAGGGGCGGCCCGCATCGGGCTCCCCCCGCTTCACCTGGATACATTCGCCCTGTTTCTCTCCCTGCTGGTCATCCTGTACACCACAGTGATGCACCTTGGCTACCAGTGGTGGGCCCTTCGGACCTACCGCCAGCAGCCCACCGGGTATGGCGCCCTCATTGACGGCTTCTCCATGGCCGGCCGGGTGATCCTGATGAATGTCGTCATCTTTTTCTCCGCCCTGGGCTGGGCCGTGGCCTTTGCCCTCCCCTACTCCCTGGTGCTGTTCCTGCTCTCCGGTCTGGTATCCTCCGGCGTCGGGATGCTGTTCTTCTATCTGCTGGCCATGGGCGGCGCCTTTCTCGGCTCTCTGTGGATCGGCTACCGCTATGCGATGGCCCCCTACCTGCTCATTGATCACCCGGAACAAGGGGTATCCGCCGCAGTTCGGGAGAGTGTGGCCATGATGCAGGGCTGGAAGTGGGAGTTCTGTAAGCTGGATCTGTCCTTTCTGGGCTGGCACCTGGTTAACGCCCTTCTGTCCCTGGCGGTCAACCTGGCCTTCGCCCTCCCCATGCTCCCAACTCTGCTGGAGACCGGCGTCAGCCCCGATCAGTTGCTCTCCATCCAGAGCCTCGCCCTCCCCTGGACGGCGGCTCTCCTGTCCGGTCTGATCCAGCTGCCCCTGTCCCTGTGGCTGGAGCCCTATCAGGCCGTGACCTTTGCCGGCTTCTACCAGGCCCGGGTCATGCAGTCCACCCAGGTCCCACCCGTGTGGGAGCGCAGCGACCCCTACGACGTCTCCTGAACATCTGGTCAAAAAAAGCCCGCGGCACACGGCCGCGGGCTTTTTCATATTCTAAACTGCGAAGGTCTCCTCCATGCCCTGGACAAAGCGGGCCAGCCGCAACTCGATCCCCGGGGAGGCCAGGGCCTCGCCGGGGGCGTTGGCCGTCTCCATCAGGGCAAAGCGGGGAGGCAGATAGAAGGATTTATTCATATTCAGGGCGGAGATCAGCTGACGGGCCACGGTATCGCTGCCGGAGTAGCCCGACACCACCAGGGCAAACACCGCCTTTTCATAAAATCGAGTCTGGCGGAACAGGGCGGTGAGCCGGTTGATAAAGGCGCTGAGGTTGGCAGAGAGGGCGTCATTGTAGTTGGGACACATGAGGATCAGCGCGTCCGCCCGCCGGACGGCGGGATAGACCGCCTCCTGCATCACGCCGCCATAGAAGCAGCCCCCCCGCTCGCCGAAGTGGAGGCACATGGTATAGGGGCAGCCGGAGCAGTCAGACAGGGTCCCGTTGCGCAGTCCCACCTCCTCTACCTCCCACCGGGGGGAGAGTCGTGACTGCACCTGGGCCCAGAGGGCCATGGTGTTGGAGGTGTGGTGGCTGGAGGCGTGGAGGGCCAGCAGGCGGGGCCGCTCCCGGCCCGGGAAGGTGAAGGTTCGCAGGCGCTCCGCCAGTTCCCGCACCGCCTCCTGATAGGCCCCCATCAGATCTGTGGAGAGATTTTTGGCCTGGATGCGGAAATTAGACAGGGAGCCGGTGGCCTCCACCAGGGGCCGGCCCACCAGGGCACACCCCGCGCTGTTCATAGCCAGGGCCAGCTCGGCGGCGGTGGACTTGGTGTACAGCTCCCCGGGGCCGTCCACGATGAGGCCCCCGGTACACCCCTCCAGCAGCCCGGGCTCCAGCCGCAGCCGGGCCAGCATCCGCTGGTACTCCGGATTCTGCCCCGCCCCGTCCAGGGCCAGGGCAAACAGGACCCGGTCCCCCGGCCTCAGGTCCAGCTCCTCCGCCCGGCGGACCACCCGGACCTCCCGGCAGGCCAGCCCGCAGCTCAGGACCTGATCCAGGCGGCTCTGCCGCTCCCGGTCCTCCAGAGTCGGCACACATACGTTCAACACCATGGGATCACCTTCCTTATGAATTAGGAATGAGGAGTTAGGAATTAGGAATTGTTCCGATCACACCGCCGGTCCTGGAATTTGACCCAGAGCCAGGCCAACAGCTCCACTGCGGCCCAGGCCGCCAGGGCGGCCAGGAGAGCGGAGATCCAGACCGCCACTGGCTCGGGGGCCGCCCCCGACGGGATGAAGCCGGGCTCCGGCCCGCAGGGACGGAACCCCCGCCACAGCTGGAACAGGAACGCCAGGGCCGGGACTGCAAAGCGCAGTATCTTCCTCAGAGTTCGTTTCATCGGATATTCCTCCAGTTTCATCGGATCGTTCGGGAGGCGCTGTTACAGGATCCCCTTCAGATGCTCCGCCGCGTCCCGGATATGGCCGAAAAGTGGGGCTGGGATGTGGTGCAGCAGCTCCGTCTCGATCCCGGCGGAGGTATAGCGGTTCTTCACCCCCATATACACGCCGTCCAGGAACACGGAGCCGCAGTGCCACTCCCCCCGGAGGGTGAGCAGCAGAGACAGGGCCCCGGAGGACAGGGCGGGGGCCACATAGGGCTTGAAGCCGATTTCCCGCATCTTCAGGTTGGCGGTGACGGTGAGGTGGGTCAGTTCCTGGGATAACGCCTCGTCATAGTGGTCCACAGAGTTGGCGATGGTCAGGCCGGTACCGTGGGGGCCGAAGGAGCGGCCCTCAGTGAGGAAGGAGGCAAACCGGCTGTCCCGCTTGGCAAAGTAGGCCGCCCGGGCGTTCATCACCCCCAGGCCGAAGCCCTGGACCTGCTCAGGGCGCAGGCCCTTCCCATCCCACACGCCGTTCTCATCCCGGTTGCTCTCCAGATAGGCGGTCTTGGCCAGGGGGTCCACCGGGTCGGACACGGCGCACCACAGCCCATGGAACCCCTGCTCCCGGGCCATACGGGCGTACTGTTTGACGATCTTGGCGTTGTTCTCAAACTGATACATCCGCACATCCTTCACCTGAGAGCCCACCGGCGGGATCCCCCGGGAGGCCACGAACACGAACACATCGCAGTCAAACAGCTCCTCCGGGCGGACCACATGGGCCTCCGGGAAGGCGTCGTATGCCCAGGGCAGGCTGATCTGTCCCATCTCAAACTCCCACCGGGCGGTGATCTGGTCGCTGAGGTCACAGATCCCGATGGAGCTGATCACATCCCCGCCCAGCAGCTTCAGCCCGGTGAGGAGGGTGGAGCCCACGTCCCCGATGGCCAGAATGTTGACCCGCTTCTTCCCCCCGCCGGGGACCTGGGACAGGATGGACTCCCAGCCGGGACGTCCGGTGTTCACCGCGGTGAGCCGCCCCTCCTCCAGGGCGGCGGACAGGGGAGCGTCCAGAGGGAAGTCCGGCAGGCGGGAGGCGTCCAGCACCTCCAGCCCGTGGGGAGCCTTCAGCTGGCCCGGGTGGGACACCCGGAAGGAGCCCCGGCCCAGCACTGGGTCCCCTTCGATCAAATACCAGACGGGTGCGCCGGGGACAGGCTCAGCCTTTGGATAGGACAGGTCTCCCCGGCCGGAAGCCAGAATTTTTCCATCCAATTCGTAATAATAGAACATAATATAACACCTCACGATCATTTTGCGGCCAAATTTTCCCGATCCAGTGCGCAAAAACTCAGGAGTGGGTCCGCATCAGCTGCTCCAGGTCATTCTCCAGATAGACCGACGCCGCCAGCGTGGGATCGTAGCCCAGGCAGGTGCCCTTGTCCGGACACAGGGGAAGGATGATGGCCTCCGGCAGGCGGCTGAGGGTCAGGTTCCGCCCATACAGGGCCCGGTACTCCTGCTCCAGGACCGAGATCACGTCCCGGGCGGACTCCAGGCAGACCCGGGACAGCTGGAACACCGCCTCCTCGCTGCACTCCCCCCGGAAAGAGGGGGAGGCATAGGGCAGGATATGGTTGATGCCGGGCAGCAGGCCGGGCACCGGGGAGGCAGTCCGGCGGATGGTGTTCCCCCCGATAAAGGGGTACAGGGTGGACTCCACGAACCACTCCCGCAGGCGGGGCAGGTAGTACACGCTGTCCACCGGCCGCCCCTGGGCGTCCATCAGGTCCCGCCCGTGGCCGGAGAGCAGCCCCACCAGCACGATGCGGATGTCCACTCCCTCCTGCCGGAGGATGGGATCCAGCGCCTGGATGCGGAAGCCGGGGTGCATCAGGTCGTCCACCAGGATCACCGGCCGGTCAAAGGATTTGATGGTCCGGATCTGGCTCTGGATCGGGGGATACTGGGGGAAGGGCTCCATGGAGCTCTGGGACAGGTCCGGGGTATAGACCCGGTCGGTGTGGATGGTCTTGGTCACGGTATTGGGGACGATCTTCCCCCGGAGCATCTTGCCGTACGGGACGCACATATTCCGCCCCAGCTTTCTGGGCTCCGTGGGAACGGAGGGGACCTCATTATAGGCGGTGATCATCTCCAGCAGCCGCTGGTGTATGACTCCGGCGGACAGGGTCAGGACCAGGAACCGGGGATAGAGCTGGGTCAGGGCCGTCTGAAGCCGGCGGTGTCCCCGCTGGATGGCCGCCAGCACCTTGGGGCTGTGGCACAGCGGCTCCTGGATGGTCGTCTCCAAATTCTGGATCAACACCATGGGGGCGCTCATATCCACCTCCCAGAGGGAGGCGTCCGCCTCCCGGCGCAGGAAGCCCTGACGGGTCAGCAGATCCTCCAGGTCGGGCTCCGGCGGCGCGCCGTAGGGCCGGTACAGGCCATAGATGCAGTCATCGCTGAGGGCACGGGCCAGCACCTCGGTCATCAGCAGATGGAGGCAGTCCCGCAGGGGGTCGCTGGAGTCCGCCGCCGCAGAGGTGATGAGCAGAGTGGTCCCCGCAGAGCGCAGGCGGATCCGGTCAGCCAGGCCGGTGTCCCGCAGGGCGCTGAACAGCTGTGTGGCCGACAGATAGCGGTAGCTCACATAGCCCAGCAGCGCCCCGCCCTCGCTGCCCCGCAGGAGCAGGACGCGGTCGCGGCCGTGGAGGATGCCGGAGCGGACGGCCTCCCGGTCCGGACGGCCGGCGGTCAACTCGGCCACCAGCTGCTCCTCCGGCTCGTCTATCCACTGGAAGGTGAGGGTCCCCGCGTCCAGCAGCGGCTTGTTCTGGCTGTCCCGAAGGTACAACCCATTTTGATAGATAAAGTCCTGAATCACCGGGTCGATGAGGTTGGAAATGTCCCGGTTCAGGTCCACGTTCTCCCGGATTCGGGTGGAACTGATGTCCTCCAGGTGGGGGGGCAGCTGAAGCTGGATCACACGGCCCGTGATCCCCAGCTGCTCCTTGGGCGGCAGAGGGGGCTCCCCCGCCCGGCGGAATATGATGTGGTCCATGGAGTGGATGGACCAGGGCCTTGGCTCCGCCCGGTAGGAGGAGGCGTGGGCCACCACGTCACTGCCCACCACCAGATAGACCTCCTGGTGGGGGAAGAGCTCCCGCAGGCGCTTCAGGTCGGCGGGATTGGCGATATTCACCGGGATGTCGTCGGGAAACAGGTGGACATGGAAGTCCCCCGCCACCGACAGGCTGACGATCTGCCGGCGGACCAGGTGGGGCTGGGCTTTCTTGGACCAGGAGAACTCGTCCACCGCCAGATAGACCTCAAAGCCCAGATCCCGGATGGCGTGGACGATCCCCTTATGGGACAGCGTAAAGGGGTCGAAGGTGCCGGGGAAGAAGGCCACCCGCCTGGGACAGGTGAAGGCGAATGGGCCGTGGTCCATCCGCCACAGGGAGATGAACCGGTTGATATGGGCCAGGGCGGCGGCCCGGTAAAAAAAGGTGAGCCCGTCGTCCTGCACCGGAGCCTCGTGGATCAGGAAGAGGAGCTTGCGGTAGCTCAGGGCAAACAGCCGGGCTTTCTCCTCCATGGGGAGCACAGGGCTCTCATACAGCAGCTTGCCCGTCACCAGCAGCGCCTCCTGCCGCACCGCGGGGCGGTAGTGGGCCAATCCCTGAAGCAGCAGGCCCAGCAGTTCCTGACGGCGGCTTTCAAAGGCGGCGCTGGACTGGGAGAAGCGCTCCCGGTAGGCGGGGTAGTGCTGAAGCAGCACCCCGATGGTGTTCAGCGCGCCGGACACCGCCGAGTCGTTGGGGGAGCCCAGCAGATTTTTCAGCCACAGCACCTGCTCGTCCAGTTCACTGGGATAGAGGTACAGGGCGGCCTGCCCCAGATACTGGGGGATATACTTGGAAATGGAGTACTGGCCCATCTCCAGCCCCTTGCCCAGCTCCACCACCACCTCGTTGCGCTGATCCCGGCGGAGCAGGGGCAGGATGCGCACCAGCGCGCCGCCGGCGTCGTGCCGGACCACCACCCGCTCCGACACCTTGATGAGGTTGGAGAAGTGCGTACAGATGTGGAGGATATGCTCCACCAGGCCGTGCTCCACCTGGTCCCGGAGCAGCTCCACACCCACCGACTTCACCATCCATGGGGTGGCCGTCTTGAGGTTGTCCAAAAACACCTCGCTGGTGACGTCCTGATCGTACAGAATATGCCGGTGCTCCCTCACGTCCTCCCCCGCCCTGGCCAGGATCCGGTACTGGAGGAAGGTGACCGGCAGGCTGGTAGAGGGGAGGGACCGGGCCAGTTCCGCGATGCGATGCAGATGGGGATGCTCCTGGCTGAGGGGGCGTTCCGCCGCACGGAGGAAGATCAGGGCGGCGGTCTCCAGGCGCAGCTCCCCGGAGCGGAGCCAGTATCCGGCAAATTCGATCAGCTGCTCCCGCTCCCTATCTCCATAGTATTTGGGGGGCAGATAGCGCACCGCGTCCAGCAGAGTGAAGGCGGTGTCCGGATCCCGCTCCTCCGGATCGCGGAAGTAGCGCAGCAGGGCCCCGATGAACCGGGGCACGTCGGCGGGCCGGGCATGGGTCAGCATGGAGGCCACCACCAGCTTCAAGGTATAGCTGATGTGGCTGCGCTGCTGCTGGGTGGTCTTGTGGTCTGGATAAATGATGCGGTCCAGGTACTGCTCCCAAAGGGTGAAGGGCACCTCTGCCGCCGGGTCGCTGGGCACATCGGCGGGCAGCTCCTTGCGGTAGACCAGGTGGAAGCGGGCGATGATCTGTCCGATGAGGGCGGCGGCCTGGCGGCGGATGTCCCCCTCCCGGTGGACCAGCAGCTCGTACAGGAAGGAGAGGGCCTGGGTCTTTTGCCGCACCGACAGATAGGTGAAGTACTCCTGAAATACGTTGAGATAGGCCCGCAGCTGCTTCCAGTCCTTGGTGGAGCGGGCTGCTTCGATGATATTGCCGAACTTGCGCTCGTTGGACAGCATATGCATCAGGCGGATGCTGTGGCCCACAGACAGCAGGGTCAGGCCCTCCACCGTCTCGTCCGGCCCCATCAGGGCGGGGTCCTTGTCCGGAGCCGGTGGTGCGGGATGGCCGCTCAGGTCCACATCCACCCCCAGGGAGCGCATATAGTCCTCAAAGTCGTGGAGCTTTCCATAGACAAACTCGTACCGGCGGCGCTTGATGCTGTCCACATTATCCAGCTTGGACAGAATGACCTGGAAGGACTGGTCCAGGGGGTAGAGCACAGTGGTCTCGTTCCCGTCGGCGTCCCGGTCCTGCTTGGAGCGGAAATCCGCATAGATCAGGCACAGGGACTCCACCGACAGGGACTCCAGTTCCAGATCCCAGGTGGAGTGGTTGGCCGCAATGTGGCTGATCCGCTCCATCCCCCGTTCCAGCAGCCATTGATCGGTGTAGTAGTAGTGGAGATAGGGTACACGCTCCCCGGGCCGGCATCCGAACTTCCCAATGTCATGGGCCGCCGCCGCCCCGGAGATCAGGGCCAGGTCCACATCCACCCCCGCCTCCTGGAGCCCCCGGGCCGCCGTCATGGCGATATAGTGGACCCCGGCGATGTGGCCCAGGGTACGGAAGGGGGTGACCTCCTGCCCCAGACGCATCAGCTCATAGATGTGCTCCCGACGGAAGCAGGTCAAAAACCTCTCATACTCCCGGGCACTGTCACAGGCGGAGTACTCCTCCGGCGTCAGAAAGCGGAAGTCCGCCAGGGGATCGAAGGGCAGTGTCCTGCGCTCCTGGTCCAGCAGCACCTGGAGGACCGTAAGATAAAAGCGGGCTCCATCGGCGTACTCCTCCCCGTCCGGGGCAAAGCCCCCCTCCGGGTAGAGAATACTGCGGATATAGCGGTAACAGAAGGACAGCCAGCCGTCCTCCGGCACCGGGGACAGCTTGGGCAGGATGGGGGAGCACAGCTCCAGCACCTCGCCGCACTCCAGCCGCCGCCGGATGGGCAGCAGCTGAGCCAGCTCCTCCGCCCAGCCCGGGGCGTGCAGCAGGTCCAGCGCCGCCCGGCGGTCCGGGGCAAAGGGCAGCGCCTGCTCCGCCAGGGCCTCCGCCACCTGGGCCGTGATGGTTTGGATCTGTTCCTCATACATGGGACACCCCGCCTTTCCCAGCAAGATTTCTGGGTCAAGTCTAGCACAAAATTCCCGGGATGAAAAGAAAAAACCACGCCATTTTTGGCAGTTTCGGACAATTCGACTGGAAAACTTAATTTTTCCTGAAAAAGCCCCCGTTCCTCTTGCCGAATCCCAGTGAATCCGATATACTGGTGAAGCATGACCCACAGACAGGAGGGATCACCCTGGCACATACAGATACGCGGTCCCAGCGGCACACATCCAGCCACTCCAGCCGCTCCGGACATTCCGAATATCCCAGCCGCAGCAGGGCACATACATCGGGCGGGCGGAGGGTACAGCCTGCGCGGCGGAACGCCAGGCGCCGTAGACACAGCATCTGGTTCCGCCTGTACATGGTCCTGGTTGTGATCTCCGCTGTCATCGTCGCCACCTATATCGGCCTTCAGCTGGCCATCCGCGCCCCGGAGATCCAACAGCCGGAGCCTGTCTCTCCCCCTGCCTCCGGCAGCCAGACCGGGCAGCCTGCCGCCCCGCCGGAGGAGGATCCCAACGCTCTGGTGCGGAAGGACGGCGTCTATACCTTTGCCCTGCTGGGCAAGGACGTGAAGGGCAGCAACACCGACACTATCATCCTGGCCCGCTATGACACTGTGGCGCAGACAGTGGGGATGGTCTCCATTCCCCGGGACACCGCGGTCCACCGCACCTGGTCCAAATACTCCAAGATCAATGCCGCCTTCTATGGCTCCAGCCCGGAGACCCTGAAGGAGGAGATCCAAAACACCTTCGGCATCCCGGTGGACTACTATATCCTGGTGGATCCCAAGGGCTTTATCGCCCTGGTGAACGAGCTGGACGGGGTGGATGTGTACATCCCGGAGGACATGAACTACGATGACCCGACCCCGGGTGAGGAGCTTCACATCCATTACCAGGCAGGAAACCACCATCTGAACGGCAAACAGGCTCTCGAGGTAGCCCGTTTCCGGCACAACAACGACGGCAGCGGCTATACCGACACCGGCCGGGCGGAGATGCACCGGCAGATGCTGGTGGCCCTGGCCAAAAAGGTAGTCTCCTGGAACTCGATCCCCAAGGTCACCGCCTTTGTGGAGCTCTTTCAGACCTATGTCAAGACTGATCTGTCCGCCTCGGATATGCTCTATTTTGCCACCCAGGCCATGGGGGTGGATTTCTCCTCCGGCATCACCCAGGGCGAACTCACCGGCAGAGGCGATGGAGTGGTAGGAAATTCCAAGTGGTGCTATGTGTTCCAGCCGGAGGACATTCTCCCCACGCTGAACGAACAGCTCAACCCATACACCCGGGACCTCACCGCCGACGACCTGGACCTGCCTCAGCCCGACCGCTATCTCCAGAATTACTGACCCCACAGGGCCGTCCGAATCTTCGGGCGGCCCACTTTTCAGCTTTTTTACAGATCCCGCTTGACAACCGGACCATTTCACGGCATGATGAAGAAAATACCAGAGAGGATGAGGCAGTTATGGAACAATGGCAGGCAGAGATGGCGGGCTGGTATCCGGAATTCCAGGCCCTGCGCCACCGGCTGCACCGGGAGCCGGAGATCTCCTTTCAGGAGCATGGGACCACCCAGCTGATCCGGGAGCTTCTGACAGGCTGGGGGGCTGAGGTGGAGGAGCACCCCGGGCTGGAGACCGGCCTCACCGCACTTATCCGGGGCACACACACCGGCCCCACCATCGCCCTGCGTGAGGACATCGACGCCCTTCCCATGGCAGAGAACACTGCTCTGCCCTTTTCTTCCTGCCGCGAGGGCGTCTGTCACGCCTGCGGACACGACATCCACACCGCCGCCCTGCTCTGGGCAGCCAAGGCCCTGTGCAGGCTCCGGGACCGCCTCCATGGGACGGTCAAGCTGATCTTCCAGTGTGCCGAGGAGGTGGGCGCCGGTGCAGAGCGGATGCTGGCCCTGGGCGTTCTGGGACCAGAGCCTCCGGAAGCGGTGGTGGGCTTTCACTGCGACCCCAAGCTCCCCTGGGATATGGTGGGACTCCGGTACGGACCCAGCAACGCCAGCTTTGACATCCTCACCTGGCACATCACGGGCCAGGGGGGACACGGCGCCTATCCCCAGCAGTGTGTGGATCCGGTGATGGTCAGCGGCTATCTCCTCACCCAGCTCCAGACCGTGATCAGCCGGGTCAATTCCCCCACCCACCCCGCCGTCCTCACCATTGGCGAGATCCACGGCGGCACCGCCCCCAACATCATCCCTGACCAAGTGACCATGCGCGGCGCGATGCGCGCCTTTGATCCCGCCATCCGTCAGCAGCTTCTGGACACCATCCGCCGCATCACCACAGAGGGCTGCCGGGCGCTGGGCGCAGAGGGCGCTCTGGTCCACGATGTCGGCACGCCCGCCATCCACAACCACCCGGACATCGCAGACCGGGTCGCACGCGCTGTGGAGGAGGCCTTGGGCAGAGAACATCTTCAGGTGATTTCGGAGCCCTCTCTCGGCTCAGACGATTTTGCCTGCTGGATCGACGCTTGCGGCGGCCGTGGCGTCCAGTTCCTGGTAGGCTCCCATGATTCCCAGCTCCCCAACAGCAGTCTGGGACTCCATGTAGCGGAAAATATTTTTGTGGACGAGTGCCTGAAAACTGCCGCGCCGGTGCTGGTCCGCTTTGCTCTGGACTACCTCAGCGCTCCACAGTCTTGATTCCCCTTCCAATTTGGTAGACCACCGCGGTCTACCAGATGTCTACCAGGCGCGACCCCCGGAAGCCTTGCGGCACAAGGCTTCCGGGGGTTTTTCTTTTGCCCGTTTTTGGGGCCGGTCTACCAGCGGTCTACCAGGGTGATTTTTTGGC
>JBMNQB010000028.1:0-15274 GCA_050943915.1 Lawsonibacter sp.
AAGGCCCAGCTCGCGGTCAGGGAGAGGGCTTATAACAATTTCCCCATCCGCCCCCTCGCATGGCGCTCCCCAAAACAGGTCTTATTTGCTTTTCACAATGTGTAACACATCATTGACAAACCTACAAAATACATGGAAATGGGCTGTCTCCCCCCTTGCGGGCAGGGGCCGCCTATGATAAAATAACTTGTTAAATCCTTGGAATATCAAATAGTAGAGGGAGTGGACCCTTTTGTCGAATTACGAATCTGAGATCAAGCGCCGCCGCACCTTTGCCATCATCTCCCACCCGGACGCCGGTAAGACGACCCTGACCGAGAAGTTCCTGCTCTACGGAGGCGCCATCGCCCAGGCCGGCCAGGTCAAGGGCAAGAAGAACACCCGTGCCGCTACCTCCGACTGGATGGAAATCGAAAAGCAGCGCGGTATCTCTGTTACCTCTTCGGTGATGCAGTTCCAGTATGAGGGCTACTGCATCAACATCCTGGACACCCCGGGCCACCAGGACTTCTCGGAGGATACCTACCGCACCCTGATGGCCGCCGACTCCGCCGTCATGGTCATTGACGCGGCCAAGGGCGTGGAGGCCCAGACCCGGAAGCTGTTCAAGGTGTGCGCCATGCGGGACATCCCCATTTTCACCTTTATCAACAAGATGGACCGGGAGGCCCGGGATCCCTTTGAGCTGTGCGAGGAGCTGGAGAAGGAGCTGGGGCTGGACACCTACGCCATGAACTGGCCTATCGGCTGCGGCAAGGAGTTCAAGGGCGTTTACGACCGGCAGAACCGGAAGGTGATCCATTTCACCTCCAACACCAACGCCCGGGCGGCCACCGCCACCGAGATCGAACCGGACGATCCTGCCCTGGCTGACCTGATCGGGCAGGCCAAGCGGGACCAGCTGGTGGACGAGATCGAGCTGCTGGACGGAGCCTCCTGCGACTTCGATCTGGACCGGGTGCGCCACGGGAAGCTGTCCCCGGTGTTTTTCGGCTCCGCCCTGACCAACTTCGGCGTGGAGCCCTTCCTGGAGGAGTTCCTCCGCATGACCACCGCCCCCCTTCCCCGGAAGGCCGGGGACGATGTGGTCGGCTCCTTTGACGAAGATTTCTCCGCCTTCGTTTTTAAGATCCAGGCCAACATGAACAAGGCCCATCGGGACCGCATCGCCTTTATGCGCATCGTCTCCGGAAAGTTTGAGGCAGACCGCGAGGTCTACCACGTCCAGGGAGGCAAGAAGATCCGCCTGTCCCGCCCTCAGCAGCTGATGGCCGCCGAGCGGGAGATCATCGAGGAGGCCTACGCCGGAGACATCATCGGCGTGTTCGACCCGGGTATTTTCTCCATTGGAGACACCCTGTGCGCCCCCAGCAGGAAATTTTGCTTCGACCCCATCCCCACCTTCGCACCGGAGCACTTTGAGCGTATCCGCTCTGTGGATACCATGAAGCGCAAGCAGTTCCTCAAGGGCGTGGAGCAGATTGCCCAGGAGGGCGCCATCCAGATCTTCAAGACCCCCTACACCGGCATGGAGGAGGTCATCGTGGGCGTGGTGGGCACATTGCAGTTCGATGTGCTGGAGTACCGCCTGCGCAGCGAGTACAACGTGGAGCTGTATAAGGAAGGGCTTCCCTACGAGTATCTGCGGTGGATCGTCCGGGAGGAGGAGGACGCTCCCCCGCTGAAGGAGGAGGACCTGCTGCTGCCCAACGACGCCAAGCTGGTGGAGGACTATAAGGGCAACCAGCTGCTTCTGTTCGCCTCCCAGTGGTCCATCCAGTGGGTCAGCGACCGGAACAAGGGCCTGAAGCTGGCCGAGTTCGGCGGTGCAAAGTTTTAAGGATGTGAGGATATGCAGCCAAAGCTCATCTTGACCGACCTGGACGGTACCCTGCTCACCCATGACAAGGCCCTCTCCCCAGGCAATCAAGCGGCCCTGGAGCGGGCAGCCCGTGCAGGGGCCGAGATCGTCATCGCCACCGGACGCATCTACCGGGGGATCCCGGAGCAAGTGCGGGAGCTGCCCTTCCTGCGGTATTTCATTTTAATGAACGGAGCCAAGGCCTACGACCGCAAGGAGGACAGAGTCCTCTACCGTTCGGAGATCCCTCTGTCCACAGCGGAGCGGATCTTCGACGATATGGAGCCCATTCATGCCACGGTGGACTGCTTTCAGAATGATGACGGTTACATGGAGGGGCGCTATCTGGACAACCTGGAGCACTACATCCGGGACCCGGAGTCCGTCCGACTGGTCCGCATGACGCGCCGCCGCTGCGCAGACCTTCGTGCAGCCGTCCGGACGGCGGGCAGCGACATTCAGAAAATGCAGTTCTATTTCCCGGATCTGCAGGAGCGGGCCCGGGTAAAGACCTGGCTGGAGGCGCGGTATCCAGAGGCTGTGCTCTCCATCTCCATGCCGGAGAACCTGGAAGTCAACGACGCCCGGGCTACCAAGGGCCACGCTCTGCTGGCACTGTGCGCGGCCCTGGGGATCGATCCCCGGGAGGCCGCCGCCTTTGGTGACGGCACCAACGACATCTCCATGCTGAAAGCCGCTGGGATCGGGGTGGCCATGGCCAACGGCGCACCGGAGACGCTGGCAGCCGCCGACCTGACCGCCCCCTCCAATGATGAGGACGGGGTGGCGGAGATCCTGTCCCGCTGGTTTCCCCCAAATACATGAAAATCGGGAGAGCGCCGCGGCGCTCTCCCGATTTCATCCCCCGCCCGGCCCGGGCTGGATGACAGTCAGGTCGTAGTACCGCAGCAGCGCGGCCGCCAGGACCAGGAGCGAGGCCCAGGCATTGATCCCGGCGGAGCCTTCAGGATCCGGAGCGCTCCTCCAGGTCTCCAGCGCCAGCCTGAAAAAGAAGGTCAGCGGCGGCAGGACCAGGGCTCCTGCGGCGCGGCGCAGTCCGGTGATTTCCGGAGTCGAAGCGGCTTCTCCGGAACGGGCGGCCAGGCTGTCCCGCTGGAGCCGGACAGCCCGCAGGGACAGCAGCAGGGCAAAGAGCAGCAGCACCAGGCTGACCGCCACGGTGCTCAGTGTGTCCCAGGCCGCAGTCCCCTCAGCGTCCAGCCCCGGGTCAGGTCCAGTGCGGCGCTCCATCGCGTCACCTCCTGACACAGCCTATGCCGGAACAGGAAAATGGACACAAAATTCCCAGAAAAGCCGGATAAAATTTAGGAAAATGTGAATTTTTCTCCGGACGACTGGACAGAAGGGCCTCAGTTGAGTATGATATACACGGATCGAAATTTGACCGAAACAGAAGGCCGGCCGGGCGCGAGGCGTCCGGCGGAACGGCCTGGGAGGTAGCCATGCGGCGAAGCTATTTGGGCGGGGTCCACCCCGTTTCCTATAAAGAGAGCACCAGGCGCAAACCCATTGTCCCCCTGGAGACGGAACCCGATCAGGTGATCATTCCCCTGACTATGTGCAGCGGCGGCGGAGCGGTCCCGGTGGTCCGGCCCGGGGACCTGGTGACTGTGGGACAGGTCATCGCCGAGCCGGAGGACAACGGCGTCTATGTCCACGCCAGCGTCTCCGGCCGGGTGCGCGCCATCGAGCCCAGGCCCCATCCCTGGGGCGGAAGCTGGGACGCCATCGTCATTGACAACGACGGAAAAGACACCCCATGTCCCGATCTGCCGGAGCCCATGGACTGGTCCCGGCTGGACCGGAAGGAAGCCCTGGACCGGATCTGCCGGGCAGGGATCACCAGCATGGGCGGCGGCGCCAGCCCCACCCACCTGCGCCTGCGCCAGGCGGTGGGCCGTGTGGACACCCTGATCGTCAACGCCGCCGAGTGTGAGCCCTATCTGACCGCCGACCACCGGCTGCTGCTGGAGAAGGGGGACCAGGTCCTTCAAGGTGTGCAGATGATGGCCCGGCTGCTCCGGGTGGAGCGGGCCGTGCTGGTGGTAGCCGGGGACAAACTCAACGCGGTGGAGTTTTTGGAGCGCCGCCTGCGCCGGAAAAAGCGGGCGGTGGAGCTGCTTACCATCCAGACCCGCTATCCCCTGGGCATGGAAAAGCAGCTGATCCGCACCGTGACCGGGCGGGAGGTGCCGCCGGGTCAGTCGGCGCTGGATGTGAAATGCTCTGTATTCAACGTGGCCACGGTGTATATGGTGCGCTCCGCCCTGATGAAGGGAAGTCCCCTGACCCACCGGGCGGTGACGGTGAGCGGCGGCGCGGTGGCACGGCCCCGGAACCTGTGGGTCCCCATCGGCACCCCTCTGCGCTGCCTGCTGGAGTCGGCCGGCGGCCTGCGGGAGGAGCCCGCGGTCATCCTCACCGGCGGCCCTATGACCGGAACGGTGCAGGGTGACCTGGAGGCCCCGGTGGTGAAGAACACCAACGCCCTGCTGTGCCTCACAGATCAGGAGCACAACTCCGCCAGTCAGACGGAGACGGTGTGTGTCCGCTGCGGCCACTGCGTCTCCAGCTGTCCCATGAACCTGAACCCGGTGTCGGTCTACCGGGCCATGCGGATGGGCGAGCGGGAGCGGCTCCCGGAGCTCCATCTGGAGGACTGCATGGAGTGCGGCTGCTGCTCCTATATCTGTCCTTCGCATATCCCCCTGGCGGATCTGGTCCGTCAGGCCAGACAGCTCCCAAGGGAAGGAGGCGAGCAGGAATGAGTCAGAACGGACCTGTGATCCGCCGGTCATCCCCGCAGATCGCCCAGGTATCCAGCATCTCCTCCACGATGCTGGATGTGATCGTAGCCCTGCTGCCCGCCCTGGGTATGGCGGTCTATCTGTTCGGCCCCCGGGTGCTGGCCCTGACCCTTGTGTCCGTGGCAGCCTGCGTGGGGGCGGAGTACGGCTACCGCCGGCTGATTGGGCTGAGCAATACAGTGGGCGACCTGTCCGCCTGCGTCACCGGCCTGCTGCTGGCCATGAGCCTTCCGGTGACCGCGCCCTACTGGGCCCCGGTGCTGGGCGGCGTCTTTGCCATTGTGGTGGTCAAGCAGTTTTACGGCGGACTGGGGCGGAACTTTATGAACCCCGCCCTGGCGGGGCGCGCGCTGCTGTGTACCTTTCCCGGCCTGATGACCACCTGGGTGGACGCGTTCCAGAAAACTCCGCTGTTTGGAGCGGTGGACGCGGTCTCCTCCCCTACCCCGATGGCCCTGCTCCACGCCGGAGCGCTGCCCGACCTGACCCTGAGCCAGCTGATGCTGGGGCAGCACGGAGGCGCAATGGGCGGAGCGCCGGTGTTCATGCTTCTGCTGGGCGGGGTGTACCTGGTGGGGCGGCGCGTGATCTCCCCCCGCATCCCCCTGTCCTATCTGGGGACCGTCGCCCTGCTGACCCTGCTCTTCCCCCGGGGAAATGGGGGGGCGCTGGCCTGGATGACTGCCCAGCTGTGCAGCGGCGGTCTGGTGCTGGGGGCGGTGTTCATGGCCTCCGATTACACCACTACACCGGTCACACCAGTGGGGCAGACCCTGTTCGGGATGGGCTGCGGCGTGCTGACTGTGCTGCTGCGCTACTTCGGCTCCTATCCTGACGGGGTGGGCTGGGCCATTCTCACCATGAACTGCTGCGTTTGGCTGCTGGACCGCGCCGCCCTGCCCCGGCGCTTTGGCGTGGGCCGCTTTGAAGCGGTTCGGGGCTGGGCAGAGCACCTGCGTGCCAGCGCTGCCGCCATCCATTTCGTGCCTCCCAAGGTGAAATTCCTGGCCCGGGCCGGGGACGGCACCATGCCCGGCGAGGGCTATCTGGACGAGCTGCGGGGCACTGTTCGGCAGCTGGCGGCTCTGGCCGCGGTGTTTGCCGTGACCTGCGGCATGGTGTTCGGGGTCCATCGGGCAACGGACTACGCCGCCGTCCGTGCGGAGACCGCGGCCCAGCAGACCCTGCTGGCCCAGGTCATGCCTCAGGCCACGGTCCGCTCTGAAACTCCCTACCGCGCATCGGGCGCACTGAGCATCACCGCCGGCTACAACGAAAGCGGTCTGGTCGGCTACTGTGTGGAGGTCCAGGCCAACGGCTTCGGCGGCGTGCTCACTGCGGTAGTGGGCGTCAATACCAACGGCGAGGTCACCGGTGTGGCAGTTACCGACCACCGTGAAACAGTGGGCGTGGGGACAAAGGCCATGGAGAGCGGCTACCTCAGCCAGTACACCGGACGCTCCGGAACCATCCGCTCCTCCGGCAGCAATGCGGTGGAGGCGGTGTCCGGCGCTACCGCCACTTCAGAGGCGGTCACCACCTGTGTAAACCGGGCCCTGGCCATTGTGGCCAGCCTGGACACGAAGGGAGAAGTGGACTATGTTGACGGTGAGGTCTGACTGGGACCGCCAGAGAGGAGGCAGCCGGATATGACGGCAGTTCAGTTGACAGGGATCGCTTTGGCGGCCCTGCTGTCAGAAAACTTTATTTTGGTCAGTTGTCTGGGGATCGGATCCCGGACCCAGGCGTTCCGTGATCCCCTGGACGCCTGGCGCACGGGATACAGCCTGACGTCAGTGATGGTGATAACTGCACTGGCCGCCTGGGCAGTAAACCAGCTTTTGCGGCACTTCGCCCTGAGCTATTTTCAGACGCTGGCCTTCGCCCTGACCGGCCCCTTTGTGGTGGCCGGCCTGCGGTATGTTCTGCGGGCCTGCATCCCGGAGCTGTCTCGGCGGATGGATGAGAACCTGGCCTCTATTACCTCCAACTGCGCGGCGATGGGCACGGCGCTGCTCATCGCCCAGCGGGGGTACGGTCCAGGCGGAGCGTTTCTCTATGCCCTGTTCGGCGGCGCCGGGGCCACAGTGGCCATGATGTGCTTTGCCGGCCTGCGCCGGGAGGTCAGCTTGACCAGCTGTCCCCGATGCTTTCAGGGTCTGCCCATCAACCTGATCACTGCCGGGCTGATGGCCCTGTCCCTGGTGGGCTTCTATGGCCTTCACCTGAGCTGATCGGATCTGTGTAAACAGCCCCTGGAAGCGACGCTTCCAGGGGCTGAAGCTGTTCCAAGCGGCAGCTCTCCTTTCAATTAGGGGAAACCATACGTTTAAATATAGTAAAACCCCGGAAAACCTTGGTTTTCCGGGGTTTTGAACCATATTGATACAGCGTTTGCCGCAGATCAGCGCTTGCTGAACTGGGGAGCGCGGCGGGCGGCCTTCAGACCGTACTTCTTACGCTCCTTCATACGAGGATCGCGGGTGAGGAAGCCGGCGGCCTTCAGGGCAGGGCGGAACTCCTCATTGGCCAGCAGCAGGGCGCGGGCCACACCATGACGGATGGCACCGGCCTGACCGGTGACGCCGCCGCCGGTGACAGTGGCAACGATGTCCACCTTACCCAGCTGCTCGGTGGTGACCAGGGGCTGGCGGACCAGCAGCTTCAGGGTCTCCAGGCCGAAATAATCGTCGATGTCACGGCCGTTGATGGTGATGGCACCGGTCCCATTGGGGAACAGATGCACACGGGCCACGGAGGACTTCCGACGGCCGGTACCGTAAAAATAAGGCTTCTTGCTCTTATACATGATCGTCTACCTCCTGCTTACTCGGCAGCCCAGATCTCGGGCTTCTGGGCGGCGTGCTCGTGCTCACCGCCGCGATAAATCTTCAGGCGGGTCAGAGAATCCTTGCTGATGATGTTCTTGGGCAGCATACCGCGGACAGCCAGCTTCATGGCCAGCTCGGGGCGCTCGCTCATCAGGGTGCGGTACTTGACTTCCTTCAGGCCGCCGACCCAGCCGGAGTGGTGGCGATAGTACTTCTGATCCAGCTTCTTGCCGGTCAGAATGGCCTTCTCGGCGTTGATGATGATCACGCAGTCGCCGCAGTCGGCGTGGGGGGTGAACTCGGGCTTATGCTTGCCGCGCAGCAGGGTAGCGGCGGTGGCAGCGGTCTTGCCCAGGGGCTTGTTCGCAGCGTCAAGGACATACCACTTGCGCTCGATGTTACCCTTGTTGGCCATAAAAGTGGACATAGGTAAAACCTCCATTTTCCTCTACTTTACTTATCAAAAAGTTGATTTACAACAAAATCAGCTGCTCCACTGTACAAGCGGAACATTTTGTATTATAGTAGTTGGGCGGCGCAGTGTCAACCTGTTTTTTCTCATTTTTTGATTCACGCGCCAAAATCTCTTATTTTCTCTTTCTATCGCAATATATCTCTTATTTTCTCGTTTTCAATTTTCAATTTTACCAACTGAAAATGTTCCGGAAACCGGAGCTTTTCCCCTTGGGAGGACGTAAAATGAACCGTATTCTTTCCCTGGTCCGCCGCTGTGTGGAGGACTATGAGATGATCGCCCCCAACGACCGCATCGCCGTGGGCGTCTCCGGCGGTAAGGACTCACTGATGCTGCTGATGGCCCTGGCCAAGCTGCGTGAATTCTACCCTGTTCCATTCCAGGTGGAGGCCTTCACCCTGGACATGGGCCACGCCGATGGACGTCCGGGGATGGACTTCGCGCCGGTGGCCCAGCTGTGCCGGGAGCTGGACGTCCCCTTCACTCTGCTGGAGAGTGAGATCCACCACATCATCTTTGATGTGCGCAGGGAGAAGAACCCCTGCTCCATGTGCGCCAAAATGCGCCGGGGGGCGCTGCACAGCGCCCTGAAGGAGCGGGGGCTGAACAAGATCGCTCTGGGGCACCACTATGATGACGCGGTGGAGACCTTTTTCCTGTCCCTGATCTTCGAGGGGCGGCTCTCCTGCTTCCAGCCGGTGACCTGGCTGGACCGGACGGAGATCACCCAGATTCGCCCTCTGCTCTACTGCGGGGAAAACCTGATCCGCCACACAGCGGAGCGCCTTGACCTGCCTGTGGTGGAAAATCCCTGCCCCGCCAACGGCAACACCAAGCGGCAGGAGATCAAGGAACTGATCTACGAGCTGAACGGCCGCTATCCGGGGCTGAAGGCCCGGGCCTTTGGGGCCATGCAGCGGCTCCCGCTGCCGGCGTGGGGGCCGGCAGAGCACCGCAGACGTCCCCTGCCTGAGGAACTGGAGGATTTTCAGTAAATTTGACCGAAAAAAATTCCCGGCCCGTATGGAAACCGGGAGATCAGGGTGATATAATAGGTCTGTTTTGGGGGAGATCCCCCGCAGACCTCCCCGCTCCGGGTGAAATACCGGGCGGCTGGACACAATACGGAATGACAATGACACCGCGGGCCCGTCCCGCGTGGAGAGGAGCCGATACCAATGAGCGAAGAGACCGTATACAGTGCCAACCCGGGCAAGCAGCTGATCCGTACCGTGGACGGCGTGGACTATCAGCGTATCCCCATCAAGACCCACCTGATCACTAAGGCGGACCGCATGGAGGACGTGGTGCTTCAGTACGCCGGGGACAGGATGCAGGAGGGAGACATTCTCTTTATCTCGGAGAAAGCGGTGGCCTGTACCCAGAGCCGCGCCATTCCCATGGAGGACATCAAGCCCCGCAAGCTGGCTGTCACCCTCAGCCGCTATGTCACCAAGACACCTGCCGGCATCGGCCTGGGTATTCCGGAGACCATGGAGATGGCCCTTCAGGAGTGCGGCACTCTGCGGATCCTCTTTGCCGCCTTTTGCAGCGTGATCGGCAAGCTCTTCCGTCAACGGGGCTGGTTCTACATCGTCGCCGGCCCCAAGGCACGGGGGATCGACGGCCCCACCGAGGGGACCATCCCGCCCTACGACCACTATGTGGTCCTCACCCCCGACGACCCCAATGGCACCGCCGGGAAGCTGGCCGCCGCCCTGGGCCATCCGGTAGCCATTGTGGACATCAACGACCTGGGGGCCAATATTCTGGGCTTCTCCCAAAAAGAGCCCTCCATGGACCAGCTGGCCAGGATCCTGGGGGACAACCCCTTGGGCCAGTCCAGCGAGTCTACCCCCATGGGCATCATCCGTAAGGTCTGAACCCGGTCAAGCAAAAGCCTTCCATCTGCTCCGCTGAGATCTCTTTGCTCTCAGCGGAGCATTTTTGTCGCCCAACCCACCCGTTTCGTGATACAATACCTTTAAACATAAAAAGGAGGCGGTTGGTATGTCAATTCGCTGTCCGTGGTGCGGTTCCCCTGTGACAGTCCGGGGAAGCCGCTGGGAGTGCGGCTGGTGCGGGGACTGCGGGGATCTGTCCTCCCTCCCCGGCGCCAGAAGGGCTGCGGCCGGCCGGAGCAGTGGGGAGCGCGCGGCTCAGATCGACCGCGCACTGATCCCGCTGGAGCAGGGGACCTTCGCCATTCTGGAGGGGCTGCGGATATACTGCGGCGGAGAGGAAGGCGCCCGGGAGCCACTCTGGAAGCTGACTGCCTACGGGATCTCCAGGGGACTGCGCTCCGCTGGGGGGCTGGAACCTGATCGGCTGGGGCTGCTCCGCGCGTTTTTCGCAAAGTATCCGGTCCTGGACGCAGAAAAGCTTTTGGCCGCCGCTCAGGGCGGTACAGAGGTCTTTGCTCCGGAGTTCGCACTTTCAATGGAACGGCTGGGCTCCTTCTGGCAGGCGCTTCTGCCCCAGATCCCCGCCGACGGCTCCGTCCCAGTCTGGCCTGACTGGTTATGCCGGATCCTGGAGGGGCTGTGCGAGGTAGAGGGATTTTTCTGCGGCGGGGACAGTGCGCCGTCCTCCGAAGACTATGAGGCGGTCCTGGCCCACCACTGGAAGGCGTATTTTCACGACTACTTTTCTCCGGAGGAAACGGTGCGGTGCTGGGACCTTGCCCGCAACGAGAACGCGCTGTGCGAGCTGCTGCTCCATCGCTTTCCCCACGTCTTTTCCCCCCAGGAGCAGCAGCTGATCCAGGATGGGCTTACCGATGCGCTTTTGGAGGCCGTCCGCCGCCGGGATCCCGCCCTGGCCCTGCGGCTGTGGCGCACCCTGCTGGATGCGGCCCAGGAGCATCTGAAGGAACCGGAGGCCGCAGAGGTACTTCTGGATGAGTCTGTGGAGCCTTATATGTGGGACGACGACTTCCTCCGTGCGGTTTTGGAGCAGCTGGAAGCAGACCAAAACTTTGCCTGCCAGCTGTTCCTGTGGAGCGCATGGATTGGCCCCGTCCAGGAGGTCCTTCTGGACGCCTGCGTCCGCTGGGGGAACATCGGACTGCGGGACCATCTGGAGTCGCTGCTGCGTCAAAATCCCCAGGCCCGGGGATTTGGCTGACAGAAATTGTCCCCCTCCATCTTCTACGTTCCATGGAAAGAGGCGCTGTACCGCTCCGCCAGACATCTTCCCCAAAATAGAAAAATAGCCAAAAACTGTTGCAAATCAAAGGGGCGTGTAGTATAATTCATCCATCCACATAGTTGGATCCTATCCTTCAAAACGGGATTGCTCTCTACTTCTGCCGCACCAGAGAGTATCGGATCTGTGGGCCGCTGCGGCGGTTCCAAGTGGCCAAAATTTAAGGAGAAAGAGGAGAAAACAATGAAAAAAGTAATGGCGACCCTGATAAGCGCGACCATGATGCTGTCCCTGCTGGCCGGCTGCGGCGGCGGCTCCGGTTCTGGCGCCACGTCCGGCTCCGGCTCAGGCTCAGCTACTCCTTCCCGCGGCAATGTGATTATGACCTTCGGCACTGGTGATACCGGCGGCTCCCTGTATCCTGCCGGTGCGGCTCTGTCCCAGGTGTGGACCAATCAGGTGGACGGCGTGAAGTGCAACACCCAGACCTCCACTGGCTCTTTCCAGAATGTTCAGGATGTGGCCTCCGGTGAGGTCGACGTGGCCGTAGCTACTGCCGATGTGGTACTCAGTGGCTACAACGGTCAGGGTAAGTTTACCCAGGCTCTGGACAATGTCCGCGTCATCGGCGCGGTGTATACCTCCGTCTCCAGCGGCGTGGCGCTGAAGGACTCCGGCCTGGAGTTCGTTCACGACCTGAAGGGCAAGCGCGTGGCCGTCGGCCCCGCCGCTTCCGCCACCGAGAATTCCTGTCTGGATGCCTTCAATGTGATGGACATCACCGCTGAGAACACCAACCTGGAGAACCTGGGACTGGGCGACGGCGCTGACTCCGTGGGCGACGGCATCATCGACGCAGCCTTTGGCTTCGCCGGCCTGCCCATCGGCGGCCAGCTGAACCTGGCGGCCACCAAGGACATCGTGGTCCTGGACTACACCCAGGAGGAGATCGACGCCATCCTGGCTAGCAACGAGGCCTACATCCAGTCCTCCATTCCCGCCGGCACCTACACCGGGCAGGACAAGGAGACCAAGACCTTCGGCGTGAAGTGCCTGATCATCGTCAGCGCTGATATGGACGAGACCCTGGTCTATGACCTGTGCAAGGCCATGAATGAGAACACCGCTGATATGGCGGCCGGCAACGCCCTGCTCTCTGAGATGACTGACCCCTCCTTCCTGTGCACCAATATGCCCATCCCCCTGCACGACGGTGCGACCAAGTATTACACCGAGGCCGGTCTGCTGTAAGATCAGCAGTATCCCAAAATTTGTATGATTAGGCGGAGGAGCCGGGGCTGAGAATCTCGGCCCCGGCCCTTTCGCCTTCGTAAGTGTGTGTTTAGGAGAACAATGGCTTCAATGTGAATCCAAGAGGAAAGGACTCCCATTATGTCTGAAAAAAAGTATAAAGAGATCGATGTGACCTCACTGGACAGTGAGCTGGCCGCCGCCAAAGCGGTAGAGGACGGGAAAAAGGACCTATTTGTAAAGATCGCCACCATCGTGGCCATCGCCATGACCTGTTTCCACATCTATACCGGCTTCTTCGGCTTGAAAGACTTCGTGACCCAGCGCGGCATCCATCTCAGCTTTGCGCTGACCCTGGTGCTGCTGGTCAATCCCCTGTACAAGCACGTCTTTAAGGACAAGTTTGCCGGAAATAAGGCATTCCGGATTTTCTGCCGCCTGATCGACATCACCCTGATTGTCCTGACCTGGGTTGCCTGGTGGATGGCACAGGACGAGGTGCACCACCTGACAGAACGGCTGAGCCAGACCACCTGGATGGCCACCTTTGCCGGCGCTGTGCTGGGCATCGTGACCCTGGAGTGTGCCCGCCGCATCCTGGGCTACATCATGCCTGTGCTGGCTCTGATCTTTGTGGCCTATGCCATGGCCGGTCCCAATCTGCCCCTGGCCATCGCCCACCGCGGCTACTCCCTGGAACGGATCTGCAAGTTCCTGGCCACCGATCTGGATGGACTGTTCGGTACCACCATGAGCGTATCCGCCACCGTAATTTTCATGTTCGTCATGTTCGGCGCCTTCCTGGAGGCCTCCGGCTGCTCTGAATTTATCAATAAGATCGCCATTTCCCTCACCGGAAAGATCAAGAGCGGCCCCGCCCTGTCCGCCGTTGTGGCCTCCGGCCTGATGGGCTCTATCAACGGCTCCGCAGTGGCCAACGTGGTGGGCACCGGCACCTTCACTATCCCTCTGATGAAATCCCGGGGCTATAAGCCCGCCTTCTCCGGCGGCGTCGAGGCCGTGGCCTCCACCGGCGGCCAGATCCTCCCCCCGGTCATGGGCTCGGGTGCCTTCCTGATGGTAGCCTTTACCGAGACCAACTATATCAATATTGTAATTGCCGCAGTGATCCCGGCTTTGCTGTACTACTGGGGCTGCGCCGTGGCCGTCATCAGCCAGTCTGAGCTGGCCGACGTCAAGCTGATGGATCCCAAGGACATCCCCAAACCCCGCGAGGTGCTCAAGAGCGGCTGGATCTATCTGCTGATCATCGCCATTCTGATCTACTGTCTGCTGGTTGCCCAGTACTCCCCTCTGTACTCCGCCCTGTGGGCTACCTGTGCGGTGCCCGTAGTCATGCTGTTTGACAAGCAGAAGCGCTTCACTTTGAAGAGCATCATCCCCGCCCTGGCCAAGTCCGCCTTCAGCTCTATGTCCATCGTCATCGGCTGTGCCTGTGCCGGCTTTGTAGTCGGTATGGTGTCTCTCACCGGCATCGGCGTGATCTTCGGCGATATGATGATCCAGGCGGCCCACAGCCTGCTCTTCCCCTCCCTGCTGTTCACCGCGATCACCTGCATCATCCTGGGTATGGGCCTGCCCACCACGGCGGCCTACGTCATCGCAGCCTCCATTCTGGCCCCCTCCCTCATCAAGCTGGGCCTCACTCCCCTGACCTCTCACCTGTTCGTGTTCTACTTTGCCTGCCTGTCCGCCATCACGCCTCCTGTGGCTCTGGCGGCCTATGCCGGCGCCGGGATCGCCAAGTGCAGTCCCATGACCACCGCGATTGAGGCCTGTAAGCTGGGCTTTGCGGGCTTCATGGTCCCCTTTGCTTTCTGCTATAATCCAGCTATGATGATGCAGGGCGGGGTCGTAGAGATCATCTCTGTATTCATCAGTGCCTTTATCGGCGTATCCGTCATGTCCGCTGGATTCCAGGGCTGGATGCTGTGGAAGCTGAACATCCTGGAGCGCTTTATCCTGGTGGGCGGCGGCCTGCTGATGTTCATTCCCGGTACGGTCACCGACATCGTCGGCCTGTGTATCGTGGCAGCCCTGCTGGTGCTGAACATGAAGAAGTGGAGGCACAAGAAGGCTGTGGCCTGACTTGCTCTCCGACACCCGCTCTTATCTCCTCTGCTGTGAGGAGTAGGATCATCTGTCAAGCGCGCCTGCCGCACCTGTACTGCGGCAGGCGCGCTTTTTCCAAATGCCCGCCCGAGGTTCTCCGTTGCGTTCCGGGGAAAAATCAGCTATAATGGTGGGGATCTCAGACCGCCTCTCGGCAGGTCCGGGAAAATACAAAGGATCAGGAGGTCTCAGGATATGTACACTCTGTTGGAACTGCTGGAACAGGACTGCACGCAGTCCCCGGCACAGCTGGCCGCACAGGCAGGCATGACCGAGGCACAGGTAAAGGAAGAACTCAAGCATCTGGAGGAGAGCGGCACGATCCTCGGCTATCAGGCTATCATCGACTGGGACCGTGTGAAGCGGGAGAGTGTCACCGCCCTGATCGAGGTGAAGGTCGTGCCCCAGAGCCTCGACGGCTTCGACCGCATCGCGGAGCGCATCTACCAGTATGACGAGGTAGAGAGTATGTACCTGATGAGCGGCGCCTTCGACCTGACCGTCATCATCTCAGGCCGCACCCTGCGGGAGGTCGCCCAGTTCGTTGGCGAGCGCCTGGCCCCCCTGGAGGGAGTCACCGGCACCGCCACCCACTTCATTTTGAAGAAATATAAGGAAAAACATCTGGTATTCCGCCGCCCGGAGCCACAGGAAAGGGAGTTTGTCTTTTCATGAACTACGATCAGATCATTTCTCAGAAGATCCAGAATATCAAGCCCTCGGGCATCCGCAAGTTTTTTGACATCCT
>JBMNQB010000029.1:0-14729 GCA_050943915.1 Lawsonibacter sp.
TCGGTCATGCTCTTGCCGAACACCAGAGTGGAGGACTCGGGCTTCTCCTTCAAAGTCTGAGCGCGGGTGATCTTGATCTCTTGCATAATGGAACAGCCTCCTAAAGGTAGTAAATTAACAGGCATAGGGCCGCCGCCCGTTCCCGGGCGCGCTGCTTCGGCGGATGCGGCCGGGGCTCCGGCTCTGCTCTGCCGCGGTACTGCGGTAAAACGCTTGTTGCTCTATTATACCAGCCTTTTTTTCCAGTTGCAACGGCTGAACGGCTCTGAGACCAATATTTTTTCCCACTGGCGGGTAGTTTTTCTTTGGACCACCCCGGGGTGAAGAGGTTGTGTATTTTCCACAAAATCGAAAAGAGTTATTTACATATATTTGTTGTTGTGCTAAAATGCTCCATAGATAACCCATAGGAAATCATTAAAATTTAATGGAAAGGACTTGTTTGAAATGAAAAAAAGACTGCTTTCACTCTTCACTTGCCTCTCTATTATTTTTGCTTTAAGTGTGTTCCCTTTACCCACCTTCGCCGCTTCTACAAGTGATATAAGTGCAGGTAACGAAACAGAAATAACTATTCCTATTTTGACAGAAGAAACGCTTCATGACAACGCCAGAGTTACGAACTTTGGCAATTGGTTGATCTACCGTAGCAACGGTGAGAGGTGTGAATTGCACATGACTTGGTCTGGCTCTTGTTCCTTCAGTGCTTTTCAGTATAAGAAAATTGAGATTTGTAGTACAAGTGCCTTTTCCCACAAAACGTACGATGTTCTCGGCGACGGTGAAAACCTAACTACCATCAATTTTCCTGCAACCTCTATTGGTACTGCATACATTGGCGTTGTACTTATCCCCACAAATGTTGATCGTGTCACCGTTTACACCACAAAGGACGCAAAGGTTTATGACTTGACTCATGGCCAGTGGCTCGGCTTATCCCTCAATGATTTTGGGAAAAATGTTGAGGTATCCTCCGTTTCTCCCGAGTCGCTTGTTGTTTCCTCATTGTTCTCCACTAAAACCAGTAAAAAATATCCGATTGCGTCATGAATTATCAAATTATTCCCTTAAAGACAACCGAGGAACTGTTGCAATGGCTCTCGGAGAATTATGATGTTGCCCCCCTGCCTCTGAGCACCTTCTCAAAGCCATTTATAGAGGGATTTAAGTTTACGATTCTTCACAGCATTAGCCATCAGGCTAACCCAGCTCTCGGCGATGAGCTTCATTTTATTTCCTATCGTCTGTTTCCGACAGAACGTAATCAAAAGTATTTTAAGTCTTATCGCAAGTATTTGGGTGATTTAATTTACTTAATCATAGAACCCGAGCATCGGTGTCTGACTAGCAATTGCTATCGCCTCGATTTAGAAGTGCGGATCGCCTGGGGTCTCAGCGAGTACGACAGAGAAAATCGGACCATTTTTTACAAAGAATATACGTGGCTTTTGGATTGCTTTGCCGAGCTGAACGCTCAGTAGCTCCAGATTTGCCTGGTATTCAGAATTGGAGCCAAAACATGATGATAACGGGGCACCTATTTTGCTGCGAGCGGATGGGTGGCCCGTTCTATATATTGTTCTGTAAAAAACTCCGGGGTGGGCGGTTTTGGTTGTATTTCTTTCCACCATCTGATATAATAAACTCCTGATTTCATCGCCTGGAAGGAGGTCCCCTTCTTGAATCGAAAATTACATCAGCTGTTTCAGCCCAGCCTCCAGCTCTACTTTGTCTGTCTGGTGGTATTTGCCCTGGCCTCCGCCCTGTTCAGCCTGCCGCTGGCGGCGCTGGAGCTTGTGGTGGTGGCCCTGCTGGGGCTGTACCACCGCGCCAATCTCAGCAAGCGCCGCCGTGAGGTGACCAAGTACATTGAGAACATCACCGGCACAGTGGACGTGGCCGCCAAGGACACCATGGTCAACTCCCCGCTGCCCATGGTCATCTTCCGTCCGGAGAGCGGCGACATCATCTGGACCAACGACCGCTTTTTGAAGCTGACGGATGACGGGGAGCACCTGTTTGACGCCAAGCTGTCCGCCGTGATCCCCGGCTTTGATACCCGCTGGCTGCTGGAGGGCAAGAACGAATGTCCCGGCGACGTGGCCTTTGCTGGACGCCGCTTTCTGGTATACGGACACCTGGTTCGGGCCAGCGAGCGGGGGGGCGGCTTTTTGGCCACCACCTACTGGGTGGATGTGACCGAGCTGTCCGCTGTGCGGGACCGCTATCAGGCCAGCCGGCCGGTGGCGGCGGTGCTGCTGCTGGACAACTATGAGGATCTGATGAAAAACCTCACGGAGAACCAGCGCTCCACCATCTACTCAGAGATCAACGCCCGTCTGGACGCCTGGGTGGACGGGACCGGCGGGATGCTGCGGCGGATGGAGCGGGACCGGTACCTCTTCCTCTTTGAGGAGCAGTACCTCTCCCGGTTCGTGGATCAGAAATTCGACATCCTGGACACCATCCACCAGGTGGTCAACCCCAGCGGCCTGTCCGCCACCCTGTCCATCGGCGTGGGCAAGGACGGCTCCACCTTCCAGGAGCTGATGCAGTTTGCCAACCTCTCTATCGAGATGGCGCTGTCCCGCGGTGGAGATCAGGCGGTCATCCGCAACAAGTTCACCTTTGAGTTCTTCGGCGGACGGTCCAAGGAGACCGAGAAGCGCACCAAGGTGAAAAGCCGGGTCATGGCCAATGCCCTCTCTGCCCTGGTGTCCGACTCCTCCGGTCTGTTTATCATGGGGCATAAGTCCCCGGACAACGACTGTGTGGGCGCCGTCGCCGGCGTGTTTGCCATCGCCCGGAAGAAGGGAGTCCCCGCCTATATCATCCAGGAGGCTGGCTCTCCCCCCAGTAAGGTCCTGTCTGACCGGCTGGCCCAGCTGAGCGAGTACCGGGGCGCTTTTCTCGCGCCCCAGGAGGCTCTGCTGATGATGGACAACCGCTCCCTGGTGGTGGTGGTGGACACCAACCGTCCGGAGCAGGTGCTGTCCCGGGAGGTGCTGGAGTCCTGCAACCGGGTGGCAGTCATCGACCACCACCGCCGGGCCGCCACCTATATCGAGGGGGCCGCCCTCAACTACCACGAGCCCTACGCCTCCTCCGCCTCGGAGCTGGTGACTGAGCTGCTCCAGTACATCGCCGACCCCACCGACCTGATGCGGGCGGAGGCCGAGGCCCTGCTGGCCGGCATCGTGCTGGATACCAAGAACTTCTCCATGCGCACCGGCGGCCGCACCTTTGAGGCGGCGGCCTTCCTGCGCCGGGCCGGAGCGGACACCGCCGAGGTCAAGCGCCTGTTCCAGAACGACCTGGAGGGCACCATCGCCAAATACTCCATCATCCAGAACGCCAAAATGTACCGGGAGGGCATCGCGGTGGCCGTGGTGGACCACACCGTGGGCCGCATCACCGCCGCCCAGGCGGCGGACGAGCTGCTGAACATCATCGGCATCGACACCTCCTTCGTCCTCTATCCGGACGGAGACCGGGTGATCGTTTCCGCACGCTCCATCGGCGAGGTGAACGTACAGGTCATTTTGGAGAAGCTGGGGGGCGGGGGCAACGCCGCCGCGGCCGGCGGGCAGATCCCGGACAAATCCCTCACCCAGGTCGCCCAGGAGCTGGCCCAAGCCATCGACCAGTATCTGGAGGACGAATGATGCCCAGAGGCCGCTCCGGCGGGATACCTCGAGTCTCTGCATCTGGTATGCGGAGTGGTCTGAATGATATTTACAATACCAAGATTCTATTTTAGGAGGAACTTACCATGAAAGTGATTTTACAGCAGGACGTCAAGGGCCAGGGGAAGAAGGGCCAGCTGGTCAATGTCTCCGACGGCTACGCCCGGAATTTCCTGCTTCCCAAGAAGCTGGCTGTCATCGCCACGGCGGAGAATGTGAACACCATGAAGCAGCAGGAGAAGGCCCGCAAGGCCCAGGAGGCCGCCGAGAAGGCGGAGGCCGAGGCCCTGTCTGAAAAGCTGAAGAGGCTGACCGTGAAGGTGGCCGCCAAGGCCGGAGAGGGCGGCCGCCTGTTCGGCGCGGTCACCGCCAAGGAGATCTCCGAGTGTCTGGCGGAGCAGCACGGGCTGACCATCGCCAAGACCAAGCTGGTGCTGGACGAGCCCATTAAGGCCTGCGGCGGCTATCAGATCCGCGCCAAGCTGGGCTATGAGGTCACTGGGACCGTCAACGTGATGGTCACGGAGGAAGAATAAGCCCTTGTTCGGAATTAGGAATTAGGAGTTAGGAATTAGATATTTGGAATAGAAATTCGGGATTGGATGGGCTGGCTCCGCCGGGCAGAGCGGAAGCAGTAGGCGGAGTGCGCATTGCAATTCCTAATTTCTCGTTCTGAATTCCTAACTCAATAAGCGGGGGGTGCTGGAAGGTGCCAATGGAAGACGAACAGCTGCTGCTCCGGCAGATGCCTCACAGTGTGGAGGCGGAGCAGGCGGTGCTGGGCTCTATGCTCATCGACGCCCGGTGCGTGCCGGAGGTCATCGACCAGCTGCGGTCTGACGACTTCTATGTGCGGCAGAACCGGGAGATCTACGATACCATCTACTCCATGTTCAACTACTCCCTCACCATCGACCCGGTCACGGTGCTGGAGCACATGAAGCAGAATGGTGTGTACGACGAAAGCACCTCCCGGGGCTATCTGCTCCAACTCATGGATACCACCCCCACCGCGGCCAACGTGGTGGAGTACATCGGGATCCTGAAGGACAAGACTCTGCTGCGCCGGGTGGCCGAGGCCGCAGGCGACCTCACCGCCCTGATCCAGCAGGGAACGGAGACGGGACAGGACATCCTGGAGGCCGCGGAACAGCGGATCTATGCCATCCGCCAGGGCCGGGCCGCCCGGGGGCTCATCCCCATCTCCAATGTCCTCATCGATGTGTACGACCGGCTCACTGAGCTGGCCGCCAGCGAGTCAGCCATCCCCGGCCTGTCCACCGGCCTGACCGATCTGGACAGGGCCATCTCCGGCCTGAACAAGTCGGACCTGATCCTGCTGGCCGCCCGCCCCGGTATGGGTAAGACCTCCATGGCCCTGAATATCCTGCTGGAGGCGGGGAAGAAGTCGGGAAAAAACGTGGCCTTCTTCTCGTTGGAGATGAGCCGGGAGCAGCTGGCCCTGCGCCTGATCTCCAGCGAGTGCTTTGTAGACAACAAAAAGCTGGTCACCGGAAAGCTGACGGAGGAGGACTGGGAGAAGGTGGCGGTGGCAGCGGACTCTCTGAACCGCTCCCGCATCTTCATCGACGACGACTCCTCAGTGTCCGTGGCCGACATCAGTGCCAAGTGCCGCCGGATGGACAACCTGGGACTGGTCATCATCGACTACCTCCAGCTGATGCAGTCCGCCGGCGGGCGGACCTACTCCGGTGAGAACCGGCAGCAGGTGGTCTCTGACATCTCCCGTGCCCTGAAGATCATGGCCAAGGAGCTGGACGTGCCGGTGCTGTGCCTCAGCCAGCTGTCCCGTGCCAATGAGAGCCGCAGCGACAAGCGGCCCATGCTGTCCGACCTGCGTGAGTCGGGCGCCATCGAGCAGGACGCCGACATCGTCATGTTCCTCTATCGGGAGGGTTATTACGACAAGGACACCCCAAACCCCAACCTGGCCGAGTGCATCATTGCCAAGAACCGGCACGGCGAGACCCGGACCGTAGAGCTCCAGTGGCTGCCGGAGTTCACCACCTTCGGTAACATGGAGTGGCAGCATGATGAATACTAAATGTATTTTAGAAATGATTTTTTACAGAAATGTCCCCCAAAAAGGGCGCGGCAGGGCCGGTTCCGGGAGGCAACATGGGTGATTTTGCGGGTGGCCTGTCTCTGGCGCGGGAGCTGATCCCACCCGGAAGCACGGTCCTGTGTGCAGTATCCGGCGGAGCGGACTCCGTGTGCCTGCTCCACCAGCTGTACCGCCTGCGCCGGGAGATCCCCTTTACACTGGCCGCCGCCCACTATAACCACCAGCTGCGTGGGGAGGCGGCCGACCGGGACGCGGCCTTTGTCCGCCAGTTTATCACGCTGTGCTGTGGGCGGGACCGCCTGCTCCAGCCCGACGGGACATGGCGGGAGCTGCCTCCGGTGGAACTGTTCATCGGGAGCGGCGATGTGGCCGGAGAGGCCCGCCGCCGCCGCCGCGGCGTGGAGGAGACCGCCCGATCCATGCGGTATGACTTTCTCCGCCGGACCGCCCGGTCCTGCGGGGCCCGGTGGATCGCCACCGCCCACAACGCCGGGGACAATGCCGAGACGATCCTGCTCCACCTGATCCGGGGGACCGGGCTGCGCGGACTGGGAGGGATCAGCCCCTGTCAGGGGGATGTGATCCGCCCCCTGCTGTCCGTCTCCCGGAATGAGATCGAGGCGTATCTCCGCTTCTGGGGGCTGCCCTGGCGGGAGGACGCCACCAATCGGGACGACGCCTATACACGAAACCGGCTGCGCCACCGGGTGCTGCCCGAACTGGAGGCCATATCCCCCGGACTGGCCAATCGTCTGGGAGAGATGTCCGACCGCCTCCGGGCGGACGAGGCATATCTGATGGAGCAGGCCCGGGCCGCCCTTACGCCCCTGGAGGAGATCCCCGGCGGGCTGTCCCTCCCGGCAGATGCGGTGGCAGATCTGCCCCAGCCGCTGGCGGTGCGGGCGGCCCGCATCCTGCTGGGGCGCATAAAGGGTGGAAATGAGAACTGCTCCGCCGCCCACTTGGAGAGTCTGGTCTCACTCTGCCGCAGCGGAGATCCGTCGGCGGAGCTGGATCTCCCGGACGGCATTACCGCCCGCCGGATATATGACCGCCTGATCCTGACCCGGTCCCGCCCCCCGGCGGTGCTGGAGGGAGAGGTCCCGCTGCCCCTGCCGGGGACGGCGGAGCTGGCGGGCTGGACAGTACACAGCACCCCGGAGATCTACCAGGGACAGCGGCAGGGGCCCCTTCAGTTCTGGCTGGACCGGGATGCGGTCCGGACCCTGACCCTGCGTGGCCGGCGGACAGGGGACCGGCTGAAGCTGCCGGGCCGTCCCACCAAGACCGTCAAAAAATGGTGCGTGGACGAGAAGATCCCCGCCCATCTCCGCCCGGGGCTTCCGATGCTGGACTGCGGCGGCAGGCTGACCGGAGCGGCCGGTCTGGGACCGGAAGCTTCCCTGACGCCCCTGCCCGGAGCGCCCGCATGGCACATCCGTCTGATCCCACCCCCGGAATTTCAAAGTTTGGCCGCGCCGGAGCCCTCCGGACGACCGCATAATCAGCAGTAAGCGTGAGGAAAGGAAGAAGTATTATGTTGGAAAAAGATATTCAGGAGGTCCTCTTCAGCGAAGAGCAGCTGGCCGGCCGGGTGAATGAGATCGCCCGGCAGATCACCCAGGACTATCAGGGGAAGGAGATCGTCCTCATCAGCGTCCTCAGGGGCTCCTTCGTCTTTATGGCGGATCTGTGCCGCCGGATCGACCTGCCCTGCACGGTGGACTTCATGGCCGTGTCCTCCTATGGCTCCGGTACCTCCTCCACCGGCCAGGTCCAGATCACCAAGGACCTCTCCAGCGACATCGCCGGAAAGCACATCATCGTGGTGGAGGACATTCTGGACTCCGGGAACACCCTGAGCTATCTGCTGAAGCTGCTGGCTCAGCGCAAGCCCGCCTCCATCCGCCTGTGTACTCTGCTGGATAAGCCTGAGCGCCGTACCAAGCCGGTGGAGGTCCACTACTCCGGCTTTACCATCCCGGACGCGTTCGTGGTGGGATACGGCCTGGACTACGCTGAGCACTACCGCAATCTGCCCTATATCGGGATCCTGAAGCCTGAGGTCTACGGCGGCTGACCCTCTAAGCGCCGGAGGGGCCGGTTGGCGGACCGCGTCCCCCGCGTATATCCACACCGCCGGAAAGGAAGTGTCCTCTCTTGAAGCGATTCAGTTCCCGGGATGTGATGCTCTATCTCATGCTGCTCCTGCTGATGATCTTTGCGGTCAACACGGTCCAGCAGATGGATGAGGCGGACGATCCCACATACAGCCAGGTCCGGACCCTGTTTGAGCAGGAAAAGGTCAAATATTTCGTGCTGAACGGAAACGACCTGGGTTTGCAGATCCGGGAGGAAGGAGACAAGGTCAGCACGGTCCACTATCAGTTGTCCGATCTGTCCGTGTTCTATTCGGACCTGCATGAGCTTATCGATCAGCAGCACGAGAGCGGCGTGCTGGAGGGCTATGACTATCAGGTGGGTATCGAAGGGACCTGGTGGTACCGGATGCTCCCCTATCTGATCCTTCTGCTGGTCGTAGCGGCTTTCTGGTACATGATGTATCTGCGGCAGTCGGGGGGCAGTTCCGGTGGAGGCCCGGGCCCCGGCCGCTTCGGACACGCCCGCACCCGCACCCTGGCCGACCAGGGGAAGAAGGTCACCTTCCAGGATGTGGCCGGCGCGGAGGAGGAGAAAGAGGAGCTGCGGGAGATCGTAGACTTCCTGCGGGATCCCCAGAAGTTCATTTCTCTGGGCGCCCGCATCCCCAAGGGTGTGCTGCTGGTGGGCCCTCCGGGCACGGGCAAGACGCTGATCGCCAAGGCGGTGGCCGGCGAGGCGGGGGTCCATTTCCTCTCTATCTCCGGCTCTGATTTTGTGGAGCTGTATGTGGGCGTGGGCGCCAGCCGGGTCCGGGACCTGTTCGACCAGGCCAAGAAGGAAGCCCCTGCCATCGTATTCATCGATGAGATCGACGCCGTGGGCCGCCAGAGAGGGGCAGGCCTGGGCGGCGGCCACGACGAGCGGGAGCAGACCCTGAACCAGCTGCTGGTGGAGATGGACGGCTTCGCCTCCAACGAGGGAGTCATCGTCATGGCCGCCACCAACCGCCAGGACATCCTGGACCCCGCCCTGCTGCGGCCCGGCCGCTTTGACCGGCAGATCTATGTGGGTCTGCCCGACATCCGGGGGCGGGAGGAGATCCTGAAGGTCCACGCCCGGAAAAAGCCGTTGGCGGAGGACGCCTCCCTGTCCGACCTGGCCAAGGCCACGGCGGGCTTCACCGGAGCCGACCTGGAGAACCTGCTCAACGAGGCCGCTCTGCTGGCCGCCCGGTCCGACAAGCGCTTTATCACCATGGCCGACCTCCACGAGGCCATGATGAAGGTGATCGCCGGTCCGGAGAAGAAGAGCCGGGTGGTCACCCCTCAGGCCAAGCGCCTCACCGCCTATCACGAGGCGGGACACGCTGTGGTCATCCACGAGCTGGACAGTCAGGATCCGGTGCATCAAATCACCATCATCCCCCGGGGCCCTGCCGGCGGTATGACCATCTCTCTGCCCCAGGAGGACCGGGCCTATCAGTCCCGCCGGGAGCTGGAGGAGCGCATCGCGGTGTGTCTGGGCGGCCGGGTGGCGGAGCAGCTGGTGCTGGGGGATGTATCCACCGGGGCATCCAGCGACATCCAGAAGGCGTCCTCCATCGCCCGCTCCATGGTGACCAAGTTTGGCATGAGCGACAAGCTGGGTGCCATCGCCTATGGCAACGAGAGCGACGAGGTGTTCATCGGCCGGACCATGGCCCAGGCCCGCAGCTACTCGGAGGAGGTGGCCGGCCTCATCGACGAGGAGGTCAAGGCCATCGTGGACCAGGCATATTCCCGGTGTGAGGAGATCCTCACCCGGTGCCGGAAGGAACTGGAGCTCACCGCTCAGTACCTGCTGGCCCACGAGACCATGAGCGGCGAGACCTTCGCCCGGGTGTTCACCGACCCGGACGGTGAGGAATTTGCCGCCCTGACTTCTCAGGAGTGACCGAAACTGACAACGCGCCGGCTGTCCTGCGGCAGCCGGCGCATTTTTTCAGGAAAACAGGCGGCCCTTCCACTCCCCCAGCAGCTCCATGGCCTTGAATTTCAGCACATAGCCCTGGTCCTCCTCGGTGATGAGGGCGGCCTGGCCCGGGGAAAAGTACCCTGCTGCGGCTGCCTCGTCCACCGTCTCGGCTGCGGCCTCCAGGCAGAGAGGCGGGAAGGCCACGCACCACCAATTCTGCCCCTGTCCCGCGCCAATGACGACCCGCAGGGCGGTGTACTCACCGGCTGGGAGAGCAAATCCGTCATACTCCTTGGTGGGGAACCAGCAGCGCTCCAGTCGGGCGGTCACTGGTTCGCTCCGTCCGGCCTCCTCCACCACTGCCTGACCAGCCGCGGCCAGTTCCTCCAGGTGGGCCTCCAGAGCGGCCCGGGCCTCCTCCAGGGTTGCGTATTCGGGGTAAAAGGACTCCGTCTCGGCCAGTACCCGGTCCCGCACCTGAAGCTTCAGCGCCTGGTCCTCCGGGCTGTCCGAGTTGGCGATCACATGGAAGCGGATCACCCGGTCGGCCAGCTGGGTCTGCTCACGGTCCAGCCAGAAGCCGCCCAGCAGTCCGCACAGCAGCCCAAACATCAGGGCCAGCTCCCAGCGTTTCAAATTTCGATCCAGCATAAAAAACACCGTCCATCCTATGTAGTACCCGCGGTACAGATAGGATGGACGGCTTTTCGTTCTTTTAAACCGTCTGGCACAAAAATGTGTCCCGGCAGCGCTCTGCCAGAGCGGTCTTGGCGGCCTGCGCCGCCTTCTGGCAGTCGAACAGGCCGAAGGCCGTGGGGCCGGTGCCGCTCATATTGGCCCCCAGGGCTCCTGCCTGGATCAGGGCGTTTTTCAGCTCCCCCACCCGGTCCCGCTGCCGCGGGGGAAGGACGTCCTCAAACACATTATACATCCGCCGGGCGGCCCCGCCCAGATCCCCCATCTCCAGGGCGGCGAGCAGGCCGTCTGTGTCGGGCCGGCAGCGCAGGCGGACGCTGTCGATGCGGGCAAAAAGTTCCGGCGTGGAGATGGCGAACTCCGGCTTGCACACCACGACCCAGCAGCGGGGCAGGGGGGGCAGCGGGGTAAGGCGCTCGCCTCTGCCCTCCGCCAGGGCGGTTCCGCCCAGAACACAGTAGGGCACGTCGGAGCCCACCTGCTCCCCCACCCGGGCCAGCTCTGCCGGGGAGAGGGGGCTGCCCGCCCGCTGATTCAGGGCGCGGAGGACGGCGGCGGCGTCGGTGCTCCCGCCGGCCATGCCGGCGCACACCGGGATGCGCTTTTGGATGCAGATGTCCAGATCCTCAGCCGGACGACCCAGGGCCTCCCAGAACCGGCGTGCGGCCATGGCGGCCAGGTTTTTCTCCCCAGTGGGGAGAAAGTGCAGGTCGGTGCTCACCCGCAGGCCCTGACCCTGGTTTGGGGTGAGGGTCAGGGTGTCGCAGAGGGTGATGGACTGCATCACCATCCGCAGATCGTGATAGCCGTCCGGCCGCTTTCCCAGCACATCCAGAGTCAGATTCAGCTTGGCAAAGGCCTGTATCTCCACAAAATCACCTCGTTGCTCAGACCCGGATGCGCCGGGCCTCCAGATAGAACCGCTTGTCGTGGGCCTCCCCCATGGAGAAGGTCTTGCGGGGCAGGACCCCGTCGTGGATCACGGTGGGGAACAGCTCCTCCTTGCCCATGGCGGGCAGCAGGAACCCCACAGTATCCGGCTGGGCGGACAGGCTGCGCACCACATCCTCTCCGTGGATGTAGTCCACCCGGGCCCCGGGATGGGAGAGAAGGTACTCGTCCAGGAAGTGCTGCAAGGTGCCCACGGGAAGCTGCGCGGAGGGCTGAGGGACCGACACGGTCCCCTCCTGGCCTCCGGCCACCCAGGCCAGCCGATGGCCCTCCGGGCGGTCTGTCCGGCTGCTGCCGGGGTAGAAGGCGGCCAAGGCGTCCAGCAGCTCCTCCGGGTCTGCCCCGAATACCACCCGGTGGATGGGCTCGAACTCCAGGGAATCGTCGTGGAGGTTGTTCAGCTCTACCAGGGCATACCGGGCGGGCAGGCTGGCCCACTGCTCCGGCGGAAAGAGTTTCTTCTGCCGCTCATAGCACTCCTTGGCCGTGGCCAGGGAGTGGTTCCCGTCTCCCACAGCAAAGAGCATCACGGGCAGGCCGCTGGTGTGGTACCGGGCATTGAAGGCATCGGGATCGGACAGGGCGGCCAGGGCACGGGCGGTCTGCTCCCACTGCTCCGGGGTCAGCTCCCAGCCCCGGATGTGCCCGCCCCGCTCCATCAGGTCGAAGTCGTAGAGGGGGCGCATCTCCGCCGTCTGGCCGGACAGCGGCTCGATCACGGTCCGGTCCGGGTCGTCGGCCAGCAGCATCACATGGGGCAGCTCGATGGGGGCATTTTTCCGCACCGCCACCCGGGGCGGGATGCGGGAGAGCACCGTCCCCTCAGTCGCCCGGATGGGGGCGGCGGAGCCGGGCTCATAGTCGTACTGCTCCAGATCGATCCGGCCCACCAGGCCGCGGCGGACCTTGCCGCTGTCCAGGGTGCGCTCGATGTAAAAGACCGCGTCGGGGTGGACCTGGAAGCGGCCCTCCCGGAGATAACGGCTCATCGTGCTGTTGATCTCCATGATGTCGCTCTGGGTGTTGGGCCCCTCCAGACGGCTCTCCGGCAGGATGAGGCGCAGGGTGGAGGGGGCGGAGCCCACCCGCTCCTCCACCCGATGCCAGTACTCCGGCTGAGAGGTATACTGGTCGCAGGCCACGACCGACCACAGGGACATATCACATTCCCGGGGCAGGAGAATGTCCGCAGGCAGGAAGGGAAGCTTATCTTGATTCATGTTGATCCATCTCTTTCCAAAGAAGATCCGGCTTGTTTTTTCGGGTATGGGTGAATCTGCGGGTCAGTCCAGCGCCCCCTGGATGGCAGCCAGCAGATCGCTGAAATCCTCATAGGCGGGGACCTCCGGGTGGTCGGCCTTGATGGCGTCGGTGGATTTGAAGAGGAAGCCCGCCTTGCTGGCCTGGATCATGCCCAGGTCGTTGAAGCTGTCCCCGGCGGCGATGGTGTCATAGCCGATGGACTGAAGGCCCCGCACTGTGGTCAGCTTGGACTGGGGACAGCGCATCCGGAAGCCGGTGATCTCACCGCTGTCCGCCACCTCCAGGGTGTTGCAGAAGATGGTGGGCCAGCCCAGCTTCTCCATCAGAGGTTTGGCGAACTGCTCAAAGGTGTCGCTGAGGATAATGACCTGGGTCTCCTTCCGAAGGGCGTCCAAAAACTCCTTGGCTCCGGGGAGCGGGTCGATCTTGGCGATGGTGTCCTGGATCTCTCGGATCCCAAGGCCGTGCTCCTTCAAAATGCCCAGACGCCAGCGCATCAGCTTGTCATAATCGGGCTCATCCCGGGTGGTCCGCTTCAGCTCGGGGATCCCGCTGGCCTCGGCGAAGGCGATCCAGATCTCCGGGACCAGGACGCCCTCCATGTCTAAACAAACAATATTCATGGGATTCTTCTCCTTTTCAGACCGCGGGCCGGAGCAGAGGCCGATGCCCCGTGAGCCGGCCCGCGGATGTAGTATTGTTGGGATGGCGCGCCGGTCTGCGCCGCCGGGCCCAAACCCTTTGCGGGGGGGCCTGGGATCACGCCTCCTGCTTGTGCCGCAGGTTTTGAAGGAAGTTGTCCAGGCGGCTGATGGACTCGGTGAGGTCCCGCATGGAGGAGGCGTAGCAGGCCCGGACATAGCCCTCGCCCCCGGGGCCGAAGGCGGTGCCGGGGATCACGGCCACCTTCTCCTCCCGGAGGAAGCGCTCACAGAACTCCTCGGAGCTCAGACCGCTGGAGCGGATGCAGGGGAACACATAGAAGGCCCCCTTGGGCTCGAAGCAGTCCAGACCGATGCGGTTCAGGTTCTCCACCAGATAGCGGCGGCGGCTGTCATACTCCTCTCTCATGTGGGCGATGTCCTCGTCGCCGCTGCGCATGGCCTCGATGGCGGCGTACTGGCTGGTGGTGGGGGCGGACATGATCCCGAACTGGTGCAGCTTGGTCATGGCGGCCACCACCGGCTGGGGGGCGCAGACATAGCCCATGCGCCAGCCGGTCATGGCGTGGCTCTTGGAGAAGCCGTTGACCACCACGGTCCGGTCATACAGCTGGGTGAGGTTGGCCGGGGAGACATGGCGCTGGCCATAGGTGAGCTCGGCGTAGATCTCGTCGGAGATGACCATGATGTCGTTGTTCTCCAGTACCTGGGCGATGGCCTCCAGGTCCCGGCGCTCCATGATGCCGCCGGTGGGGTTGCTGGGGAAGGGGAGCACAAGGGCCTTGGTGCGGGGGGTGATGGCCGCCTTCAGCTGCTCCGGGGTGAGGCGGAAGCCGTTCTCCGCCGTCAGTTCCACATAGACGGGGACGCCGCCGGCCATCTCGGTGAGCGGGCCGTAGCACACGAAGGAGGGGACAGGGATGATGACCTCGTCCCCGGGATTCACCAGGACCCGGAGGGCCAGGTCGATGGCCTCGCTGCCGCCCACAGTGACCAGGATCTGATTGGTGTAGTCATATTCCAGGTCAAAGCGGCGGCGGAGGTAATTGGCGATCTCCCGCCGCAGCTCCAGCATACCGGCGTTGGAGGTGTACTTGGTGTGGCCGCGCTCCAGAGAGTAGATACCTGCGTCCCGGATGTGCCAGGGGGTGACGAAATCGGGCTCGCCGATACCCAGGGAGATGGCGTCAGTCATCTCCTCCAGGATGTCAAAAAACTTGCGGATGCCCGAGGGCTTGATATTCTGGATCTTCTGAGAAATGATCTGATCGTAGTTCATGAAAAGACAAACTCCCTTTCCTGTGGCTCCGGGCGGCGGAATACCAGATG
>JBMNQB010000030.1:0-14508 GCA_050943915.1 Lawsonibacter sp.
TCTTATTCATGGCGAATAGGGTGACACCTGCCTTTCGGTTTTGTCTCAGCAACTTAACCTTAACACAGGTCACTCCTATTCGCTTTTCTTTTTTCTATCTGTCACACATCATTGTAATACCTACACTTTTCCGACTGTCCCCCTCTCTCCCGGCCTTGTTCCGCTGGGAGGCCCGTGGTATAATTGCTGAAACCGCCCCGCAGCAGGATGCGGGGCCGGAGAAGGGGGTAGCGCGTATGGACGACATTCTGATCGTAGAGGATGACCGCGCCCTCAGCCAGGGCATCCGGCTGGGTCTGGAGGGAGAGGGGCGGAGGTTTGTCCAGGCATCCACCCTGGCCCAGGGGGAGCGGGCCCTGGAGGAGCGGATCTTTTCCCTGGTGGTGCTGGACCTGAATCTCCCGGACGGCAGCGGGCTGGACCTGCTCCGCCGCCTGCGGTCCCGCTCCGCTCTGCCAGTGCTCATCCTCACGGCCAACGACCTGGAGCTGGACCAGGTCACCGGTCTGGAGCTGGGGGCGGACGACTATGTGACCAAGCCCTTCTCCCTGGCAGTCCTGCGGGCCCGGGTGAACAACCTGCTGCGCCGTGCCCGCCCACGCAGCGGCGCGCTGGAGCTTCCCCCCTTCACCTTTGACTTTCAGAAAATGACCTATGCCCGGGACGGCGTCCCGCTGGAGCTGTCCCGGACGGAGCAGCGGCTGCTGCGCCTGCTGGCGGAGCACCGCGGACAGACGCTGTCCCGGGCGCTTCTGCTGGAACAGGTCTGGGACGGCGGGGAGTTTGTGGATGAGAACGCCCTGTCAGTGGCGGTAAACCGCCTGCGGGCCAAACTGACCGACGCCCCCATCCGGACGGTATACGGCGTGGGCTATGTGTGGGCGGTGGAACCATGACGGTCCCGCTTCTGCTCCTCGCCCTCCTCCCGGCCGCGGGGGGCGTCCTGTTCGGCCTGTACCACTGGCGGCGCGCCCGGAAACAGGCGGACCGGCTGGACCAGATGCTGTCCCAGGCCATTGACGGCAGCTTTTTGGGGGAGTCCTTCGACGAGTCCCTCCCCTCCGCCCTGGAGTCCCGGCTGGCCCGCTTTCTGAACGGCTCCGCCGCCTCCGCCCGGGCCCTGGATGAGGAGCGGCGGCAGATCGCAGCCCTCCTCGCCGACATCTCCCACCAGACCAGAACCCCCATCGCCAATCTGCTGCTGTATGCCTCTCTGCTGGAGGAGAGCGCCCTCACACCCGCCCAGCGGGAGCAGCTCCAGGCCCTGCGGGGGCAAGCGGAGAAGCTGGCCTTTCTGATGGAGGCCCTGGTGAAGTCCTCCCGGCTGGACGCCGGGGTCCTCACCCTCTCCCCGGCCCTCCACCCCATCCAGCCTCTTCTGGAGGACGCGGCCGCCCAGGGCGCGGCCGCCGCCGCGGAGAAGGGGATCGTCCTCACCGTCCAGCCCTGTGCCGGCTCCGCCCGCTTTGATGCCAAGTGGACCTCTGAGGCTCTGTTCAATGTGGTGGACAACGCCTTGAAATATACTCCGTCCGGGGGCAGAGTCACGCTTTCCGCCGACTGTTATGAATTATTTTGCCGCATCCGGGTGACCGACAGCGGCCCCGGCATCCCGGAGGAGGAGCAGGCCCAAATCTTTTCCCGCTTCTACCGGGGCATGGCCGTGCGGGAGCAGGAGGGGCTGGGCCTGGGGCTCTATCTCACCCGGCGCATCCTGATCCGGCAGGGGGGCTATCTCCGGCTCTTCTCCCGGCCCGGGCAGGGCAGTGAGTTCTCCCTCTATCTTCCTCTGGAATAGAGGTCACCTGGCCTTTTTGTCGATCCATTCCGTGCGGAACTTGGAGTAGACGATCTTCTGCTCGCTGTACAGCCCGTAGTACCCGGAGAGCATATAGGACACCCCGCAGCACACCGCATACAGGGTGAGGCTCTCCCCGCCAAACAGCTCAAAGGCCAGCATCAGCGCCGTCATGGGGCAGTTGGTGGCCCCACAGAACACCGCCGCCATGCCCAGCGCCCCGCCGAAGCCGTGGGGCAGGCCCAGCAGCGGGCCCACCGTGGTCCCAAAGGCCGCCCCGGTGAACAGCACCGGTACGATCTCCCCGCCCCGGAAGCCCGCCCCCAGCGTCAGGGCGGTGAACAGGATCTTCAGAAGGAACGCCTCCGGGATGGTCTCCCCTGCCAGCATCCGGCGGATCGTCCCATCCCCCGCGCCGTTGTAGTCCTGACTGCCCACCAGCAGGGTGAGGGTCAGCACCAGTGCCCCCCCGGCGGCCGCCCGAAGAAGGGGATTGGGAAAATATTTGGCGTACAGCTTGGGCGCGGTGTGGAGCACCTTGCAGAACAGGATGGACACCAGAGCACACAGAAGCCCCAGCGCCGCCGCCTGTACCATGGAGACCGGCCCAAGTCCCAGCACCCGGCCGATCTCATAGCCCGGGCTCTGGTGCAGGCCGAAGCCCTGGGCCACCTGGAGGGCAGTCAGGGAGGCCACCACACAGGGCACCAGCGCCGCGTAGTACATCACGCCTACGCTCACCACCTCCATGGAGAAGCACACCGCCGTCAGCGGGGTGCCGAACAGCGCGGAGAAGGCGGCGGACATCCCGCACATCACCATCACCCGGCTGTCCTTGGCGTCCAGGCGGATCTCCCGCCCCACCCAGGCCGCCATGGAGCCGCCCAGCTGGAGGGCCGCCCCCTCCCGCCCGGCGGAGCCGCCCACCAGGTGGGTCACAATGGTGGACAGGAAGATCAGCGGCGCGGTGCGCAGCTTCAGCGGCTCCGCCTCCCGCACCGCGGCCAGCACAAGGTTGGTCCCCTGGTCCTTCTCCATCCGGCACACCCGGTACAGCAGCACAATGGCCATTCCCCCGACGGGCAGCAGCCACAGGATCCAGGGCTCCCGCAGCCGCAGCTCCGCCGCCCAGTCGATCCCCAGGTGAAAGGCAGCCGCCACGCTCCCCACCAGCAGTCCGATCCCCGCCGCGTACAGCAGCCACTTGAGAAACAGCATCCCCTGTTTCATCCAGCGGCGCAGCCGGCTCTCTGTTTGCTCCATCGTCCTCTCTCCCTTTCCGGGGCGCATTCGCTGCGTCCCACGCCGTCTCTCTCCGTCTGTGCGGACAGCCGCCCGGCCCCGGTCATCCCGCTCCGGAGGGCTGTCCGGCTTGCTGCTGTTATTGTACCACACCCGCGTGGCGTAGGAAAGACTCTGTCCGCGCTGTTTTCCTCCGCCGGCCTGCCTGTCCAGGCGTCCGCCGCAGAGCGGGCGCCGCCCCGCGGCACGGCCCGCACAGCGCACACATTATATGGCCGTATCCCGTGGTATCCGTTGCTTTTTGCCCCAACTTGGTGTAAACTATAAAGACCAAAATTTACATTCCCGCCCGGCTGTCCCCCCTGCGGGGACCGCACTGCCAGAGGGCGCGGGACACAGAACAGGACGGCCGCCCGTCCCAAGGGCGGCTGTATGGACAGATCAGAAAGGAGCGCACACGATGGACGACAAGGTGAAGGAACTGCTGGATCGGATCCGGGACACTGCGGCAGGGGCCGCGGACGCCGCCAATCAGACCGCCCGGGCGGCCGGGAAAAAGGCCGGACAGATGGTGGATGTGGCCAAGCTGAATGTGCAGCTGTTCGACCTGAACGGGGAGTTCAATGACATCCTGCGTCAGCTGGGGCAGGTCATGTACGACGCCCACCGGGGCCAGACGGAAGAGGGAGAGAAGGTATCGGAGCTGCTGGTGCGTGCCGATGAGCTCAGCGGCCGGATCTCCGAGCTGAAGGAGCGCATCGCCGCCCTCCGCCAGGCCCGGACCTGTCCCGCCTGCGGCGCGGCGTGTGGGAAAGAGGATCAATTCTGCCGCCGCTGCGGCGCCGGACTGTGAGAGGGAGCAGACCATGACCTTTACCATGGAACAATATCGTGAGAGCGCCCAGGCGCTCCAGGCACGTCTGGGCGGCTTTGTCCCCAAGGTCGCCATGGTGCTGGGCTCCGGCCTGGGCTATCTGGGGGACGAGGTAGAGGCCCCCATCGCGGTGGATTACCAGGACATCCCGCATTTCAAAGCGTCCACCGCCCCCGGCCACAGGGGCCGCCTGGTGTTCGGCCTGCTGGAGGGCCAGCGGGTGGCCGTCATGCAGGGCCGGATGCACCACTATGAGGGTTACTCCTATGAGGAGGTCTCTTATGCCGTCCGGGTGCTGCGCCTGCTGGGCTGTGACACCCTGGTGGTCACAAATGCCGCCGGCTGTGTAAATCTGGAGTGGAAGGCCGGCGACTTGATGCTCATTACCGACCAGATCAAGATGTTCTCCGAATCTCCCCTCCGGGGGGAGAACCTTCCGGAGTTCGGCGTCCGGTTCCCCGACGCCTCCCACCTGTACACCCCCCGCCTGCGGGAGCTGGCCAAGGAGACGGCGGCAGAGCTGGGCATCCCGCTGCGGGAGGGCGTGTATTTTTACTGCTACGGCCCTCAGTATGAGACCCCGGCGGAGATCCGGGCCGCCCGGATCCTGGGGGGCGACGCAGTGGGGATGTCCACCGCTCCGGAGGTCATTGTGGCCGGCCATTGCGGCATGGAGGTGCTGGGCCTGACCCTGCTGTCCAATATGGCGGCGGGCATCTTGGACCAGCCCCTGTCGGAACAGGAGGTGCTGGACGCCGCCGCCGCGGCCCGGGAGAAGTTCTCCGGTCTGATCCGGGCCTGCCTGAAGAAAATGTGAGGTCTCTATGAAAATTTTGTTCCAAAATGTCACCGCTGTGACCATGGATCCGGCCCAGCCGGTGCTGAACGATGCCTATGTCGCAGTGGAGGGGACGCAGATCACCTCTGTGGGCCAGGAATGTCCCCAGGGGGAGTTCGACCGGGTGATCGACGGACAGGGCAAGGCTCTGCTGCCCGGCCTGGTCAACTGCCACACCCATGTGCCCATGGCTCTGCTCCGGGGCTATGGCGGGGGACACGACCTCCAGCACTGGCTGAACGACTATATCTTCCCCGCTGAGGCCAGGCTGGACGACCGGTGTGTAGCCGCCGGGACCGCCCTGGGCCTGGCGGAGATGATCGCCTCCGGCACCACCTGCATCGCGGATATGTATATGCACACCGGCGCGGTGGCCCGGACGGTGCTGGAGTCCGGCATCAGCGCCAACCTGTCCTGCGGCGGGGTATACTTCGGCGCGCCGGAGGATTTTTCTCCGGACACCTGCGGGGACTGCCGGAACCAGATCGCCCTGACGGAGGAGTGGCACGGCGCGGGGGACGGCCAGATCAAGGTAGACGCCTCCATTCATGCGGAGTACACCTCCAACCCGCCCCTGTGGCAGTGGATGGCCGACTATGCCGCCGGCCACGGCCTGGGGATGCACGTCCATGTGTCTGAGACCCGGTCCGAGCACGTGTCCTGCCTCCAAAAATATGGCAAGACTCCGGTGGCCCTGTTGGACCAGTACGGCGTGTGGGTCAACGGCGGCACAGCGGCCCACTGTGTCTGGGTGAGCGACGCAGATATGGAGCTGATGGTCCAGCGGAATATTACCGCCGTCCACAACCCGGTGTCCAACCTGAAGCTGGCCTCCGGCGCGGCCCGGGTGCCCCGGCTGCTGGAGCGCGGGGTCAATGTGGCCCTGGGCACCGACGGAGTGGCCTCCAACAACAGCCACGACCTGTTTGAGGAGATCAAGCTGGCCGCCCTCCTCCACAAGGGGATCGGCCTGGACCCCGCCGCGGTGACCGCCCGGCAGGCCCTGGAAATGGCAACTGTCAATGGGGCGCGGGCCCTGAGACGAAACACCGGGGTCATCGCCCCGGGCAAAACGGCGGACCTGATCCTGGTGGACCTGGCCGCCCCCAACCTGTTCCCCTGCCACGATGTGGAGGAGGATCTGGTCTACTCGGCCCGGGGCTCCAACGTGGTGATGAATATGGCCCGGGGACGGGTCATATATGAGAAGGGAGAGTTCTTCACCCTGGATCTGGAGAAGATCCGCGCGGAGGTGGAGGGCTATGCCCTGCCCCGGATTTTTGGTAGTGTGAGGGGCGGCGGAGCCTGACGGGCCCGCCCCGAACAAAAAGGAGGTTTCCCATGGCCCAACACAGCCATCCCCCGCGCCGCGTGGCGCAGAGCCCGAAGCAGAACACCTTCTTCGGCGGCGCCGCCGTGCTGGCGGCCGGGATCCTGGTGGTCAAGCTGATCGGTCTGTTCTACAAGATCCCGCTGCTCAACATCATCGGCGAGCAGGGGACCGCAGACTTCGGCAACGCCTATAACATCTATGCCGTGCTGCTCACCATCTCCACCGCCGGCCTGCCGGTGGCGGTATCCAAGCTGGTGAGCGAGGCCAACGCCCTGGGCCGTCAGAATCAGGTCCGGCGGACCTTCCGGCTGGCGATGGCCCTGTTTTTGACCCTGGGCGTGCTGTCCTTCCTGGTGATGTTCTTCTGCGCCGACCAGCTGGCCGGACTGATGCACGACAGCATGGCGGCTCCTGGCATCAAGGCTCTGGCGCCGGCGGTGATCTGTGTGGGCTGCCTGTCCGCCTTCCGGGGTTATGCCCAGGGACACGGCCGCATGACTCCCACCGCAGTCTCCCAGATCATCGAGGCCCTGTGCAAGCTGACGGTGGGCCTGGGTCTGGCCTACTGGCTGGTGAAGCACGGCGCGGACGCCAGCCACGCCGCCGCCGGCGCCATCACCGGCGTGACGGTGGGCACCATCGTGGCCCTGGCCTATATGCTGATGAATTTCCTCATCACCCGGGGGCGGGAGGGGAACCTGTCCGACGACCAGCCGGACGACGCCCCCGCCATCCTGAAGAACCTGCTGATGATCGCCGTGCCCATCACCATCAGCTCCTCTATGGTGGGCATCGTGACCGTGATCGACAGCTCCCTGGTCCAGGGACAGCTCCAGCGGGCCTTATTGGAAAATCCGGACACCTGGGCCCTGTACCAGGGGATCGTGGACTTCACCGATCTGGAGCAGGCCCTGAAGGCGTGGAAGGCCGCCCTTCCCCAGGGTGGGGAAGTCACCATGGCACTGCTGGAGCAGAGCATGGCCGGACAGGGAGGGCAGGCGGAGGCCGCTCTGGCCCTGCACACCACCCTGGAGGGCATCAGCCGCACCCTCTATGGCAACTACAACGGCGCGCTGAACATCTATAACCTGCCTACTTCCCTGATGGCGGCCGTAACTGCGGCGGTGATCCCCGCCGTATCGGGCGCGCTGGCCCGCCGGGACCGCCGGGGTGCGGGACGGATCACCGGCTCCGCCCTGCGGATCACGGCCCTGGTGGCCTGTCCCATGGCGGTGGGCCTGTATGTGCTGGGGAAACCCATCATGGCCCTGATCTTCCCCAGCCTGAATGCAGATCTGGCCGGCCCCCTTCTGTCCACCCTGGGTCTGGCCACCCTGTTCGTGTGCATGATGCTGGTGTGCAACTCCATCCTTCAGGCCCACGGCTTTGTCAACCTCCCGGTGGCCATCATGCTGCTGGGCGGGGTGGTGAAGATCTTTACCAACTATCACGTGGTGGTCGTACCCAGCATGGGGATCTATGGGGCCCCCATGGGCAATATCCTGTGTTTTGCCCTGTGTATGGTGCTGGACCTTGTGGTCATCGCCCGGGTGATCCCCCGGCGGCCCTCCTATTTCCAGGTGTTCGCCAAGCCGGCGGCAGCCTCCGCCCTGATGGGGCTGGGCGCCTGGGCGGTGTACGGCCTGATGGCCAAGGGGCTGATGGCCGTCGGGAAGCTGTGTGAGGTGGATCCGGCCACCCAGGAGCTTCTGGGGCTGAGCCGGGCAGGCAACGGCCTGGCGGTGGCCTGCGCCATCCTGGTGGCGGTGGCGGTGTACGGCATTTTGGTCATCGCCCTGCGGGCCATCACCCGGGAGGACCTCTCTCTCATGCCCAAAGGGGAAAAAATAGCCCGGATTCTGCATCTTTCCTAGAAAAGACGTAAAAAATACCTTGCGAAGGAAGCGAGATTGTGGTAAATTTTCAGTATATGGACTCCTATGGAATGGAGGACCTGCTGCATATCATGGAACTGCTCCGTGCGCCCGAAGGGTGCCCCTGGGACCAGGAGCAGACCCACCAGAGCATCCGCCGGAATATGCTGGAGGAGGCCTATGAGGCGGTGGAGGCCATCGATGAGGAGGATCCGGAGCACCTGAAGGAGGAGCTGGGCGACGTCCTGCTCCAGGTGGTGTTTCACGCCCGCATGGCGGAGGAGGAAGGTCTGTTCACCTTCGGCGACGTGGTGGACGGCGTGGCAAAGAAAATGGTGTTCCGTCACCCCCATGTCTTTGGCGAAGTCCAAGCGGAGGACTCCGCCCAGGCTCTGGACACCTGGGATGCCCAGAAGCGGGAGGAGAAGTCCCAGCGCACCGCCACGGATACGCTGGAGGCGGTGGCCCGCTCCCTGCCCGCCCTGATCCGGGCGGAAAAGGTCCAGAGCAAGGCCGCGAAGGCCGGCTTTGACTGGCCGGACCGGGAGCCCGCCCTGGACAAGCTGGCGGAGGAGGTGGACGAGCTCCGCCGCGCCGCCCGGGGGGACGGCGACCCGGAGGAAGAGCTGGGCGACCTGCTCTTTGCCGCAGTGAAGGCGGGGCGTTTCCTGGGACTTGACAGTGAACAGGCCCTCACCCGGGCCTGCGACAAGTTCATCCGCCGGTTCCGCACGGTGGAGGGGCTGGCCCGCCGCCCACTGAAGGAGTGTACCCTGGAGGAGCTGGAGGCCCTTTGGGCCCAGGCCAAGGCGCCTCCGAAGGATCAGGCTTAAAAGCTGGCGTTCGTCCCGGCTTTAAGTGATATTTCAAAAGACAGGCTGCGCGTGTGCGGCCGTCGATGTTCTTAGGAGGAAGACGACATGAATAAAACTGAGCTGATCGCCGCTGTGGCGGAAAAGACTTATCTGACCAAGAAGGACGCCGAGGTTGCCATCGCCGCCGCTGTGGCAGCCATCACCGACGCGCTGATCGAGGGGGAGAAGGTCCAGCTGGTGGGCTTCGGCTCCTTCGAGGTCAAGACCCGCGCCGCCCGTGTGGGCCGCAATCCCAAAACCGGGGAGGAGATCCCCATCTCTGAGGCCCGTCTGCCCGTGTTCAAGGCCGGTAAGGCCCTGAAGGACGCGGTGGCGAAGTAAGGACCGGCCGGTTTTCAGAATGATCCCGGGGCGCCGCCACACCGGAGGGCGGCGCCCCTATTTTTATCAGCGACAGAGAGGAACATACGTCATGCGATTGGATAAGTGGTTAAAAGTCTCCCGCCTGATCAAACGGCGCACCGTGGCCAACGAGGCCTGCGACAACGGCCGGGTGACGGCCAACGGCCGCAGCGTAAAGGCCAGCTATGAGGTGAAGCCCGGAGACGTGCTGGAGCTGAAATTCGGCGAGCGCACCGTAAAGGTGGAGGTGCTGGCAGTGGCGGACAGCGTGGGAAAGGCGGACGCCTCCGCCCTGTACCGGGAGCTGCTGTAAAGCGGGGCGGGCCATGAAGAGAGCGAAGGGCCTCCGCCTGACCGCCCTGGCTCTGGGCGGCGCAGTGCTGCTGTCCGGCTGCGTGACCCGGACAGAGCCCTCTGTGTCCACCCAGGTCTTTGTGATGGACACCATCATGTCCCTGGAGCTGTGGGAGGGGGGCGGCCAGGAGCAGCTGAACCAGGCGGTGGAGCAGCTGTACCAATGGGAGGATCTGTGGTCGGTCACCGACGAGAGCAGCGAGATCTGGGCCGCAGACCACAGCGGCGGGGCGTGGAGCGCGCTCTCCGGAGAAACGGCCGATCTTCTCTCCCAGGCGCTGGAGCTGTGCCGCCTCACCGGCGGGGCACTGGACCTCACCGCCTACTCCGCCGTCAAGGCCTGGGGCTTTACCACGGGGGAATACCGGGTACCCGGAGAGGAGGAGCTGGCCGCTCTGGCGGAGGGGATCGACTACACCCAGGTGGAGCTGGACCGGGACGCCCGCCGGATCCGCCTGCCAGCCGGGATGGAGCTGGACCTGGGGGCGGTGGCCAAGGGCTATGCCGGGACACGTTTGGCAGAGCAGCTGCGGGAGCAGGGGGTGACCTCCGCTCTGCTGAATCTGGGGGGCAACGTCCAGACCGTGGGTGGAAAGCCGGACGGCTCTCCGTGGTCGGTGGGCGTCCAGAACCCGGCCTCAGAGCAGGTGGACAACCTCCTTGCCATCCAGGTGGTGGACCAGGCTGTGGTCACCTCCGGCAGCTATCAGCGGTATTTCCAGCAGGACGGACAGACCTACTGGCACATCCTGGATCCGGAGACCGCCGCCCCGGCCCGCACCGGGCTGGCGTCGGTCACGGTGGTGGGGCCGGACGGCACAGTGTGCGACGGCCTGGCCACTGCCCTGTTCGTGCTGGGTGAGGAGGCCGGGATCGAACTCTGGCGCGCCCATCCGGAGCTGGACATTCAGGTGATCTGGGTCCGCGAGGACGGCTCCGTAGCACTGACGGAGGGGCTGGAGGAGAATTACCAGGTCAACCCGCAGCAGCGGGGCCTGGATGTGACGGTGGTGGAGGCATGAACAGACGAACAGCGCTTTTGGCCGCCCTGCTTGGGGGCACGGTCCTGCTGTGCGCCGGGGTGATCTGGCGGCAGCACAGCGGTCCCGGCGGCGGCGTACTGGCCCGGGTCTATCAGCGGGGCCAGCTGGTGGAGGAGATCCGCCTGGACCGGGTGCAGGAGCCCTACTCCTTCCCTCTGACCGGAGAGGGGGGCGCGGAAAACGTGGTGGAGGTGGAACCAGGCCGGATCCGGATCGTCTCCGCCTCCTGTCCCGATCAGGTTTGCGTCCGCCAGGGGTGGATCTCTGATTCCACCGTCCCGGTGGTCTGTCTGCCCAACCAGGTGATCGTTGAGATCGTGGGAGGTGAGGGCTTTGCGGACACAGCGGCCGGCTGACGGAGCCCGCCGGATCACCCGGCTGGCCCTGCTCACCGCCATCGCTCTGACCATTTTCATGGCGGAGGCACAGATCCCGGTCCCTATCCCCATCCCGGGGGTCAAGCTGGGGCTGGCCAACATCGTCACCGTGTACGCCGTCTTTTCCCTGGGACCGGGGGACGCCCTTCTCATCCTGGTGTCCCGGGTGTTTCTGGGCTCCGTGTTCTCCGGACAGATGATGACTCTGTTTTACAGCCTGGGGGGCGGCCTGCTGTGCTGGCTGGTCCTGCTGCTGCTGTCCAGACTGCTGACCTGGCGGCAGATCTGGCTGTGCAGCCCCATCTCCGCGATCTTCCACAACCTGGGGCAGCTGCTGGTGGCCGCCGCCCTGCTGGGAAGCTGGTCGGTGCTGGCCTATCTGCCCTATCTGGTGGTGGCCGGCGCGGCCAGCGGCCTGTTTACCGGCCTGTGCGCCCAGCTGCTGGTAGGGCGGCTGAAGGGCCTGGGCCGCAGGTAGCGATGCCGGATCTTAAAAAGAGAACGGACCTCTCTGCGGTGCAGAGAGGTCCGTTTTCCTTGTTATTCCAGATTATCGTCATCCAGGTGGTGGAAGTCCTTGTTATGACCGAACACATGGGTAAGGGGATAGACCTTGATAAAGCAATCATAGGCCCCGTCCCGGATGAACTCCCGGAGGCGGACGTACTCCCGTGAGGTGCAGACACAGTCTAACTGAGTCTTGACCTGCCTGGAGTAGCCCCCTACCACCTGATCGATGGTAGCACTTTTATGGATCTCCTGGATAATGAAACGCTCGATCTCCTGGGGCTGGTCACAGATGATCTCCACCTCATAGAGCTTGGGCCCCAGATTGAAAACCACATGGTTCATGCAGCTGACATAGAGCAGCTGTCCCACAAAGGCATAGGCCACCACATCCAGCGAAAAGGCGGACAGCATGAGAAGCATGATCCCCCCATCCAGAGCCAGCAGGAGGTATTTCAGCGGCACAGTCCGGAACAGGCGCTGTTTCAGCAGCTTGGCCAGGGTGTCCGTTCCGCCGTAGGAGTATCCCAGGCGGTAGGTGAGGCCGGAGCCCAGACCGTAGATCGCGCCGAACAGCATGACCGCGATCAGCTTTTCCTGAAGGATGATCTCCACCTGGATGTGATTCAGCCCCCAGAGCACCACCGGGTAGAGCAGGGAGAGCACCAGAATGTTGGAAACCTCCTGCCAGCCCAGGGTGAGCGCAGTGCATACCAGAATGGCCAGCGCCAGTCCATAGTAGATCAGAGCATAGTTGACGCCGGTAAAGCGGGCAGCCGCCATGGAAAGCCCTGTGATCCCGGTGACCACAAAGCCGTTGGGGAGTGCCACCCAGTTGACCGCGATGCTGCACAGCACACAGCTGAGGACCATATTGGCCAGCGCCTTGGCCCGATGCGTTCTCATAGTACACCTCACAGGCGGCAGGGTGTGCTCTGCCCTCCGCCCCATCTCAGCGTTTCTGACAGTTCTGTCCTACACTGGAGAGCGTACCTTATTTCCCGAAAAAAAGCAATACGGGCGCGCAAAAATTGTATATTTTACCGAATCACTGAGGGAGAGTCAAATCACCCTCCCGGATCCAGCCGATCTTCCGCAGGATCTGGCAGAACACCCAGGACAGAATGGCGGGCAGGATAAAGCAGATCAGCGCCATGCCCAGCCAGTCAAAGGAGGTAATAGCAGCCTTGGCCCCGGTGGCCACATCGTTGACCCAGCCCGACCACACGCCGATCTGGCCCACAAAGCCGCAGGTGCCCATGCCGGAGGCCACGCCGCCGGCGGGATCGTTCATCTGGAGATGGAACACGCAGGTGGCGATGGGGCCGGTAATGGCAGAGGCCAGCGTGGGAGGGATCCAGATCCGGGGATTTTTTACGATGTTGGGCATCTGGAGCATGGAGGTTCCGATGCCCTGGCTCACCAGGCCGCCCCAGCGGTTCTCCTTAAAGGACATCACCGCAAAGCCCACCATCTGGGCGCAGCAGCCGGCCACGGCGGCTCCGCCGGCCAGACCGGTCAGCGTGAATGCAGCACAGATCGCGGCGGAGGAGATGGGCAGGGTGAGGGCGATGCCCACCAGGACAGATACCGCGATCCCCATCCAGAGGGGCTGGAGGACGGTGGCGTCCTTGATGAGCTGTCCGAACGCCTTGGCGGCGGCTCCGATGGGAGGCGCGACCAGCAAGGACAGGCCCGCACCTACAAGCACAGTGACGGCGGGGGTGACCAGAATATCAATCTTGGTCTCCTTGCTGACCATCTTGCCGATCTCGGCGGCAATGATGGCGATAAACAAAACGGCCAGCGGACCGCCGGCGCCGCCCAGCTGATTGGCGGACCAGCCCACAGCAGTCAGGGAAAAGAGCACCATGGGGTCGGCCTTCAGGGCGTAGCCGATGGCGACGGCCATAGCGGGCCCTGCCATCTCAAAGGCAAACTGCCCCACGTCCACAAGGAACTGGATGGCCAGCTGCTGCCCCAGAGTCTTGATGATGGTGCCGATGAGCAGAGAGCAGAACAGGCCCTGGGCCATAGCGCCCAGAGCGTCGATCCCATAGCGCTTGGCTGAGATCTCGATATTTTTCCGTTTCAGGAATGCCTTGAATCCTTCCATTTGGGTACACCTGCTTTGTAAAATGGTATACAGGTGTCAAGACACCCGTATACCGCATCATACACGAATCAGGCCCGCTTGTCAACCCGCTTTTTTCTGAATGTGCCCGCACCCCGAAAAAATCCCCTCCGCTTGACCAGCAGAGGGGTGCGTATTTGATACGGGGCGGGAGACTACTCCTCCAGCAGGACACCCAGATGCTCCAGCGCGGTCTGTACCCGCTGGAAGGCAGTCTCGTCCGGACAGGAGATGGTATGCAGGTGGATTCCCTCTGTGAGATTGGACAGAGGAAGGGCGTCGGCCTGGCGGCAGCGGGCCACGAACTGGGCTACGTCGTACCGGCTGGACAGCTGGAGCGGTCCGGTAAGCTGGCCGTAGATGGGGTGCTCCACAATAACGTCGATCACCGTACCGCCCTGATCCACAATGGCGTTTAGTTCATCCTCCATCTGGTCCGCCCGGTGGCGGCAGGCCAGGGTGCGGATCAGCCCGCTCCGCTCCTCCGGAAGCATATATCCCCTCGGGGTGGCGGCGATGGACAGTCCCCCCGCCCGCAGCAGGGCCACGTCCCCTACAATGATCTGTCGGCTGACGGAGAACTCCCGGGCCAGGGCGGCGGCACTCACCGGGTGGTCGGCCCGCTCCAGGACAGATAAAATGGCGGCGCGGCGTGCGGCAGCGTCCATAGGTGATCCCTCCTTGCCCCCGGTCGGGCCTGGCACTGGGCACAGTCCCCCGGGACGTTTTTGTCCAGTGTATCATAAACCGGCCCCGTCGGCAAGCAGGAGTTGCACATCAGCGCGCCGCCCCCTGTAGGTATTACAATGATGTGTGACAGATAGAAAAAAGAAAAGCGAATAGGAGTGACCTGTGTTAAGGTTAAGTTGCTGAGACAAAACCGAAAGGCAGGTGTCACCCTATTCGCCATGAATAAG
>JBMNQB010000031.1:0-14016 GCA_050943915.1 Lawsonibacter sp.
ATGGGCATCGTCGTGGGCGAGTAAGGAGGGTGTAAACAATGTTTAGAGGCAAGAAATATCAGGAGAGCGCCAAGCAGATCGACAAGAACGCTCTGTACGATACCAACGAGGCCATGGAGCTGCTGGTTAAGACCGCTCCCGCCAAGTTCGATGAGACTGTGGAGCTCCATGTGAAGCTGGGCGTTGACTCCCGTCACGCTGACCAGCAGGTCCGCGGCGCCATCGTCCTCCCCCACGGCACCGGCAAGACCCAGCGCGTGCTGGTCTTTGCCAAGGCCGCCAAGGCTGAAGAGGCCCGTGCCGCCGGCGCTGACTTCGTGGGCGATATGGACCTGGTGGAGAAGATCCAGAAGGAGAACTGGTTCGACTTCGACGTGGTCGTGGCTACCCCCGACATGATGGGCGTTGTGGGCCGTCTGGGTAAGGTTCTGGGCCCCAAGGGCCTGATGCCCTCCCCCAAGGCCGGCACCGTCACCATGGACGTGACCAAGGCCATCAACGAGATCAAGGCCGGTAAGGTGGAGTACCGTCTGGACAAGACCAACATCATCCACTGCCCCATCGGTAAGGTCTCCTTCGGCGCTGAGAAGCTGGCTGAGAACTTCAACGCCATCATGGGCGCGATCGTCAAGGCCAAGCCCGCCGCTGCCAAGGGCCAGTATATCAAGAGCTGCGTGGTGGCTTCCACCATGGGCCCCGGTGTCAAGGTCAACGGCGCTAAGCTGGTGTGATCTGATTCCCATACAAGCTCCATTACGCGGCCCCGGTCCAAACGGACCGGGGCCGCGTTTTTGGCGGCGGCCTCTTTGTTGAAGCGGCGCCGCCCCGCAATTCCCAACATATTTTAATTGACGAAGTTCTCCGCTTCTGCTATGGTAAGTGTAGAAAGAAAGCGCCGCGTACGGAAGGCATCCGTCCTGCGGCTCCTTCGTGGAGCAGTCATTTAGGGAGGTAACGATATGAACGAGCCAAATACCAAAGAGACCCCCATCCCGCAAAGCGAGGTCACCCGGGTCAAGGCCCTGGGATTTCTCTGGGACAAGCGCACCCCGGATCGATTCAACGGCCGTGTCATCACCCGCAACGGAAAGATCACCGCGGAGGAGTGCCGCGTCGTCGCGGAGGCGGCCAAGCGGTTCGGCAGCGGTGAGGTATCCATGACCACCCGCCTGACGATGGAGATCCAGGGCGTCCCCTTTGAAAACATTGAGCCGCTGCGGACTTTCCTTCGGGAGCAGGCCGGTCTGGAGACCGGCGGCACCGGCGCCAAGGTCCGCCCGGTGGTCTCCTGTAAGGGCACCACCTGCCAGTACGGCCTGATCGACACCTACGCCCTGTCCCTGACCATCCATGAGCGCTTCTTCAAGGGCTACGCCGGCGTGAAGCTGCCCCACAAGTTCAAGATCGCGGTGGGCGGCTGCCCCAACAACTGCGTCAAGCCCGATCTGAACGACGTAGGCATCGTGGGCCAGCGCATCCCCCGGGTCATCCCCGAGCTGTGCAAGGGGTGCAAGCTGTGTGAAAAGTCCTGCCCCCTCCATGTCGCCAAGGTGGTGGATGGCAAAGCCGTCATCGATCCCTCCCAGTGCAATAACTGCGGCCGCTGCATCCCCAAGTGCCCCTTCCAGGCCATTGAGGCCCAGGCCACCGGCTACCAGGTCTACATTGGCGGCCGTTGGGGTAAGCGCACCGCCATGGGCCGGCCCCTGAGCACGATCTTCACCGATCAGGAGGAGCTCCTGACCCTGATTGAAAAATGTCTGCTGCTCTTCCGCGCCTACGGCCAGCCCAAGGAGCGCTTTGCCGACACCATCACCCGTCTGGGCTTTGACAAGGTGCAGGCCATGCTGCTGTCCGACGAGCTGCTTCAGCGCAAGGAGGAGATCCTGGCCCAGTCCGCCGGCTGATCCGGATTATTCAGAATGGCCGCCCGCCCGGGCGGCCATTCTGAATCCATGGAACGCATCCGGCTTTCAGGATGCCGCTCACAGGAACTTTGGAAAGGCGGTCTGCTGCCATGTCTGATCTGTTCGATTACCTCGCCTGGAGGGGGGATATCCCCCTGTCCCAGGTCCCCTTCGGCCCTGTGGACGGCCTGATCCTCTCCACCCTGTCCTATGTCCGGTTTCAGGAGCTGGTCCCGGACTCCCCCAGCCTGTCCGTCCCCCTTCAGCAGGCGGCGGAGGCCTTCCTCGCCCTGCCGGAGCAGGAGGCAGAGGACCGGGTGCGGTGCAGGCATGATCTTCCCCTGCTGAAGGCTCTCCTCTCCGCTCCCCGCTTCGCCTCCCTGCCCCTCACGTTCTATCAGGACTGCCTGGACCCGGAGCGGGAAATGCAGTTTTCCGCCCTCACCGTGCTGCTGGACACCGGAGAGGCCCTGCTGGTCTTTCGCGGAACAGACAACACTCTGGTGGGCTGGAAGGAGGACTTTAATCTGAGCTTTCTGGAGGTCGTCCCTGCCCAGTCCGCCGCCCTGAACTATACCGCCCGGCTGGCTGCCGCCCGCCCCGGCCCTCTGCTGCTGGCCGGACACTCCAAAGGGGGCAACCTGGCTGTTTTTTCCGCCTCCCTCTCTCCCCCGGAGCTGCGGGACCGGATCGGCGCGGTATACAGCTACGACAGCCCCGGCTTCACTCAGCGGGTGCTCTCCGCTCCCGGGTATCAGGAGCTGCTCCCCCGCATCCGCAGCTATGTTCCCCAGTCCTCTGTGGTGGGGATGCTTCTGGAGCACGAGGAGCCGTATACCGTGGTCAAAAGCCGCCACCTTGGCATTTTCCAGCACGACCCATACACCTGGGCGGTGCGGGGAGGCAGCTTCATCTGTCTGGAGGAACTCAGCAGCGGCAGCCGGAATCTGGATCTCACACTGAAAAACTGGCTGGCCGGTCTCACGCCCCAGGACCGTGAGCGCTTTCTGGACAGCCTGTATCAGGCCTTTGAGGACACCCAGGCCCAGGAGCTGGAGGACTTGGCCCAGCCCAGGCGGCTGTATACCCTGATCCAGGGGTTGGTTCAGCTGGACGAGGATACCCGGAGCCACATCCTTCTCACGCTGAAAAAGCTTCTGAGGGCTGCCGCCGACGTCCTCCGGGAGGACCGGAGCGGCCCGGATGCTTAAACGGCACAAAAATACGCCTCCGCCGGCCGGCGGAGGCGTATTTTATATTCCCTATGGTTCAGCCCTCCGGAGGACAGACGCCCTTCCGGACATGGACGATAAAATCCTGAACATTGGTCACAATGGTCTTGACCGACAGGCTTCCCCGGTCCCGCAGCTTGTTCACCGCAAACTCCGAGATGTCCACCGAGTAGAAAAAGAGGGGGCGCACCTGCCCGTCCACCACCCGGTAGCAGGGGGTCATATTTCCGGTGGCCACTGTGTGGAGGGTGGATGCCATACAGATGATGGTGGTGGCCTTCCGCACCAGCTCCCGCATGGCGTCCTGGCCCTGGTAGACGTCTCCGTACACCTCAGGCAGGGGTCCGTCGTCCCGGACAGAGCCCACCAGCACAAAGGGCACCTGATGGCGGACGCACTCATACATGATGCCGTTGCGGACCTGGCCGGACTCCACGAAGGCCTGGATGGAGCCCAGGCGGCGGACCTCGTTGATGGTGTCGATGTGGTTATAGTGTCCGTTGAAGTGGGGCTGTTGTGTATACACATCTTGTCCCAGGGCCGTCCCCAGATAGCCCGCCTCCAGGTCGTGGGTAGCCAGGGCGTTTCCGGCCATCAGGCCATTGACAAAGCCGGCCCGCACCAGGGCGGCAAAGGCAGCCCGGGAGTCGGCGTCAAAGGAGCAGGCCGGCCCCATGACCCACAGGATATTGCCGTGCTCCCGCTCATGGCGGAGCAGGTCGTACAGCCCGTCGTAGTCGATGGAGTAAGCGGTCTCCCGGCTGCGCCCGGTGCGGAAAGCGAAGGACTCCGCCTCGCCGCTCTGGTCCACAAAGCAGTTGGGGTGGATGTAGATCCCCTCGGAGCCGTCCTCCGTGCGGCCCACCACCACCAGCTCTCCCGCTTTGACGTTGCGGAACTCCACGATGGATACCATCCCGTCCCGCACCACGGCCACGCAGTCCATGCGGCTGTCCTCCGCCAAGACCCACCGACCGCCGATGTGGTAATATTCAGGAAACAGCGTAGTAGCGTGGTAGCCGCGGGGCATCACCCCATCCTGCTCCACCGCAACCAGCTTCACATCAGGGGCGCGGTCCAGCCCCAGGGCGGTAAAATCCGGTTCCCGATACCGGGGAATGGCAAAACTCATGCAGAAACCTCCAAAACAGGACCGTGGAGCGGCAGACCGGCGCAGGCGCCAGAGAAGGGGATCCTCCGAATTTTTCAGGGAAGCCCCGCGGTCTTTTGTGGGAATATCCAAATTCAGCGGAAAATCCGCGAAATAGGAGCTTTTTTCAGAAAACTTTTTTAATTATATACGATTTTCTGAAAAAAGTCAATTTGATCCGAAACAGTTTCCCACACGCCTGAAGGATCACATTCCCCGGGAAAATGCTCTGGCACCGCACTCTATTCCAGGTCCTGAAGGTCCATCCGCTTCATCTCCTCCCGGAGATCCCGGCGGTTCTTATAGTGGAGCCAGATGCCCCCCAGCACCACGGTCGGGATATTGGCCACCAGAAAAATACCCCCCACCGCCGCCAGATCCGCCCCGGAGATGGATGCCCAATGCTCTGTGTGGTGCTCCTCCACCACAGCGCCGTGCGCATCATGGACCACTTCCGATGCTCCCACCCGGGTGAATGCAGTTATAGACAGCAGGATCATCAGGCTGGCCAGCAGAGTCACCCCCGGCAGGATCAGGCCCAGCCAGCGGCTCTTCCGCTTACACAGCCACACCTGGAGGGCCACCACCAGGGCCACAGGAAGAAGCAGGAACAGGATCATCAACGGCCAGGCGATCAACCCGACCAGCGAAGCCATAAACATAGTATCATTCTCCCTTCGTCTTTTTATAGGCGGAGATCAGCACCTTGGCGGTGTCGAGATCCAGCTTCTCATTCACGGCCAGCCGCTTGATCAGACCAATATATGGGTCGGCGGCGGTGTCCTCGCTCAGCTGGATCTTCTGGATCAGCCGGTCCAGCCGCAGGCGCACCGTGGGATAGGTCACACCGTAGACCCCCGCAACCTCCTTCAGGGAACCGGAGGCCAGCACAAAGCGCCGGATGAAGGCCACATCCTCCTCCTCCAATCCGGCCATCCATTCAGGTACCGTCTCAATGGGCATTCTCTCTCCTCCCCTCTGTTCCTACTATATCATTTAATTTTATTTAAGTCAATCTTTAATTTTATTTTTAATCTCTGTCGAATTATCTTTCATTTCCTCTTTCTGCCCAGCGGCTGCCGGCCGGAACATCACAAAATTGGTCAGCATCTGCCCTCTGCGCTCCACCTGCTGCTCCCGCACCACCCGGTATCCCCGGCTCTGAAAGAAGGCCAGTGCAGTCCGCGACGCGTGAACCGTGAACTCCGGGGCGGAGCATCGGCGTTCCAGCGCGGCGCACAGGGCGGAGGCGATCCCCTGTCTCTGAGCCTCCCGGTGTACGAACAGGCGGTCCAGATAACCGTCCGCTGTCATATCGCCAAAGCCCAGGATCTCTCCCCCCTTCTCCGCCACCAGGGTGTCGTGGGCGCGCAGGGACCGGTCCCAGGCGTCCAGATCCGGACAGCCGTCCGCCCAGGCGTCCAGCTGCTCCGGCGTATAGTCCCTGATGCAGACGGAGTGCACCGTATCATAGAACAGCTGTGCCAGCGCCGGGCAGTCGGCGGTGCGATATTCCCTCAGCTTCAAGCAGCTCCCTCCTCTCTATTGTCAAGCGCAGCGCCCCGGAGCTCGACCGAGCCCCGGGGCGCTTGTGATTATCTTAAAGCTTGTGTACTCAGGCCTTGACCAGGACCGGGTTCACGCCGATCTTCTTGCCCTCGTCATAGACATAGAAGCCAGCGCCGGACTTGCGGCCCAGGTATCCGGCGGCCACCATCTTGCGCAGCAGATGGGCGGGACGGTACTTGGTGTCGCCCAGGTCCAGATAGAAGGTCTCCATAACCTCCAGCAGGATGTCCAGGCCGATCATATCCGCCAGAGCCAGGGGGCCCATGGGGTGGTTACAGCCCCGCATCATGCCCTCATCCACGTCCTCCACGGTGCCGATGTCCTCATCCAGGACCTGAACGGCCTCGTTCAGCATGGGCAGCAGCATACGGTTGACGATGAAGCCGGGCTTATCCTTGGCCAGGATGGTGCGCTTCCCCATGCTCTTGCCCAGCTCGTCCACGATGTCGATGGTCTCCTTGGAGGTGCGCAGGCCGTAGACGATCTCCACCAGGCTCATCACAGGCACAGGGGAGAAGAAGTGCATACCCACGACCTTCTCAGGACGGCTGGTGGCGGCGGCCAGACTGGTCATGGAGATGGAGGAGGTGTTGGAGGCGAAGATGGTGCGGCTGTCACAAATCTTGTCCAGCTGCTGGAAGATAGCCTGCTTGGCCTCCAGGTTCTCGTAGATGGCCTCGATGACCATATCCACATTGGACGCCACATGGACGCTGACAGAGGTGGTCAGGCGGCCCATGCAGGCCTCCTTCTCCTCCGCGGTCATGCGGCCCTTCTCCACCAGACGGTCCAGACGCTTGCTGATGCCGGCCTGCCCCCGCTCAAGGGCTGCCTTGCTCTGATCGTTCAGAATGACCTCATAGCCGGCCTGGATGGCAGTCTGTGCGATACCGCTGCCCATCAGACCAGAGCCGACGACAAAAATTTTGCGGATTTCCATTTTGATCTCCTTCTTTTCATCCATAATGGGGATGCGCGGGCGCTCAACCCGGAGCCGGCCTCGGCGGAAACCGGTGCGCTTCCTCTCTGTGCAGAGCGCTTCTCCCACTCTGCTGTGGGTATCTTATCACAAGGTGGATTCCTTTGTCTAGGGAAAAACCAAAATCCGGGAGCAGATTTTCAGTTTTTTTCGGAGGCCAGGACAAATACCGCCGATTTCCCGAAAAAAAGAGATACGGCGGCCTCCAAAGGCCGCCGTATCCGAATATCAATCATTCCAAAACCGCTGTGCCGGGACAGCCGGGCGCTTACTGCTCCTCCGCTGCGGGATGCTCCCCCTCCGCCTCTGTGTGGGAGTCGGCCCGCACCAGGGCAAACGCCTTTTTACGCGCATAGAGGAAAAACAGGATATGGACCGCACCAGTGACCAGCCAGGAGATGGGGTAGGAGATGTACAGGTTCTCCGGCGTGCGGTCCATCTGGAAAATGGTGAAGATCCACACGATCCGCAGTCCGCAGGCGCCGATGAGCGAGACGATCATGGGCCCGATGGAATAGCCCAGACCCCGCAGACTGCCCACCATGGTGTCCATGATGCCGCACAGGGCATAGGGCCGGGCCACATAGCCCAGGCGGATGATCCCCTGCACGATCACGTCTTCCTCCCCGGGGGCATAAATGCTCACCAAAGGATGGCCAAAATGATAGACCAGGTTGCCAAGCACCAGGCCGGTGATCACCACGAAGCTCTGACAGTACAGCAGGGTCTTATCCACGCGGCGGCACTCACCGGCCCCGTAGTTCTGGCCGGTGAAGGTCAGGTTCGTCTGATAGAAGGCATTCATGGCCTGATAGACAAAGTTCTCGATGTTGCCGGCCGCGGCAGAACCAGCCACCACGGTGGAGCCAAAGGAGTTGATCGAGGACTGGATCAGCACATTGGACAGGGAGAACACGATGCCCTGGAAGCCGGCGGGCAGGCCGATCTCCAGGATCTGCCCCAAAATATGCCGGTCCAGCTTCATCGCCTTCAGATTCAGGCGCAGGGGACCGTCCTCCTTGGTCAGGCAGAGGATGACCAGCCCGGCAGACACATACTGGGAGATGGTGGTTGCCAGGGCGACCCCCGCCACATCCATATTCAGCAGGACTACGGAGATCAGATTCAGGATCACATTCACTATGCCAGCCACGATCAGGAAGTACAGGGGACGCTTGGTATCCCCTTGGGCCCGCAGGATGGCGGCCCCGAAGTTATACGCCATGGTGGCAGGCATCCCTAAAAAGTAGATCCGCAGATAGACGGCCGACTTGTCGATCACATCCACGGGAGAGGACATCCACACCAGCAGCTGCCGGGCGGCAAAGAAGCCGAACACCGCCAGTATCGCGCCGCTGACCAGGGCCATCAAAATGGAGGTGTGGACCGCGCGGCTCACCATGTCATGCCGCTTTCCTCCCAGATTCCGGGCCACCACCACATTGGAGCCCACAGAGAGCCCCACAAACAGGGCCACCAGCAGATTGATCAGAGAGGTTGTGGAGCCCACTGCCGCCAGAGATTCCTTTCCGGCAAAACGGCCCACCACGATCACGTCTGCGGCGTTGAACAGAAGCTGAAGCATACTGGAGGCCATCAGAGGAATCGCGAACAACAGGATCTTATCCGCCAGAGAGCCGTGACACATATCCATCTGGTGGCGCTTTTTGGTGCGGATCATAGCAGATCGTACCATCCTTTCTCACCGGATCCGGGCCGGGCGCGCCAAACTGGAGGCCGCCCCTCCGGACTGCCGGAAAAATTTACAGTTTTTTTACTTTGGACACCTATAAGATACAACAGAATCAGGGAATTATCAATCCTCAAAATCACAGAAGAAAGGCAAAAAAAGGGCGGGAATGAGGTCATCATTCCCGCGCCTGTCCGGCGGGCGCCGCCGCCTTGGATTGAGCCGCCACCAGAATGTCTCCCGCCTCCAGGCGGGTGCTCCCGTCCGGAATGATGGTATCCAGCCCCCGTTTGATCATAATGATCAGGCAGTTCCGGGGCACCGAGATCTCACTGAGGGAGCGTCCGCACCACTTGTGGCTCCGCTCCACCACCACCTCCTGAAGGGAGAGGGTCTCCCGGTCCTCAAAGGCCCGGGCCGCCATCACCAGCAGATCGCCGGTCTGCAAAACAGTCCCGCCATGGGGCACAATGGTGTCCTGCCCCCGGGCGATCATCACCACCAGCAGATCCGGCGGGATCGGCAGCTCCTGCAAGGTCCCTCCGCTCCAGGGGTGTCCAGGTCCCAAATGGACCTTGATGAAGTCGATGTCGCTCTCCTCCTGGTAGTCGTTGAAGGTCTTGCTGACGTCGCCCGCCTGGTCGATCATGGCCAGCCGCTCCGCCACCCGGGGCAGCAGCGTGCCCTGGATGGAGATGGACAGCAGGACAATGCAGAACACCAGATTGAACAGATCGTATTTCATCTCCACGCCGCCCAGCACCGCCATAATGGCGAACACGATGGAGGCCACGCCCCGCAGTCCGGCCCAGGACACCACCCCCACCTGGCCCAGGGAGGGGCGGAAGGGCAGCAGCAGCAGGGCGGCCACCAGGGGACGGCCCACCAGTGTGAGAAAGGCCATCACGGCCAGAGCCGGAAGCAGGACGGAGGGCAGCTCCACCGGCGTCACCAGCAGACCCAGCAGGAAGAAAATGAGCACCTGGGCCACATCGGTGACCACGTCAAAGAAATGGACCAGATAGCGCTTCTGGGGCAGCTTGGTGTTCCCCATCCAGATCCCGCAGAGATAGGCGCTGAGATACCCGTTGCCCCCCAGTGCATCCGGCAGGGCATAGGACAGGAGGACCACCGAAAAGATGAAGATGGTCTGGCTCTGCCCCGAGTGGAAGGCCCCCTGCCGCAGCGCCCAGATGGCCAGCTTGCCCAGCAGCAGCCCGCACAGGATCCCCACCGCCAGCTGCTGAAACAGGAGCAGCGGGACTACGATCTGCTCCCCGGACATGATCCCCACCGCCACGGTGGTCAGCATATAGGAGATGGGGTCGTTAGAACCGGATTCGATCTCCAGCAGGGAGTCGGTATGCTCCTTCAGGGCCAGCTTCTTGGACCGCAGAATATTGAACACCGAGGCCGCGTCAGTGGATGAGATGACCGAGCCGATGAGAAAGCTCTCCATCCAGGGCAGCTTCAGCGCCCAGTGGGCAAAGGCGGCCACCAGCCCAGCCGTCCCCGCCACGCCCAGGGTCGAGAGGAGCACCGACTGGACCGCCACCGGCCGGGCAGCAGACAAGTTGGTCCCAAATCCGCCGTAGAACATAATGAAGATCAAACTGACCGAACAGATCAGATTGACCGCATAGTAGTCGTTGAAATGGATGCGCAGCAGCCCGTTTTCTCCAAAGCACATCCCCAGGGCGATAAAGATCAGCAGGGACGGGACCGCCAGCCGGTCCACAAACCGGCTCATCAGGGTACAAAGGGCGATCACACAGCCGATCAGCAGCAGGGCCTCTGTCATAGCGCAGCAAAACCTCCAGTCTGGTCCCACTCCGGACAGGCGGAAGAGGGCCGGTATATCTGATCCATTATAGCACAGGACCGGGGATCATTCCCTTAAAATTGACGCGCAGGAGGTAAAGACTTTGTTAAGATTTTCACAGCTCCTCCTGCAAAAAATACGCCCTGCCAGCCCCGGCGGGCAGGCAGGGCGCAGAAGCGGCGCGCTCCGTCTTACAGCTTTTCCAGCCGCTCCAGATCCATAATAAATACAGTCACGCCTCCCAGCTCCACATTCACCGGCACGGAGGGCATGGCCACAGCATACTGGCTTCCGGTGGGCATGGTAACATTGGAGTAAATGGTCTGCTTCCGCTTTCCAGCGCACTGTTTCAAAATGGACAGCGCATCCTCCAGACGGGACTCCTCCACGCCCAGCATGATGGTGATGTTCTTCTTCTTCCAGAACCCGCCGGTGGAACTGAGCATGGTGACAAAAAATCCGTTCTGGTTCAGCTCACTCACCGTGGTGTCATAGTCGTCCTCCTGCACCACAGCCAGGATCAGCTTATTGTGTACGTTGGCAGCTTCCATCATTCAGCCCTCACTTGCTTCCGGACCGCCTGTACAGCCAGAGGGACGGCAGCCCTGATTTGTTTTATCATACAACATTTTCAGGAGAAAGGGAAGTCATAAACACACGGGCCACAAAATTTTTCCCTGCTCCCGCCGCCGGCGTGCCGTTGACGTACGTCTCTGGGTATATTATAGTAGAGAAAAACAGGTCTCATGCCTGTCCCCTGTAACCTTTTTCTCCCCCGCCCCGTCTAAACAGACAGATCGGCCGATCGACCCCGGAAAGGAGCGCACCCATCCATGACCAACGCCGTCCTGGACAAAGAAACATTCTGCCGCCTTGTGGAGGAGCATCAGAGCGCCCTCTACCGCACGGCCCGTTCCATCTTGTCCAACCAACAGGATGCGGAGGATGCGGTGCAGGAGGCCGTCTGCGCGGCCTACTCCCATCTGGACCGCCTGCGGGAACCGGAAAAATTCAAGTCCTGGCTCCTGCGGATCCTGGTCAACGAGTGCTACGACCTCTGCCGCCGGCAGCGGAGGACCGTGGACTTCGACCAGATGGCGGAATACCTGACCACACCGGAGCCGGATCTTGCGGAGCATCTGACTTTGTGGGACGCGGTCCTTCAGCTGCCGGAGCCCATGCGGGCGGCAGTCACGCTGTTCTATTATGAGGACTGCTCTGTGGCCGAGACGGCCCAGATCCTGAAGATCTCCCAGGGGGCGGTCAAGACCCGCCTCAGCCGGGCGAGAGACCGGCTTCGACAGACATTTACGGAGAAATGAGGTGTAAACATGGATCAATTTGATCGAGATCTGAAGCGGCGCGCTCAGGAGGAGCCCTTTCCCCTGCCGGACTCCTTTGTCCAGCGCCTGCGGGAGACCTGCGACAGTCTGGAGGAATCGCCCCGGCGGGAGCCGGAGCGGCGGCGGCTCTCCCACTGGGGGACCTGGTTCGCCGCCGCCGCAGCCTCCCTGTTCGTAGTCCTTCCCAATGTGTCCGCCTCTGCGGCCGAAGCCCTGGAGCAGATCCCGGTTTTAGGCTCTCTGGTGCAGGTAGTCACCCTGCGGAACTACCTCTACGACGACGGACACAGCTTTGCTGACGTCTCGGTCCCCCAGGTCCTGGAGGGCGGCCAGGCAGGCAGCGCCATCAACGCGGCGGTACAGGCCGACATTGACCGGCTGCTGGAGCAGTTCCAGCAGGATGCGAAGGTTTTGTCCCAGGGGGGCTATCAGAGTCTGGATGTGAGCTATGAGGTGGCGTCGGACACGGACCGCTGGTTCACCCTCAGGGTGTCCGCCCTTCAGACCCAGGCCAGCGGACACCAGATCCTGCGCTATTACCACATCGACAAGACCACCGGCGAGATGGTCGCTCTGTCCGATCTCTTCCCCACCGGCTCAGACTATGTCGCGGTGCTGTCCGACGAGGTGCTCCGGCAGATGGAGGAGGAGGACCGTTCCTACTTTCCCAATGAATTCCGGTCCATCGATCCCGATCAGGATTTCTACTGGACGCCGGACGGAGGTCTGGTCCTGGTTTTTGACGAGGCCTCTGTGGCCGCTGCCGCAGAAGGCGTGCTGGAATTTCCCATCTCCGCCTCCACCTTGGAGGCACTCCAGGCTGAGCAGCCCTGATCAGATCCTCTGCAAAAAGCGGCGGGCGGCCCTTGACAAAGGGGCCGCCCGCTGTTATATTCACCCTACACGATTTCCCATTCACTGACTGTTACACACCTGCCGCAGGCCGAGCTGCCGCGGCTGATTTCATCACCAAAAGGAGGCTGTGCTGTGTCCTGGGACTACTTCACCCATGCCAGAACGCTGGAGCTGCTCTATCACAAGCTGCAAAGCCCGGTTCTGGAGCGTTATCAAATGACTCAGATCGAGCTGGACATCCTTCTGTTTCTCTCCAACCACCCCGGGCTGGACACAGCCAAGGACATCGTGGAGGTCCGGCGGCTGACCAAATCCCATGTCTCTGCCGCGGTTGAGGGGCTGTCCAAGAAGGGCTATCTGCTGCGGACCCGCCGGCCGGACAACCGAAAGCTGATCCACCTCGCCCTCCGTCCGGAGGCCGCGCCTGTGGTGGCGGATGGACAGGCCAATCAGCGTGCCTTCTTCCAGACGCTGAGACAGGGGTTCTCCGCCCAGGAGCAGGAGCAGCTGGACACCCTGCTGCTCCGGGTAACGGAAAACGCCCGGCAGGAGTATACCCGTCTGGAGAAGGAGGGCTGACGCGCGGACATGAGTGTCGTTGAACTGTTTCTGCTTGCTGTGGGCCTGTCCATGGACGCCTTCGCGGTGTCGGTGTGCAAGGGGCTGTCCGCCGGGCGGGTCACCCTGACCCATGCCCTCACCGCCGGGCTGTGGTTCGGCGGGTTCCAGGGCCTGATGCCATTTCTGGGCTGGCTGCTGGGCAGCCGCTTTCAGGTCCTGATCGCCAGCATCGACCACTGGATCGCCTTCCTGCTGCTGGGCCTCATCGGTCTCAATATGATCCGGGAGTCCCGCAGCCAGGAGGAGGAGAGCCTGGGGACCTCCTTTTCCCCCCGGGCCATGCTCCCGCTGGCAGTCGCCACCAGCATTGATGCCCTCACCGTGGGCATCACCTTCGCCTTTCTCCAGGTGGATATCCTTCCGGCAGTCAGCTTGATCGGCCTGACCACCTTTCTGCTGTCTGCTGTGGGGGTCAAGGCCGGAGCCATCGTAGGCGCCCGGGGCAAGTCCTGGGCGGAGCTGGCCGGCGGCCTGGTCCTGGTGCTTATGGGGTGCAAGATCCTGCTGGAGCATCTGGGCGTTCTCTCATAGACACACAGAATATAAAGAGGGGCATGGCTGTTCGGCCATGCCCCTTGCATTTGCAGTCCTATGCTGTTTCGCAGTGGATCCAGTTAGACGCCACTGTCGTCCATCATGCTAAGGATCAGGTCCATCACATCCACCACCTCGGCCCCGGCGGGAGGCGCGCCCGCGGGCTTGGCGCTGGACCGGCGGTACACGCCGTCCATGGTCATGGTCATGTCCATCATGGTGTCATCGATCTCCATGTTCATCTCCATCTTGTCGTTCTTCATGGAGGCGGTCATGGTCATGCTCAGGCCGCTGGGGTCGTTCGCCGACATCTC
>JBMNQB010000032.1:0-10808 GCA_050943915.1 Lawsonibacter sp.
ATACTCTGCGCCCTCATCTTTCGATCCACTGCCGCCGGATTTGGCACCTTGCGGTCTCCCACAGGTTGCCGGGCTTCATCGGGCCGTTCCCTCCGCCACTCTTGATAAGGTCATTTAATTTTACAGCAGTGTATTATATCAGATTTTTTCGGTCTGTCAACCGGGGAAATGAACAAATCCGGAGTTTTGAGGCAAAACGCAGTTTTGCACAAAGTTCTTTTGGTTACTTTTCTTTCAAGAAAAGTAACTCAGTCCCAGCCGGTGAGGTAAGCCTCCTGCTCCGGGGTGAGGGAGTCGATGGCCAGCCCCATAGCGGCCAGCTTGACGCGGCCGATCTGGTCGTCAATCTCCGCCGGGACGTTGTAGACCTTTTTTTCCAGAGAAGGAGCGTGCTTGGCCATCCACTCCAGGGACAGGGCCTGGACGGCGAAGGACATATCCATGATCTCCGCCGGGTGGCCGTTGCCCGCGGCCAGGTTCACCAGGCGGCCCTCGGCCAGCACGTTGAGGGTGCGGCCGTCCGGGAGGCGGAAGCCCTCGATGTTCTGACGCCGGGGGAAGCGCTCCTCCGCCAGACGGCCCAGAGCGGCCACGTCCACCTCGCAGTCAAAGTGGCCGGAGTTGCACAGGATGGCGTTGTGCTTCATCACCTGGAAGTGGCGCTCCACGATCACGTCCTTGCAGCCGGTGGCGGTGACAAAGATGTCCCCATATTTTGCGGCCTCGTCCATGGGCATGACCCGGAAGTTCTCCATGGTGGCCTCCAGGGCCTTGAAGGGGTCCACCTCGGTGACGATCACATCGGCCCCCATGCCCTTGGCCCGCATGGCGATGCCCTTGCCGCACCAGCCATAGCCCGCCACCACCACAGTCTTGCCCGCCACCATCAGGTTGGTGGTGTGCATGATGGCGTCCCAGGAGGACTGTCCGGTGCCGTACTTGTTGTCGTAGTAGTGCTTGGCCTTGGCGTCATTCACCGCCATCATGGGGCAGGGGAGGATTCCGGCCCGCTCTCTGGCGTAGAGACGGTGGATGCCGGTGGTGGTCTCCTCACAGCCGCCCAGGAGCCGGTCTCCATAGGCGGCACACTTGCCGCTGAGCAGGCTGATCAGATCGCCGCCGTCGTCCACGATCAGGTGGGGGCGGCACTTCAGGCTCTCTGCCAGGAGATCCTCATAGCCCTGCATATCCACCCCGTGGATGCCGAAGGTCTCCACCCCCAGCTCCGCCATGGCGGCGGCCACATCGTCCTGGGTGGAGAGGGGGTTGCAGCCGGTGAGATAGACCTCCGCGCCGCCCTCCCGAAGGACCAGCCCCAGGTTGGCGGTCTTGGCCTCCAGATGGACGGAGACGGCGATGGTCAGCCCGGCAAAGGGCTTTTCACGGCGGAAGCGGTCCTCAATGCCGCTAAGGGCGGGCATAAAATCCCGTACCCACTGGATTTTTTGACGGCCCGACGGGGCCAGGGACATATCCTTGACGATGCTCATGCAGTTTCCTCACTTTTCTGTCTGACTGCGGCCGGGTCCGGCCGGTCTGGATCTATTTTAAGCTATTGTATCACGATTCCCGTCAAAGGGAAAGAAATGTTTACACTTTCGTCATGGACATTTTCCCGCAAAACGGGTACAATGCTATTCGTATGATTTTGAACATTTTGAATAAAGGAGGACTGTCCATGAAAGCCGTTTCACGCTGGCTGGACCGTTTCTGCTACGATCACCCCAATTTCGGCGTCCCGAACCTGATGAAGTATATCGTCATTGGAAATGTCATGGTCTATTTTCTGGACCTGTTTTCCAGGGGATATGCCTCCTGGATGCTGTCCTTTTCCAGTCCGCTGATCCTCCAGGGGCAGGTGTGGCGGGTGCTCTCCTTCGTGTTCGTCCCCGTGGCGACCGGAGGCGCGACCCCCATTGGAAAAGCCCTTTTCTTTGCTATGACCATCCTGTTCTATTACTATATTGGCAATGCCTTGGAGCGGCAGTGGGGCACCGTGCGGTTTACCGTATTCTACGGATTGGGGGTCCTCCTCAATATTATCATGGGCTTTGTGATGGGCGGGACCTCGATGTATTACATCAATATGTCCATGTTCTTTGCCTTTGCCACCCTGTATCCGGAGATGCAGGTGCTGCTGATGGGGATCCTGCCCCTGAAGGTGAAGTGGCTGGCCTGGCTGGATGCGGCGATGTTCGCTTTTGACATCTTCTTCAGCATCTTCTCCCGCCAGTGGATCACTGCGGTCCTGCCCCTGGTGGCCCTGCTGAACTACTTCATTTTCTTCTGGGACGATCTGATGAATGTGGTCCATCGCACCAGTCAGTGGGCTGCCTATCGGGCCAACCCACAGACTATCAACTTCAAAAAGGCACAAAAGCAGGTCCAGGAGCGCCGGGGCTACCTCCACAAGTGTGCGGTCTGCGGCATTACCGATGCGGACGACCCCGACATGGAGTTCCGGTACTGCTCCAAGTGCAACGGCTACTACTGCTACTGCATGAAGCACATCAATGACCATGTCCATGTGGAGTGAGGTTGTATTTTCCCCAAAAGCGTGCTAAAATCTGGACAGAAAAAAGCGGCGTTCCGCCGCGAAAGGGAGGTTTGACATGAGCGATTGTCTGTTCTGCAAGATCGCGGAGGGACAGATCCCCTCCAACAAAGTCTATGAGGATGAGGTCTGCTTCGCCTTCTACGACATCGATCCCCAGGCGCCCACCCATTTTTTGGTGATTCCTAAAATGCATATTGCCTCAGTGGCAGAGGTCAGCGAGGACAACGCGGCGGTGGTGGCCCACATCTTTGCCGTGATTTCCAAGGTCACCAAGGAGCTGGGCCTGGAGAGCTACCGGGTGGTGTCCAACATCGGCGAGCAGGCCGGTCAGAGCGTACCGCACCTGCATTTCCATGTGCTGTCCGGCCGGGATATGACCTGGCCTCCGGGCTGAGGAGCCTGCTCGCCATACCGCCGCACAGCGGCGGCGGCGCGGAAGCGCCGTACAAGCGTTTTGGGCGGAGCCCAAAACCTTGGCGCAGGGCGGATCCACTCCGCCCGAGCATGGAAATAAACCGGGAACCCAAAGGCCGCCTGCGGGCTTTGGGAAGCAGGCGGGTCAGAGCGTACCGCACCTGCATTTCCATGTGCTGTCCGGCCGGGATATGACTTGGCCTCCGGGCTGAGGAGCCTGCTCGCCATACCGCCGCACCGCGGCGGCGGTGCGGAAGCGCCGTACAAGCGTTTTGGGCGGAGCCCAAAACCTTGGCGCAGGGCGGATCCACTCCGCCCGAGTATGGAAATAAACCGGGAACCCAAAGGCCGCCTGCGGGCTTTGGGAAGCAGGCGGGTCAGAGCGTACCGCACCTGCATTTCCATGTGCTGTCCGGCCGGGATATGACCTGGCCTCCGGGCTGAGGAGCCTGCACCCCGATAAGCAGAACAGCTGCCAGATTTGGCGGCTGTTTTCTCATATATTGTCAATCTGCAAAAAATATAAGAAATACACTAGCTTTTTATGGTCGTATCGACTATAATAATAGAACTGCCTGTTTTCTATGTGCAGATTACCGGATACAGAAAGGATCCTCCTCATGGACATACAGATGCTCCGACGCAGAGATCAGATGCTGCTCGGTTTTACGCTTTTTTCAATGTTCTTCGGTGCGGGCAACCTGATTTTCCCGCCCCAGCTGGGCGCACAGGCCGGGGTGGACACCTGGTTCGCCATGGCCGGGCTGGCGGTCAGCGCGGTATTTCTCCCCATTTTGGGTGTGATCGCTGTGGTGCGGGCAGGCAGCCTGACAGACCTGGCCAGCCGGGTCCATCCCGCCTTTGCCACTGTGTTCACCGTTTTGATCTATCTCTCCATCGGACCCTGCCTGGCCATCCCCAGGACGGCCAGCACCTCCTTTGAGATGGCGGTCCCGCCCTTCCTGCCCTCGGGCACCCCCACGATGTGGTTCCAGTTCGGCTACTCCCTGCTTTTTTTTGCCGCCGCCTTCCTGGTGGCCCTTCAGCCGGAGAAGCTGACCGGACGGCTGGGCAAGTTCCTGTGCCCCATGCTGCTTCTGCTGGTGGGGGCGATGTTCGTGGGCTGTCTGGTCCACCCGGTGGGGACCTATGGTCCCGCCCTGCCGCCCTATGACCAGATCCCGGCGGTCCAGGGCTTCCTGACCGGCTATCAGACCATGGATACCATTGCAGCCCTGAATTTCGGCATCGTGATCGTAATGAACATTCAGGCCTTTGGGGTCACGGACCGGAGCTCCGTTCTGAAGGTCACGGTGCGGGCCGGTGTGATCGCCACTGTGCTTTTCCTGGCGGTCTACTCCATGCTGGCCCACATCGGCGCCCTGTCCGGGGCGGCCTTTCCCGGCACGACCAACGGGGCGGTCACGCTGACCAATCTGGTGGGCGCCATTTTTGGACACTGGGGGACGGTGATCCTGGCCGCGATCTTCTTTATTGCCTGCTTCAACACCTGCGTGGGGCTGATCAGCTCCTGCTCCGCCTATTTCCATACCCTGGTTCCCAAGGTGCCGGCTCCGGCCTGGGCGGCCTTCTTCGCCCTGCTCAGCATGGTCATCTCCAATGCCGGCCTGGACCAGATTTTGAAGATCTCCGTGCCCATTTTGAACATTCTCTATCCTCCGGCTATCGTGCTGATCCTGCTGTCCTTCCTGCCCCGGAGCATCCAGCGCTTCTCCGCCATCTATCCCGTTGGGATCGCTTTTACCAGCGTGGCCAGCATCCTGTATGCCGTCCAGGGGATGGGGCTGAGCATCCCGGCTCTGGACCGGCTTCTGGAGGCTGTTCCGCTGTCTGGGGCGGGGCTGGGATGGGTCCTTCCGGCCCTGGCTGGAGTGCTGCTGGGAGTTCTGCTCTCCGTGGTGCTGCCATCCAAGGGGGAGGATTGACCCTTGCCTTTTCCGCCGAAGAGGCGTATCATAAGAAAAACAAGATGGGAGCTCGCAAACGGGCTGAGAGGAAGCTGTGCGCTTCGACCTGTGACCTGATTTGGGTAATGCCAACGAAGGGAGATCTGTGTCCGGCTGATGCCGCGGGCCTGTGCTCCCATAGGAGCGCGGGCCCGCGTTTTCGCTTCCACAGAGAACCAACAGGGGGATCCAATATGAAATTGCAGACAGAGCATTTGAAGCTGTACGCTGTGACCGACCGCAGCTGGCTGGGGGAGCGCACCCTGGTCCAGCAGGTGGAGGAGTCCCTGGCGGGAGGCGCTACCATGATCCAGCTGCGGGAGAAGGAGATGGGCCGGGAGGCCCTCCGGCGGGAGGCCCTGGAGATCCGGGCGGTGTGCCGCAGGTACGGCGTACCTTTCCTGATCAACGACGCGGCGGAGCTGGCCGCGGAGGTGGGGGCGGACGGCGTCCATGTGGGCCAGCAGGATATGAGCCCCCGGCAGGCCAGAGCCATTTTGGGGCCGGATGGGATCGTGGGAGTCTCTGCTCATACGGTGGAGGAGGCGAGAGCGGCCCAGGCGGAAGGCGCGGACTATCTGGGTGTGGGAGCGGTCTTTGCCACCGGGACCAAAGCGAATACCACACCGGTGGACTATGAGCTGCTGAAGGAGATCTGTGCCGCAGTGGATATCCCTGTGGTTGCCATCGGCGGCGTGGGGCGGGACAATTTGAGTTCCCTGGCGGGCAGCGGGATCCGGGGGGTGGCCGTGGTGTCCGCCCTGTATGCCCAGCCGGACGTCCGGGCGGCGGCCCGCAGCCTGCGGAGCCAGGTGGAGGAGATGCTGAGAGGATGAGGATCGACGGCGCGGTCTTTGACTTGGATGGAACCCTGACCGACTCCATGTACATCTGGAATGAGGCCCCGAAGGCCCTGGTCCGCCGCTTCGGCGGGACGCCGCCGGAGGATCTGGCGGAGCAGCTGAAGGAGATGGGCCGCTTGGAGGCGTCAGAATATATGATAAAAACCTTCCATCTGCCCTGTACGCCCCGGCAGATCATGGACGGGGTGAACGAACTGGTCACCGGGGCCTACCGGGAGCAGGTCCCCTCCAAGCCCGGCGCGGCCGCCCTGCTGGACCGGCTGAAGCGGCTGGGGGTGCCCTGTGGGATTGCCACAGCCAGCGAGGCCTTTCAGGCCCGGGACGCCATGGTCCGGCTGGGGTTGTGGGACCATTTCCTGTTTGCGTTCAGCGCGCTTCAGTACGGCTCCAAAACCGGGCCGGGGATCTATTTGGCCGCCGCCCGAAGCCTGGGGACGGCTCCGGAGCGCACCTTGGTATTTGAGGACGCCCTCCACGCCGCCCGGACCGCCCGGGAGGCTGGTTTTCTGGTGGCTGGGGTGTGGGACCCCTCCGCGGAGAAGGATAGGGATGAACTGCGGCAGTGCTGTCACTGGTACCTGCCCCGGCTGGATGTCCCGGAATTTTTGGCTGAACTGGGGCAGCTGTGCGCCGGAGAGAAAAAAGTCGAAGAAATTAAAAATAACGGTTGACAGCGGGGAGAAAATATGCTATTATAAACCCTGCTGTTGCGAGTGTAGCTCATCTGGTAGAGCGCCACCTTGCCAAGGTGGAGGTAGCGAGTTCGAGCCTCGTCACTCGCTCCAAAAAAATAACCACACCGAAAGGTGTGGTTATTTTTTTGGATACCTTGAGAAATCAAAATGCTCGGGCGAAGTGAATCCGCCCTGCGCCAAGGTTTTCGCCTGGGCGAAAACGCTTGTACGGCGCAAACGCGCCGCCGGCCAGGTGGCCGGTAGGGTGCATGAGCTGAAGGTCTCGCGAACTTGAGCATATCGGTTTAACTGTCCTCTGCCCAAAAATAACCACATCGAAAGGTGTGGTTATTTTTTTGGATACCTTGAGAAATCAAAATGCTCGGGCGAAGTGAATCCGCCCTGCGCCAAGGTTTTCGCCTGGGGCGAAAACGCTTGTACGGCGCAAACGCGCCGCCGGCCAGGTGGCCGGTAGGGTGCATGAGCTGAAGGTCTCGCGAACTTGAGCATATCGGTTTAACTGTCCTCTGCCCAAAAACAACCACATCGAAAGGTGTGGTTATTTTTTTGGATACCTTGAGAAATCAAAATGCTCGGGCGAAGTGAATTCGCCCTGCGCCAAGGTTTTCGCCTGGGGCGAAAACACTTGTACGGCGCAAACGCGCCGCCGGCCAGGTGGCCGGTAGGGTGCATGAGCTGAAGGTCTCGCGAACTTGAGCATATCGGTTTAACTGTCCTCTGCCCAAAAACAACCACATCGAAAGGTGTGGTTATTTTTTTGGATACCTTGAGAAATCAAAATTATTTACAGATGTGTTTTCCCATGTCATACCATGAAATTAGTTCTCCACATTTGGGACAAGTATGCCGCGCAAGTTGTTCTTTCAGCCATTCTGTAATTCCTACCTCTTTCAAACGGCAAGAATCCGGGATAATGTTTTCATGGTTATTAACCCCATTGATGATTGGCCCTTTGCTAAAAGTTTCAAGCCGTTCACAAGGAAATTCAGAACAAGAAAAACAATGAGTAACTTTGTGTTCTTTTGCACAATCGCGAAATCCGTTTTTACATTCCTTGCAACTCTCCCGCAAATAATCGGACTGACAACCATGACATTCTTCTGGATAAGATGGACACGCCCCACAAAATAGGCCGCAAATTGATACGCACTGTTCGTCTGGTATTCGTTTCATATTGTTCGCCCCGCTCTTTTATTTATCGTTTACTAGCAACGATAATATTATATAATAATACTGTGAAAACCTCAATAAACAAAAGGAAATTCAATGCTATACAATCTGCAATTTGATATGGGTGAAAGGATATGCCGCAAAAATCCGCGCCCCGCAAGCGCCCCTTTTCGTCGCGCTCTCTGCTGCGGACGATATACCCGCTTTTTCGAGTTCCTTTACCGCTTCGCGGATTGCGTCGATCTTCTCCCGATTGATGTGAAATAAGCCCGCAAGGGTATAATCTCAATCTTCGGGCAAGGACAGCATTTGCGAAAGCAAGCCTTTTGCCTTTAAGGTGAGTTCCTTATTGCGCAAGGCTTTTTACCCGCCTATTTGTCCACGCTGACAGACGTTTTCCGCGTCCTTTTGCCAGGGCAGTAGGGACACTCTTTGAAAACGCAAAACTCATATTTCCAATGTGGGCGGTAGAAACGGCAAGTGCCACAATCTTCATCACTTCCGGCACAGCCGGATTGAAAGCAGTCAAATCCCGGTTTTTGCTGCATGAGCAGTTCAAAAGCCCGTCCCTCTTTGTCTGTGAAAAACATTCCGGCTGCACCTTCTTTCCTGCGGGCATAAAAAAACGCCACAACCTATTTTTAAGCTGTGGCGTAGTATGCAGAAAGGGACGCTATCTTTCGATAACGTCCCTTTTGCTCGGTTATTCACTTGTAACCTGCTTGCCCGCTGTCCTTAAAAGCATTGATTTTACTGGATTTCTCCTTGTTTTCTTATGTCAACACTCTTAAAAGGTGTGGTTATTTTTATGGGTGCTGGAAGGGATCAAAATGCCCGGAGAGAGGGCTGCCGGATCTGCGAGGCAGGCTGTGTCTCTGGCGGCCGTACGGGCTTAGTATCCATTGACCAGGGCATCCAGCACCTGAGCGGCCACATTGCCTGCCGCGCCCGCGCCGCTGCCGCCCTCCTCCACCACTACGGCGAAGGCGTAGGGGAAGTCCTGATCCCGCAGGAAGCCGGTAAACCAGGAACTGGGCTGCTTGCCGCCTCCCACCTCAGCAGTGCCCGATTTGGCGCAGAGATCCATATTGGGGAAGCGGTCCGCGCCGTAGGTCAGCACCACATTCTGGGCCATCATGTCGGCCAGCACCTGGGCGGTATCCGCCTGGATCAGCCGGCCGGTGCGGCGGGTGATGTGGAAGGCGGGCAGGGGGAGGCCGCCCTCGGTTTTCAGCACCAGATAGGGGACTGCGGCCTTCCCGCCGTTGGCCACACCGCCCATCCAGACCATCAGGGCACAGGGGTTGACCAGGTCGTGGTACTGGCCCACGCCGGCCCAGCCCAGCTGGGCGGAGGTGGCACCCTCCAGCGCTACGCTGCCGGCGGCGGTGGAGATGCCGCTGACGGAGTATCGGTCCAGAAGGCCGGCCTGCTCCGCGTACCGGGCAACGGTATCCGCGCCCAGTTCATTGGCCAGCTGGGCGAATACGCCGTTGCAGGAGCTGGCAAAGGCGTCGTTGATGTCCATTTCCCCGTGCGCGAAGGGGCAGGTGATGGCCTCCCCGCCCACAACGGTGGAGCCGGTGCAGGTGAAGGTGCGCTGGAACAGGCCGGGGATCTGCTCCAGGGCGGCGGTGAGGGTGACCGTCTTAAAGACAGAGCCTGGAGTGAAGGTGCTGGAGAGAAAGCGGTTGAGGTAGACCCCCTCATACCGGGGATCCCCGTCCTGGATCTCTGGGGGATCGGCGGGGTCGAAGGCGGGGGCAGAGACCATGCAGAGGACCTCGCCGGTCTTGTAGTTATAGACGCCCACCGCCCCCTTGCGGCCGTTGAGGGCCTGATAGGCGATATAATTCAGCCGGGCGTCCAGAGTAAGATAGAGGTCGTTCCCCTGGCCAAAGGGGTTGTCTGCCCCGGTGAGGAGGTTATAGCCGGAGAGCTGGTCCGCGAAGGCGACCAGCGCGCCGGTGCCGATGGCGCCGCTTGGATCGCCCACGGCGTGGAGGGTGGCTTTCCGAACTGTGGCGTTGGAATAATACCGCCGCTGGCCGGACTCGTCCACCCAGGAGAGCACATCCCCGTCCCGGTCCAGCACCCGGCCTACGGACAGCTGTCCCTGACTGTTGTAAAGGTGGCGGTTGGCGGCGAAGGAGGCCCAGTCCCCTCCATCCAGCAGGAACCGGACCAGGAACAGGGCCAGGCCCAGCAGCAGGAACAGGGTGAGGGCCAGACAGACCACGGTGCGTTTTTCAATCTTTTTCACCGGAAACCTCCTTTGGGACACGGCCGCCCTTGGCGGGGATCAGATTGCCCAGCCAGCTGGAGCTGTGGCGGTCCTGGGGACGGATGGCGAAGCTGGCGTTGCTGCGGGTGTCCGCCGCCTTGAGGAAGGCAAGCAAGGTCCAGGAGGACAGCATGGACGAACCGCCGTTGGACACGAAGGGGAAGGTGACCCCGGTGAGGGGCAGGATGTCCACCGAACCCAGCACGTTCAAAGTAGTCTGAAAGACCAGAAGGCTGGTGGCGGCACAGGCGGCGATGGTGTAAAAGCTGGAACGCCCCGCCCGGCAGCTGCGTACCGCAAAGACGGCCAGGGCCGCGATGCACAGTACGGCCAGCACCGCAATGATCAGCCCCCACTCCTCGCACAGCATCCCGAACACCAGGTCGGTGTCTGCGGCGGGCACCCGGTGGAGCCATCCCTCGCCGGGCCCCACTCCGATCAGTCCGCCGGAGGCCGCCGCCGACATGGTGCGGGTCTGCTGGAAGCCGCCGTCGGAGGCCTGTTCCCAGGCGTGTCCCCAGGCGGCGAAGCGCCGCAGGATATAGGGCTTGACGGTGACCAGCATCAGCCCGCCGAACACCGCGCCGCCGCAGATCAGGGAGAGCGTGGCGAAGTCGCCGGAGCGGAGATAGGCGATGACCAGAAAGGTGACGAAGAAAATGGCGGCAGTGCCGAAGTCGCTCATCAGGGCCAGGCAGCCCATGCACGCGCCGGTGAGCAGGATGAACAGACCCAGGTTCCGTTTGCGGAACAGGCGCTCCAGGGTGGCCGCTCCGGCGAAGATGTAGCAGGGCTTGGCCAGCTCCGAGGGCTGGAAGGAGAAGCCGAACAGGCTGATCCAGTTGGCCGCGCCGTACT
>JBMNQB010000033.1:0-9142 GCA_050943915.1 Lawsonibacter sp.
CTATGCCTGTTAATTTACTACCTTTAGGAGGCTGTTCCATTATGCAAGAGATCAAGATCACCCGCGCTCAGACTTTGAAGGAGAAGCCCGAGTCCTCCACTCTGGTGTTCGGCAAGAGCATGACCGATCATATGTTCATCGTGGACTATGACGCCGGCCAGGGCTGGCACGACCCCCGCATCGTCCCCTACGCCCCTCTCCAGATCGATCCCGCGGCCAAGGTGCTCCACTACGCCCAGGAGATCTTTGAGGGCCTGAAGGCCTACCGCACCGACGACGGCTCCATCCAACTGTTCCGCCCCATGGACAACATCCGCCGGATGAACGACTCCGCCGAGCGTATCTCCCTGCCCCAGATCCCCGAGGAGCTGGCCCTGGCCGGCATCACGGAGCTGGTCAAGCTGGAGCGGGACTGGGTCCCCTATGAGAAGGACACCTCCCTGTATATCCGTCCCTTTATGATCGGCCTGGACGCCGCCCTGGGCGTGCACAGCTCCCACCACTGCCAGTTCATCGTCATCGTCTGCCCCGTGGGCGCCTACTATCCGGAGGGGCTGAATCCGGTCAAGATCTATGTGGAGGACGAGGACGTCCGCGCTGTCAAGGGCGGCACCGGCATGGCCAAGACCGGCGGCAACTACGCCGCCTCCCTGCGGGCCGGCGACCGGGCTGAGGCCAAGGGTTACAGCCAAGTCCTTTGGCTGGACGGCGTCCACCGCAAGTATATCGAGGAGGTCGGCTCCATGAATGTCATGTTCAAGGTGGCCGGCAAGATCCTCACCCCCGATCTGAACGGCTCCGTGCTGTCCGGCATCACCCGCCGTTCCTGCATCCAGCTGCTGAAGGACTGGGGCTATGAGGTGGAGGAGCGCCGCATCTCCGCCGAGGAGCTCTTCCAGGCCGCTGAGGACGGCACCCTGGAGGAGGCCTGGGGCACCGGCACCGCCGCAGTGGTCTCTCCCATCGGCGAGCTGGCTGAGGGCGACAAGAAGGTCACCGTCAGCGGCAACAAGATCGGCCCCGTCACCCAGCGTCTGTATGACGAGCTCACCGGTATCCAGTGGGGCCGCGTGGCCGATCCCCACGGCTGGACGATGAAGGTCTGCTGATCTGCCGTCCCTTCCATGGAAAGCAGCTCTGTGTGTAAAACAGAGCCCAAAATCAGACAGGCTGGACCACCTGAAAAGATGGTCCAGCCTGTTTTTTGTGCCCACATCGGGCGCAGCAGGGGCTGCTCTGAGATTGTCAAAAAATCTCCATTCAACGACTTCGGAGGGAAAGATCGTGGACTCAGTCTGCTTCCGGCAGCCGGTTCATATTGGCGGAAGCGATCCGCTTCATGGAGCGGATGGAACACAGGCACACCAGGATGGTCAGCAGGTCTGCCGCAGGCTGGGTCAGATAGATGCCGGTGACGCCCAGCAGCTTGGGCAGCACCAGGATAAAGGGCACATAGAACAGCCCCTGCCGGATCATGGACAGGAACAGCCCGTATCCCGAGGCCCCGATGGTCTGATAGGTAATGGTCATCATGTAGCACAGGCCGAAAGCCGGGTAGAGGGCCACCTGGGAGATGAGCAGCCACCGCCCATAGTCCACGATGACGGGGTTCTGGTTGAACAGCAGGATCAGGGGGCGGGACATCAGGATATAAGCCGCCGCCACCAGCACCGTCAGCACCAGAGAGCCCTTCAGGGCAAAGCGCACCGACTGGTGGAACCGCTCCTCCTGCCGGGCCCCGAAGGCGTAGGACGCCACCGGCTGATAGCCCTGCATGAAGCCCATGACCACATAGCAGCCGATGAGGATGAGCCGCTGGACCACGCCGTAGGCCGCGATGATGTTGTCCGCGTCCGGCAGGGGCGCGGCGGCGATGTTGGTCAGAGAGGAGGCCACCGACAGGCAGATCTGGATGACCGCCGTGGGCACGCCGATGACGGTGACCGTTTTGATCAGATTCCAGCTGGGGCGGAAGGCGCGCAGGCGCAGCTTGATGACGGAGCGGCCGCTGAGGTAGAACCAGGCCAGAATGAAGAAGGTGACGAACTGGGAGACTGTGGTGGCCAGGGAGGCTCCCTCCACCCCCATGCCCAGGCCCCAGTCAAACATGAAGATGGGGTCCAGCACCACATTGAGCAGCGCGCCGGTGATGACGGCGATGGAGGAGATCTTCACCGAGGACTCCGCCCGGGCGGCGCAGTTCATGCTCTGGGCAGGCAGGTTGGCCAGGGCCGCCACGAACATCCAGAAGGCGTAGTCCTTAGCCAGGGGCAATGAGGCGTCGGAGGCGCCGAAGGCCCGCATCAGCGGCTCAATGAACACAATGCCGCCCACGCACAGCACCATGCCGATGAGGATGGACAGCCCGATGATGGTGGTGACCGTGCGGCTGGCCCCTTCCTCATCCTTGGCCCCCAATTGCCGCCCGGCCAGTACGGCGGCGCCGGCGGCAAAAATATTCTCGATGGATACCATAATGAGCAGCAGAGGGACGGTGACGCCCACCGCCGTCAGGGCGATGTCGTCTTTCAGCATCCCGATGTAGGCGGTGTCCACAATGTTGTAGACCGCCTTGGCCAGCAGGGCCAGGGTAGCGGGAAGGGCCAGCTTGATAATGGCCCGGGAGGGCTTCATGCTGCCCAAAATTGAGTCAGAATTGGGTTCTTTTACAGACATCAGGGTTCCTTCCTTTCTATGACACCGTAGAGCAGTACCTCCAGCAGCCTGCGGCACTGGACATCCCGGAGGGCGAACCGCTCCCCGGCGGGCGCGCCGGAGGTGTGATCCTGGGCGTTGATAAAATCCTGGAAGCGGCGGAACAGGTCCACCACCTCCTCCATGGTAATGTCGGCGCGGAGGGGGAGACGGCGCAGCAGCCGTTCCAGCGTGGTCACCGTCAGGGCGTCAAACTCCTGCCGTCGGACGCGGATCTCCTGGGCCAGCGGACTGGGGGGAGAGATGACGGCCTCGCAGAAGATGGGCTGATAGATCGGCTCCTTCTCAAAAAAAGCTGTGCGGGCAGTAAAATACCGGCCCAGCTGTTCCTCCACAGAGCCGGTGTCCGCCACCGAAAGGGCGGCGCTGAGGTGGGCGGTCAGGCGCTGAAAGCATTCCGACACGCAGGCCAGGTATAACTCGTCCTTGCTCTCGAAATAGTGGTAGACGATCCCCTTGGAGATGCCCTGCGCGGCGCAGATGGTGTTCACCGAGCTGCCGCCATAGCCTTTTTCCGCAAATTCAGACAGGGCGCTGTCCAGGATCCTGCGCCGGGTCTGCTGGTTTTTTTCTTCCCGTTTCATTCAGCTGCCTCCTAAAAAATAATAGACCACACGGTCTATTTTCTGCAAGCATAGCACAAATAGACCGTGTGGTCAATATTTGAAATGTAAACTTTCTGTTGCCCCTCCTGAGGAGTGCCGCAAAATGTAAAGCTTCCTTGACATACAGAGTGGGATGTGCTATACTGCGAGGTGTAAAGGACGCTTTACAAATGAGGAGGTGATGGTGTGACCAACCGGATCGCGGAGCTGCGGAAGGAACGAAAGCTGTCTCAGGCGGAGCTGGCAGAAGCGGTGGACGTCACCCGCCAGACCATCATTTCGCTGGAAAGCGGGCGGTACAACGCCTCTCTGCTGCTGGCCCACCGCATCGCCCGCTATTTTGGCATGACCATCGAGGCCGTGTTCCTGTTCGACGGGGAAGAATGACAGACCCGCTCCGCCGGGGCGGGCATGACAGGAGGGTGCTGTATGAAACACATTCAAAGGAAAACGATGCTGTTAGGCTCTGTGCTGGGGGTGGCTGCGGGGCTGTTTGCCGGCGCGCTGATGCTGGGCGAACGTCTCTCCTCTCCGGTAAGCGGTCTGTGCTTTGGGCTTGCCGGGATCCTGGGCGGGGTGGCCGGCTCCCGGCTGATCATGGCCCGCGTGGAACGAAGCTTGACTCCGGAGGAGCGGAAGGAAATCGAACGGGGGGAGCGGGACGAGCGAAATGTGACCATCCGGGAGAAGGCGGCCTACTCCAGCTGGTACTGGAGCCTGTACCTGCTGTGGGGGTTGTGGCTGCTGACCCTGGTGACCCAGGGCGGGATGTATGTGGCCTTTGTGTCGGTGGCCATCGTGCTGCACTGTATCTTCTACATGGTCAATGTCGGGCGCTGGGCCCGGCGGATGTGAGCGGCCCTGTCCCCGGCGGTCCCTGCGCCGGGAAGCACCGGAAGTCGATAAGAATGGGGAGGGAACACCGTGCAGTATCAGAATACATACCATTCTCCCCTGGGGGAGATGCTGCTGGCGGCAGATGACGAGGGCCTGGCCGGGATCTGGTTCCGGAGTGCGGCACATTTCGGCCGGGGACTGGAGCCAGGGAGTCAGGAGGGGGAGCACCCCGTTCTGCGGGAGGCGGCGAGATGGCTGGACTGCTACTTCTCCGGCCATGAGCCGGAGTTCCAGCCGCCCATCCACTGGAGGGAGAGCCCCTTTCAGCAGACGGTGTGGGAACTGCTGCGGCAGATCCCGTATGGGACCACCGTTACCTATGGAGAGCTGGCCGAGCGTGCAGCGAAGCAGCTGGGCCTGCCCGGAATGTCGGCCCAGGCGGTGGGCGGTGCTGTGGCCCGCAATCCAGTCTCCATTCTGGTTCCCTGCCACCGGGTGGTGGGGGCGGATGGCAGCCTGACCGGATATGCCGGCGGCTTGGAGCGGAAGCGTCAACTGCTGGCCCTGGAGGCCGCGGGGAGATGCCGTCCGGTTCCGTCGGACCTGGAGGAACGCTGACTGTCACTGAACAAAAGCCCTCCGCAAGGAGTGAAAGGGCCGGGGAACTCCCCGCGCCCTTTTTCTCATCTCAGACGGAACAGCTCCCGGAGATGGACTCCCTGGGCGTTCAGCGCCGCCAGATAGAGCACCCCGCCGAAGATCAGCGCGGCGGTCAGGCTCCGGGAGAGGGGGATGCCGCTGTCCCGCAAGACGCGGTAGAACAGATTGGTCTCCAGCGCCATAAGCAGGGCGGCCAGCCCCGGCGCAGTGGCCCATTGAAACAGCCTCATCCGCAGACCCGTCGCCCGCACCACCTGCCAAGCGCACAGCGTTAGGCCAAGGGCGGCAGTCACCAGCGCCCCCAGAACATAGCCGCGGATCCCGACTCCGGGACGGGCCACCAAGCCGGCAGTGAAGGCCAGCTGTACTCCGTCGCACAGAATGGAGATCCAGGCTGCGCTTCCCTGGCGTCCGATCCCGTTCAGGGCCGCCCCGAAGGTGGACTGATAGCAGCTCAGCGCCATGGCCGCGGCCAGAGGGATCAAGTGCTCTCCCACCGCTTCCTGACCAAACAGAAGCGTCCCCAGGTCGGGGCCCAGCACCGCCATCATTCCCATGGCGGGCAGGGTCAGAACTGACACCGCCGACAGGGCGCGGTCGATCTGCCGGCGGACCTGGTCCCACCTCCCCAAAGCGGCGGAGCGGGACAGCCGGGGCACCAGGACCAGGCTCATAGCCCCCAAAAATACCGTGGGCAGGGACAGCATGGGCAGGGTCATGCCGCATACCACCCCCAGCTCCGACACCGCCGCCCCCCGGTCCATGCCGCCCTCTACCAGCTTCCGGGGAATGAGCGTGGTATTCACCGCCCCCATCAGGTTGCCCAGCAGGGCGTTTGCGCCCACCGGCAGCGCAATGGACAGGATCCGGCGGCGGCGGATGTGTCCGGCCTCCCCGGGCCCCTGCCGCCGCAGGACGCTCATGCGGCTGTGGTACAGAGCGGTCAGCGTCAGGGCGGAAAACACCTCACAGAGCACCATGCCGGCCACGATCAGGCCGGCCGCCCGCTCCGGATACTGGGGCAGGAAGCAGATCAGAAGGCCCAGCACCGCTGCTGCCCGCACCGCCTGCTCCAGCAGCTCGACCACGGCGGGGGGGCGCACCAGTCCAGCCCCATAAAATACGTGCTTGTGCAGATTTTCTACCCCGGTCAGGGCTGCGCAGGGGACCAGCAGCACCAGCCCCAGCTGCGTCCTGGCGTCCCCCAGCAGATAGACGGAGATGGCGTCAGAGCCCAGTACCGCCGCCCCGCCCGCTGGAAGAAGGACCAAAGCCAGCAGACGCAGGCAGGTCCCCAGGACCTGGGCCGCCCCCCTTCCGTTGCCCAGCGCCAGATGCTGGGCGGTGAGGTTGGACGCCGCCGCAGTCAACCCAACCGCCGTCAGAGACAGGAGCACCGAGTACACCGGCATCAGCAGCTGATACAGCCCCATGACCTCTGCGCCCACGATGCGGGACAGGGCCACCCGATACCCAAAGCCCAGCACCTGGGACACGGTCCCCAGCACCGTCAGGAACAGGACGCTCCCCACTGCCGACATCTCCCTATGCTGCGCCACAGTCATCCCCCCTCCCTTTACCCTATTGTTCCGGGCGGCGGCTTATGACCCCGGTTTCTGTTTTCCTTGCCGGCGCTGACGTTCTGTTGTATAATGGGGGCAGCAGAGGGGCAAAGCGCCCCCGCCGTGGATCAAATACAAGGAGGAGTTTTTACGATGTCTTTTGTAGCTTTTGAGCAGCGCGGCCCGATCGGCGTGCTGACCATGAACCGTCCTGAGGCCCTCAATGCCCTGAATGAGCAGGTCCTGCGGGATCTGGACGCCGCCCTGGACGCGGTGGAGGCCAACGACGAGGTGCTGGTGGTCATCCTCACCGGTGCAGGCCGCTCCTTCGTGGCTGGGGCCGACATCGGCCAGATGAAGGACCTTACGCCCGTCCAGGCGAAGAAATTCGGCAGCTATGGCAATCAGGTCTTTTTGAAGCTGGAAAATTTCCCCAAGCCTGTCATCGCTGCGGTCAACGGCTTTGCTCTGGGCGGCGGCTGTGAGCTGTCTATGGCCTGTGACATCCGCCTGGCCAGCGAGAAGGCTAAGTTCGGACAGCCCGAGGTAGGACTGGGCATCACCCCCGGCTTCGGCGGCACCCAGCGCCTGGCCCGCATTGTGGGTGTCTCCAACGCGATGGAGCTGATTCTCACTGCCAAGACCATCAACGCCGCCCAGGCCCAGGAGCTGGGGCTGGTCAGCCATGTCTATCCCCCCGAGGAGCTGATGGACAAGGCCATGGAGCTGGCCCAGGCCATCGCCGCCAACGCCCAGGTCGCCGTCCGTCAGTCCAAGGCCGCCATCCGCCGGGGCCTTCAGACGGATATGTACACCGGCGCCGCCTATGAGGCGGAGGCCTTTGGGCTCTGCTTCGCCACCGAGGACCAGAAGGACGCCATGACCGCCTTTGTCAACAAGGAGAAGGTCACCGCCTTCAAGAACCGCTGAGCCGCACAGGCAAAGGGCGGGGGACAAAAGCAGCCTGATGTGTTTCTCCGCTGTCTCTGCCGCGGAGGATGTGCAAGCACGCTTTTTCCCGAACAGATCCGGCCCCTTTTTCCTGCAAAATCGAACCAGATGTTCCATGTTCGTTCCGCCGTTTTGAGCGTTCCTGTGGGACAGGGTGCGTCAGCGGCACCGAGCACGCAGCGAAGCTTGGTTCCAAGCAGCTTTTAGCCATAGAAAAACACTCCTTTTTCGGCTGAGTTACCGAAAAAGGAGTGTTTCTTTTGTCTCTTGGGAATTTAGCTTTTGGAACCACAAAGCACGCCGTGGCTCCCACGATTGCAGGTCACCCACGATCCTGCAAACTCCATATCAAGTAAAGTGACTGAAAAAGTTGTTACAACAGCTTCTTTCAATCTATTACTTGTGGTCCACGGAGTACATATGCTCGATCAGCTCCAGCACCTTGTTGGAGTAGCCGATCTCGTTGTCGTACCAGGACACGACCTTCACGAAGGTGTCGGTCAGGGCGATGCCGGCGTCGGCGTCGAAGATGGAGGTGCGGGTGTCGCCCAGGAAGTCGGAGGACACGACGGCCTCATCGGTGTAGCCCAGGATGCCCTTCAGCTCGCCCTCAGAGGCGGCCTTCATGGCGGCGCAGATCTCCTCGTACTTGGCGGGCTTGGCCAGGTTGACAGTCAGGTCCACCACGGACACGTCCAGGGTGGGGACACGCATGGACATACCAGTCAGCTTGCCGTTCAGCTCGGGGATGACCTTACCCACGGCCTTGGCGGCGCCGGTGGAGGAGGGGATGATGTTGCCGGCAGCAGCACGGCCGCCGCGCCAATCCTTCAGGGAGGGACCATCCACAGTCTTCTGGGTGGCAGTGGTGGAGTGAACGGTGGTCATCAGACCATCGGTGATGCCCCAGTTGTCGTTCAGGACCTTGGCGATGGGGGCCAGGCAGTTGGTGGTGCAGGAGGCGTTGGAGACGAACTTCATGTCGGAGGTGTACTTATCCAGGTTGACGCCGCAGACAAACATGGGAGTGTCATCCTTGGAGGGGGCGGACATAACGACCTTCTTGGCGCCGGCGTCCAGGTGGCCCTGGCTCTTCTCCTTGGTCAGGAACAGGCCGGTGGACTCCACAACATACTCCGCGCCCAGCTTGGCCCAGGGCAGATCGGCGGGATTGCGCTCAGCAGAGACAGGGATCTCCTTGCCATTGACAATGATGGAGCTGTCGGTGTAGCTGATCTCGGCGTCGCACTTGCCGTGCATGGTATCATACTTCAGCATATAAGCCAGGTAGTCGGCGGGGCACAGATCGTTGATGCCCACGATCTCGATCTCGGGATGATTCAGGCTTGCGCGGAACACCATACGGCCGATACGGCCGAAGCCATTGATGCCAACTTTAATGCTCATGTTGAATAATCTCCTTTTTGATAAACTTCCACGGTTAGAACTGTTTTCTTTTACGTCTGATATTATATCCCGATTCTGAGCGTTTGGATAGTGATTTTTTTCATAGAAATTATCGAATTTTTTCGCAAGAATTTGCTATACAGTGTGAATAAGACAAATCTTATGTGAAAAATCATAGTGTCTGTCTGAGTTTAGTCCCGGGTTGACTGAAAACAAAGCAGATCAGTCCGGCCATTCAGAGGGGGCGGAGCAGCTGTCTTTTGCAACAATTTTTTACGCCTGTAGGTTTGTCAATGATGTGTTACACATTGTGAAAAGCAAATAAGACCTGTTTTGGGGAGCGCCATGCGAGGGGGCGGATGGGGAAATTGTTATAAGCCCTCTCCCTGACCGCGAGCTGGGCCT
>JBMNQB010000034.1:0-9114 GCA_050943915.1 Lawsonibacter sp.
GCGGCAGCGGCGCGGGTGCGGAGTCAGTCATTACACCTCCCGCGCCTGACAGTGACCGGTAGCCCCCTAGAATTGGGCCCCCGTAAATTCCGGGGGTCCGGGGGAGAACGAACTGGAGCCGGAGGGAACTTGTTCCCGACGGCGATGTGAGTCTCCCCCGGCGGCGTTTTGCCTCCTTTGCCGCCGAGGGCAAAGGAGGTCGCCCAAAGGGCGAAACCCTCCGCGTAATATGAACGCCTTCCGGAAACCAGCGGACGGGCCAGAGTCCCGCCCCTGCGGCATGAAAAGAAGATCCTCCTGCAACAAAACGGCGGACGCCGTGCAAAAGGCCAGCCTGAAAACGGGCGTTTTTTGCTTTTTGCTTCAAAAGTGTAAAGCAAAAAAGAAAACTGTACATTTTACCGATTCGAGCGGAATTTTATCGCTTCTTTTCGTCGCAATACCGCAAACTTGGCATTGACAGCCGGGGATTCCAGTGCTAACATAAAAATAAATCAAGCAGAAATCTTTGAGGAAAGGAGCCAATCTTTATGAAGCGGTTTGCGGCGTTCTTTTATGGCTACTTTTACTTTTTCGGCTTTTGGGCGAAACAAGTAAAAGTGTTTTTTGCTGCAAATCATTGGCTCCCCTCTGCTGTATAAGCAGGATCATCGGGATGCATAGGGCCTGCGGTGAATGACACTCACCGCAGGCTTTTTTCATTCCTGCACAGCTGCAACGGTAAAGAAAGGAATGGTAATATGGTCATCATTGTCAAACAGCATACCAAGGAAGAGCGGATCCGGGAACTGGTCCAGTGGATCGAATCCCAAAACCTGCGCACCCACATCTCCACAGGGGACTTTTCCACTGTCATCGGTGTGATTGGAGATACCAGCAAGCTGGATGAGGACCTGATCTGCGGACTGGATATTGTAGAGGGGGTCAAACGCGTGTCTGAGCCGTTTAAGAGCGCAAACCGGAAGTTCCATCCTCTGGACTCCGTCATCGAGGTCGGGGCGGACAAGATCAAGGTGGGACACGGAAATTTCGCCGTCATCGCCGGCCCCTGTTCGGTGGAGAGCGAGGAGCAGATCATTTCCGTGGCCAAAAGCGTCAAGGCCGCTGGGGCTACCATGCTCCGGGGCGGAGCGTTCAAGCCCCGCACCTCCCCGTACGACTTCCAGGGCCTGAAGGCGGACGGCATCGAGCTGCTGCTGGAGGCCAAGCGGGAGACCGGCCTGCCCATCGTTACCGAGATCATGAACGCCAACCACCTGCCTCTCTTCGAGGATGTGGACGTGATCCAGGTGGGAGCCCGGAATATGCAGAATTTCGAGCTGCTCAAGGAGCTGGGTAAGACCAGCAAGCCCATCCTGCTGAAACGCGGGCTGGCCAACACCATCAAGGAGCTGCTGATGAGCGCCGAATACATCATGGCCAGCGGCAACGAAAACGTCATCCTGTGCGAGCGGGGGATCCGCACCTTTGAAACGGCTACCCGCAACACCCTGGACCTGTCCGCGGTCTCCGTCCTCCACGAGCTGACCCACCTGCCCGTGATCGTGGATCCCAGCCACGCCACCGGTGTGGCCCGCTATGTCAAGCCCATGGCCCTGGCCGCGGCAGCCTGCGGCGCGGACGGCCTGATCATTGAGGTACACAACGATCCCCCCCACGCCCTGTGCGACGGGGCCCAGTCCCTGCGGCCGGAGCAGTTTGAGGATGTGGCCAAGGCGGTCCGCCGGGTGCGGGCGGCGGCTCTGGCTGAGGATTGACCGGAGGAGGCGCTGAATATGAAGGTCGGCATTGCGGGCCTGGGGCTGATCGGCGGCTCCCTGGCCAAGGCTTACGAGAAAAGCGGCGCGGCGGTATACGGCTATGACGGGAACCGTGTGGTCCAGGATTTCGCCAAGCTCCAGGGCACCCTGAGCGGAGATCTGGACCGGGGTTCCATCGGAGACTGTGACCTGCTGCTGGTGGCTCTGTATCCCCAGGTCTCTATCGACTATCTGAAGGAGATGGCCCCCTATATTTCCAGGGATACTCTGGTCATGGACTGCTGCGGCGTGAAGCGGGAGGTCTGCCAGACGGGCTTCGCCCTGGCGGAGGAGTACGGCTTCACCTTTGTGGGCGGCCACCCCATGGCAGGCACCCAGTACTCCGGCTTTGCCAACAGCAAGGCCGACCTGTTCCAGGGGGCTCCCATGGTGATCGTGCCAAGGGAGCGGGACAACATCCTGCTGCTGGAGCGGGTAAAAAAGCTGCTCACGCCGGCCGGCTTCAGCCATGTGACAGTGACCACCGCGGAACACCATGACGCGATGATCGCCTATACCTCCCAGATGTGCCATGTGCTGTCCAACGCATATGTGAAAAGCCCCCGGGCCCAGATGCACAAGGGATACTCCGCCGGAAGCTACCGGGATCTGACCCGGGTGGCCTGGCTGAACGAGACCATGTGGACCGATCTGTTTTTGGAGAACCGGGACTATCTGCTGGAGGAACTGGACCGGATGATCGGCTATCTGGGCGAGTACCGTGATGCCTTGGAGCAGGGAAACGGGGACCGCCTATGCACCCTGCTGGCGGAGGGGCGGATCTGTAAAGAGAAGGTGGATGCAGAATGAAAAAGACGCTGACCGTGGCCCTCCCGGGCCGGGAATATCCGATCGAGATCCAGCGCGGCCTGCTGGACCAGGTGGGGGAGCGCTGCCGGGCGCTGCTGCCCCGGGCCCGGAAGCTGGCCGTGGTGACCGACAGCAACGTGCTGCCCCTGTATGGGGCACGGATGGCGGACAGCCTGAAACGGGCGGGGTTTCAGGTCCTCTGCTGCTCCGTCCCCGCCGGAGAGGCGGCCAAGTGTCCGGAACAGCTGGTCCTGCTGTGGGAGCGCATGATGGCCTTCGGCATGACCCGCACCGACGGAGTGGCAGCCCTGGGCGGCGGCGTGGTGGGCGATCTGGCGGGCTTTGCCGCCGCAACCCTCCTCCGGGGGGTGGACTTCATCCAGATCCCCACCACCCTGCTGGCCCAGGTGGACTCCTCCGTGGGCGGCAAAGTGGCCATCGACCTCCAGGCCGGCAAAAACCTGGCGGGGGCCTTCTGGCAGCCCAAGGGGGTGCTGATCGATCCGGACTGTCTCAACACCCTCAGCGACCGCGCTTTCTCCGACGGCATGGCCGAGGTGATCAAATATGGCTGCATCCGGGACCGGGAGTTCTTTGAGCAGCTGGACCGCTGCGGAAGCCGGGCCGGCGTGATGGACCATATTGAGCAGGTGATCTGCACCTGCTGCGATCTGAAGCGGCAGGTGGTGCTCCAGGACGAGCGGGACACCGGCCTGCGGATGACGCTGAACTTCGGCCACACCATCGGCCACGCCTTCGAACTGGCCGGGAACTATGAGACCTGGACCCACGGACAGGGGGTGGCCGCCGGGATGCACTGGGCCGCCCAGCTGGGTGTGGAGCTGGGGATCACGCCGCCGGAGGTGGTGGAGCAGATCTGCTCCATCCTGGACAAGTTCGGCCTGCCCCAGGACATCCCCTGCCCCTGGGAGACCATGGCGGAGGCAGTGGGGCTGGACAAGAAGAACACCGGCGACTCCATTACCCTGATCCTGCTGGAGCGGATGGGCCAGGCAGTGCCGCGGCGCATGAAGAAAGAGCAGCTTTTGGAGCTGCTGGAACCCATGTGTAGGAGATAACGATATGGATCTTACCGTTTTACCCAGTGCGCTGCGGGGAGCGGTCACTCCGCCCTCCAGCAAATCCCAGGCCCACCGGGCGCTCATCGCCGCCGCGCTCAGCGGGGGGATCAGCACCATCTCCAATCTGGCGGACTCCCAGGACATCCAGGCCACACGGCGGTGCCTGTCTGCCCTGGGGGCCCTGGTGGAGGACCTGGAGCCGGGAACCCTCCGGGTCCACGGCCTGGGGAACTCCATCACCCAAGCGGGGCCGTTTCCCACCCTGGACTGCGGAGAAAGCGGCTCCACGCTGCGGTTTCTCATCCCGGTGGCCCTTCTGGTACAGGGACAGGCCGCCTTCACCGGACGGGGCCGCCTCATGGAGCGCCCCCTTGCCCCATACGAGGATCTGTTCCGGGGGAAGGGGATCGGCTGGAGCATGGAGCACGGCGTGCTCACCCTGGACAGCGGACGGGGTTATGACCGGCTGGCTCTGGACCCGGGGGAGTATCGCCTGCCGGGGGATGTGTCCAGTCAGTTTATCACCGGGCTGCTCTTTGCCCTGCCCCTGCTGGAGGGAGACAGCGACCTGCTTCTCACCGCTCCCCTGGAGTCCCGGGGCTATGTGGATCTGACTCTGGACGTGCTGGACAGGTTCGGGGTTGTCGCAGAGCCCCGGGAGAACGGCTTCCACATCCCGGGCGGGCAGAGGTACCAGGCCAGAGACCTGGCTGTTGAGGCCGACTGGTCCCAGGCCGCCTTCTGGTATGCCGCCAACCATCTGGGCGGTCAGGTAGACATTCTGGGGATGGATCCAGCCTCCCGGCAGGGGGACCGTGAGATCGCCGCGTACAGCCGTATGCTGGCCCGATCCGGCCAGGTGGAGCTGGACGTGTCCCAGTGCCCCGACCTGGCTCCCCCTCTGGCGGCCATGGCCGCTGTGCGCGCCGGGACCACCCGCCTCACCAACGCAGCCCGCCTGCGGGCGAAGGAGAGCGACCGCCTCGCTTCGGTCACCCGGGCCCTCCGGGCCATGGGGGGGCAGGTGGAGGAGTACGCCGATTCCTTGACCATCCACGGGGTAAAGCGTCTGCCGGGAGGCGGCGTTGTGGACTGCGCCAATGACCACCGCATTGCCATGATGGCGGCGGTCTGCGCCGCCTCTGCGGAGGCTCCGGTGAAGCTGCTGGGGGCGGAGTGCGTCAGAAAATCCTATCCGGAATTCTGGACCCATTTTCAATCGTTAGGAGGAGAGCTCCATGGCGTCATACTTCGGTAAGCACATCCATATCTCCATCTTCGGCCAGTCCCACTCGGAGGCCATCGGGGTGACGGTGGACGGCCTTCCCGCCGGGGAGGCCGTGGATCTGGCGCAGCTTCAGGCGTTTCTCCGCCGCAGGGCGCCCGGCCGGGACGCAACCTCCACCCCCCGAAAGGAAGGGGACGTCCCCCGGATCCTGTGCGGGCTGGTGGATGGGGTGACCTGCGGCGCACCCCTGGCCGCCGTCATCGAGAACACAAACACCCGCTCCAAGGACTACGACGAGCTGCGGGACAAGCCCCGCCCGGCTCATGCCGATCTCACCGCCCATATCAAGTACGGCGGTTTTCAGGATGTGCGGGGGGGCGGCCATTTCTCCGGCCGGCTCACCGCTCCCCTGTGCATCGCCGGCGGGATCTGCGCCCAGCTGCTGGCCCGGCGGGGGATCACCGTGGCGGCCCATATACGCTCCATCGCTCAGGTGGAGGACCGCCCCTTCTCTCCGCTTGGGGAGGCGCGGGACACCCTGCTGGCGGTGCAGCAAGCCCCCTTCCCCGTTCTGGAGGAAAAGGCCGGAGAGCGGATGCGGGCAGAGATCCTCCGGGCCCGAGAGGCCGGGGACTCGGTGGGCGGCGTGGTGGAGTGCATGGTCACCGGCCTGCCCGCTGGGGTGGGCAGCCCCATGTTTCAGGGGCTGGAGAGCCATCTGGCCGCCGCCCTGTTTGCCATCCCCGCGGTGAAAGGCGTGGAGTTCGGCTCCGGCTTCGGGGCCGCCGGGATGCGGGGCTCTGCGCATAACGACCCCTTTGTTCTGGAGGACGGGGCCATCCGGACCGCCAGCAATCACGCAGGCGGGATCCTGGGCGGGATCTCCAGCGGGATGCCAGTTGTGTTCCGGGCAGCCTTTAAGCCCACCCCGTCCATCGCCCAAAAGCAGCATACGGTCCAACTGTCCGCAGGGATAGAGACGGACCTTCAGATCACCGGACGGCACGACCCCTGTATCGTGCCCCGGGCGGTCCCCGTGGTGGAGGCCGCCGCCGCGCTGGTCCTGCTGGATGCACTGATGGACCGAAATACAGATCAGATCGAATGGAGCACGTCCCAGGGCGTGCGGCTTTGAATCGAGGGAGGAGAATCAACATGGATCAGAATTTGACGCAGCTGCGGGATCAGATCGACGGCATCGACCAGAAGCTGGTGGAGCTGTTCAAGCAGCGGATGGCGGTCTCCCGTCAGGTGGCCGCCTATAAGCAGGAGCACGACCTGCCCACGCTGGACGCGGGGCGGGAGCGGGCCCTGCTGGCTAAGGTGGGCAGTCTGGCTGGGGAGGAACTGGCCGACTACACGGAGGCGGTGTTCCGCTCCATCATGGCGGCCAGCCGCTCCTATCAGAAGCAGTGCGGCGGGTCCAGCTCTCCGGTCTATGAGAGCATCCGTACTGCGCTTCGGACTACGCCGGAGCTCTTCCCCCAGCGGGCCACCGTGGCCTGCCAGGGCATTGAGGGGGCTTATTCCCAGATCGCCTGCGACAGTCTCTTCAAATCCCCCTCCATCCTCTATTTTGACACCTTCGACCATGTGTTCAAGGCGGTGGAGAGCGGGATGTGCCAGTATGGCATCCTGCCCATCGAGAACAGCACCGCAGGCTCGGTCAATGCGATCTACGACCTGATGACCCGCCACAACTTTTCCATCGTCCGTTCCGCCCGCCTGAAGGTGAGCCACAACCTGCTGGCCAAGGCCGGGACCGGTCTGGCCGACATCAAAGAGATCTTCTCCCACGAGCAGGCCATCAACCAGTGCTCCGACTTTCTGGGGGAGCTGAAGGGCGTCAAGGTCACCGTGGTACCCAACACCGCCGTGGCTGCCCGCATGGTCTCTCAGTCGGAGCGGCAGGACGTGGCCGCCCTCTCCTCCCGCTTCTGCGGCGAGACCTACGGTCTGGAACTGCTGCGCACCAACGTGCAGAACCGGGATAACAACTACACCCGCTTCATCTGCATCTCCCAAAAGCCGGAGATTTATCCCGGCGCTGACCGCACCTCTCTGATGATGACCCTGCCGCACAAGCCTGGATCCCTCTACCATGTTCTGTCCAAGTTCTATGCCCAGGGCATCAACCTGCAAAAGCTGGAGAGCCGCCCCCTCCCGGACCGGGAGTTTGAGTTCATGTTCTACTTCGATCTGGAGTGCTCCGTCTATGCTCCGGAGATGGAGCGGCTGTTCCGGGATCTGGAGGAGGAGAGCGAGCAGTGCCGCTATCTGGGGACCTACCAGGAGGTCATCTGCTGATGCGCCCGAAGAATCTGGAGTTCGGCCTGCTGGGCGAGCGGCTGGGCCACAGCTTCTCTCCCGCCATCCACCGGCAGCTGGCCGATTATGACTATCAGCTGGTGGAGCTCCCCCCGGAGGAGGTGGAGCCCTTTCTCCGGGCAGGGCGCTTCCGGGGCTTGAACGTCACCATTCCCTATAAAAAGACGGTGATGGCCTGCTGCGACGCCCTCTCCCCCGCCGCCCGGCGGATCGGCAGTGTCAACACCCTGCTTCGTCGCCCGGACGGGACGCTCTACGGAGATAACACAGACTATGACGGGTTCCGCTATCTGCTCCAGGCCGCCGGGGCCCAGGTGCGCGGAAAGAAAGCTTTGGTGCTGGGGTCCGGCGGAGCCTCCCTCACCGTCCATGCGGTGCTGGCTGACCTGGGCGCCCGGGAGACGGTGGGTATCTCCCGCAGCGGCCCGGACAACTATGGAAATCTGGACCGCCACGCCGACGCACAGCTTATCGTCAACGCCACTCCCGTGGGAATGTACCCCAACACCGGGGTGTCTCCGGTGGAGCTGGATCAGTTCCCTGACTGCGAAGGCGTGTTCGATCTGATCTACAACCCTGCCCGCACCCAGCTTCTGCTGGATGCAGAGCGCCGGGGCCTGTTGTGTTCCAATGGGCTTGGGATGCTGGTGGCTCAGGCCAAGGCTGCGGCGGAGCGCTTCCTGGGCCGGACGATCCCGGACAGCCGGGTGGAAGAGATCACCCGGCAGGTGGAGGGGCAGACACAGAATCTGCTGCTGATCGGGATGCCGGGCTGCGGCAAGACCACAGTGGGACAGCTCCTGGCAGACCGCCTGGGCCGCCCCCTGGCCGATGTGGACCATCAGGTGGAGGCGGAGGCCGGCTGCTCCATCCCGGACCTTTTCAAGAAAGAAGGGGAGGAGGGCTTCCGAATCCGGGAGCACCGGGCTCTGTGCCAGCTGTCCAAGCAGTCCGGACAGGTCATCGCCTGCGGCGGCGGCATAGTCACCCGCCGTGAGAACTGGGATCCCATGCGTCAGAATTCCACAGTGATCTATCTCCGCCGGGATCTGAAGCTGCTCCCCACCAGCGGCCGTCCGGTGTCTCTGGCTACCCCGTTGGAGGAGCTGTACCGTGGACGGGCCCCCCTCTATGAAACATTGGCCGACCTGGCGGTGGACAACCTCGGTACGCCGGCGGAGACGGCAGAAGATATCATCAGGAGGCTTGCGCTATGAAATTGCTTGTGATCAACGGGCCCAATCTGAATCTGCTGGGGATCCGGGAGCCCGACATCTATGGCCAGCAGACGTTCTCCGCGCTGGAGGACTTTATACGGGCTGCCGCAGCGGAATACGGGGTGGAGGTGGAGTTGTTCCAGTCCAACCACGAGGGAGCCATTGTGGACAAGATCCAGGAGGCTTACGGCAAAATGGACGGCATCGTCATCAATCCCGCCGCCTATACGCACACCAGTGTGGCCATTCTGGATGCCCTGAAGGCCGTGGCTCTGCCCGCTGTGGAGGTCCACCTGTCAAATGTCAGCGCCCGGGAACCCTTCCGCCAGATTTCCTACCCCGGTATGGCCTGTGAAAAGACCTTTGCCGGGCTCGGTTTTGAGGGCTACCGCCAGGCCATCTGCCATCTGGCAGGAAAGGAAAAAACCAGCTGTTAACTCTGGTAGACCACCGCGGTCTACCAGATGTCTACCAGACGCGACCCCCGGAAGCCTTGCGGCGCAAGGCTTCCGGGGGTTTTTCTTTTCCCCGTTTTTGGGGCCGGTCTACCAGCGGTCTACCAGGGTGATTTTTTGGATGGAAAAACGGCGGTTTTTGCGGTTTTTCTCCTGGTTTTCGCACGTTTTCGGAGGTGCAAGGGGCGTTATGCT
>JBMNQB010000035.1:0-8122 GCA_050943915.1 Lawsonibacter sp.
TGTTCGCCTTCACCCGGGCCATCAGTTCCCGCATGGCGAAGGGCTTGGTGATGTAATCATCCGCCCCCAGCTCCAGGCCCAGCACCTTGTCGGTCTCCTCCTCCCGGGCGGTCAGCATCAGGATGGGCACCGCCGAGCCGGCCTCCCGCAGCTTCCGGCACACATCAAAGCCGTTCATCTCCGGCAGCATCAGGTCCAGCAGGATCAGATCCGGGTTCTGCTCCAGCGCCAGCTGAAGTCCGGTCTTTCCGTCGTACGCCTCCAGGGTGTCGTACCCCTCCCGGCTGAGATTGAAGGACAGAATATCCACGATATTCTGCTCATCCTCCACGATCAGGATGGTCTTTCCCACAGAGCTTCCTCCTTCTTACAGGTTCAGCAGAACCTTGGTCTTCAGCACTCCGGCCACCGTCTTGGCGTCCTCGATGCTCCCATCCATGACCTGCTCCAGCAGCTGGTCAAAGGGCATGGTGACCACATTCAAAAATTCATCGTCGTCCGGATGGCTGTCCGCCCGGGACAGCCCCCTGGCCAGGTAGAGGTGCAGCCGCTCATTGCAGAAGCCGGGAGAGGCCAGCAGGCACCCCAGGTAGGTCAGCTCCTCCGCCTCCAGCCCGGTCTCCTCGCTCAGCTCCCGCCGGGCCGCCGTCTCATGGGGCTCGCCGGCATCCAGCTTGCCCGCCGGCAGCTCCAGGATCACCTGATGGAAGGGATAGCGGTACTGCTGCACCAGTGTCACGTTCCCCTCCCCGTCCAGCGGCAGGACCGCCACGCCGCCTGGGTGGAGCACCACCTCCCGGGACGCCTGTTTTCCATCGGGCAGCTCCGCCTGGTCCACCAGCAGGGTCACGATCTTCCCTTCAAAGATCCTGCGGCTCTCCAACGTGCGTTCTGTCAAATCCATCGCAATGTCCTTCCTCTCTGCGCCGCGCCGCCTGGGACGCGCTCGTTCACGCTTTGCGGCTTTGTTCCGGTGCGTTCTTCTCCAGCAGCCGCAGCTGAAACTATTATACCACATCTCCATGCCCTGGGTAAAGTGAGGGGACGGGAAATCCCTCCCCGCCTCAGAAGGAGGATCTTCGGGCTCTCCGGGAAAATTTTTTGTCTCTTTTTGTTCTTTTTCCCGCTGTTTTTCCGCGTTTTTTATCATATCTGTGCATCAAATTGAGATTTTTCAGCCCACAGCGCAGATCCGTTCCAAAATTTGAGCGCCTTCCCACTTGCATTTTTCCCGCATACGGGGTACAATAGGTCTAGAAGAAACGCAGGAGGTATTCCCCATGAGCGAGACATTCGGCCCCGACTTTATCACCGTCACAGACGAGGACGGCAACGAATTTGAGCTGGAGCTGGTGGACACCCTGGAACACAATGGCGTCACCTATCACGCCCTGTTCCCCGCCGTCGCGGAGGACGAGGAGACCGGCGAGCCCGTGGATGTAGATGCGGATGATGAGGAATACGGCCTGGTCATAATGAAGGTCGTGGAGGAAAACGGCGAGGAGCTGCTCTCCACCCTGGACAGTGACGAGGAGATCGAAGAGATCTACAACCTCTTCATGGAGCGCTTCTTCGAGGACGAGGACGAGTGATCCCTTCGATCTGAGGTGAGTTTTCCTGCTCGGTGCGTGATGGGCCTTTTTAAACCCACATTTTTCAAACGGGACGCCCCCCTCACGGCGTGGCTTGCAGGCCTCCCGGCCCCCTTTGAGGTTGGTTGGAAGTTGGAAGCAGAAAAGCGTCGTGGAGGCAACCCACCTGCCATTACGTGCAGGTTTTAAACAGGTCCACACGGCCAGAGCGGGGTTATATAAAATTCACTTGGATATGGGCCGCGGCTGACGCCGCGGTCTTTTTTTGTCCCTCTGACCCATGAATAAAGTGTAAAAGCTGGCCGCCCCACCCCTTTCCCACTTGAATCCCCCGAGGCTTTCTTGTATAATACAGTCTGTTGACCGGGCCACTCCCTTTTCTGAGGCGGCCTGCCCAGCGCCGCGCCGGCGGAGCCTCCGTCCGCAGCGGCCAATCTGAGAAACAATGAGAGGACGGAACCAACTGTGAGTGCATCCAGAGACAACCAAGAGCGCGCGGACTCCACCTATGTCCAGCGCAGAAATAACCGAACAGCGGATCAGGACCGCCGCAAGCACATCCTGTACGGTGCTGTGGGCGGTGTGATCGCCGTGCTGGCCATCGCCCTTCTGGTGTGGGACAGCGGCTTCTTCCAGAAGCGCTCCACCGCGGTCACCATCGACGGAGAGGACTTCGGCCCCGCGGTGGTCCAGTACTACTATCAGCAGGCGCTCAGCAACGCCTACTCCGGCGCCATGATGGGGGCCTCCACCTTTGATCCCAGTACGGACCCCGCCGACCAGATGTATGACGAGGAGAAGGGGCAGACCTGGCGGGACTACCTGCTGGAGCAGGGCATCGACCAGCTGACCCAGGTGACCATGCTCTGCCATGCCGCCGAGGAGGCCGGCTACTCCATGACCGCCCTGGACGAGTCTTACCTCCAGCTCCAGCTGGACTCTTTGGACCGCTCCTGGCGGACCAGCGGCAATTACGCCAATTTGAAGAGCTACCTCAAGACCAACTACGGTGCCTTCATGGATGAGGACACCTTCCGCGGCATCGCCGCCGACCTGGTACTGGCCTCCTCCTATCAGATGAGCTATGCAGACGGCCTGACCTATACCGACGAGGAGGTCAACGCCTATTACGCGGAGCACACCAACGAGCTGGACACCTTCGGCTACTCCGTATTCACCGTCCAGGCCGCTGTGCAGGAGGAGACCGATGAGGAGGGCAACCCCGTAGAAAAGTCCGACGAGGAGAAGGCCGCCGAGTTTGAGACCGCCAAGGCCGACGCCCTGGCGCTGGCTCAGGAGCTCCAGGCCAAGCTGGCCGCCGGCTCCGACGCCGAGGTCCTGGCCGAGGAGTATGGCGACAAGGTCTACAACTCCTCCGCCCACATCTCCGCCGTGGGCGCCAACTTCGCCAGCGCCCAGTACGCCGGCTGGCTGTATGACAGCTCCCGCAAGGCGGGTGACATCACCTTGGCGGAGAACGACCGCAGCGACAGCTTCGTCTACAACTACTATGTGGTCCAGTTTGACAGCCGCGCCCGGGATGAGTCCAGCACCGCGGACGTCCGCCACATCCTGATCTCCGCCGGCAGAACCCCCACTGAGGAGCAGTACGCCGCCGCGGAGGAGTCCGCTCAGACCATGCTGGACCAGTGGAAGGCCGACGGAGGCACCGAGGAGGCCTTCGCCCTGCTGGCCATGGAGAACACCGCCGACGGCGGCTCCCAGGCCACCGGCGGCTTGTATACCGGCGTCTCCAGCGCCAATGCCTGGGATCCGAACTTCCTGGACTGGACCCTGGACCCCGCCCGCCAAAGCGGCGACACCGGCCTGGTGAAGAACGAGAGCAGTTCCACCAAGGGCTGGCACATCATGTACTTTGTGGGCTGGAACGATCCCACCTGGATGTACTCCGTTAAAACCACCCTCAAGTCTGAGGACATGACTGAGTGGATGGACTCCCTCACCGCCGAGGCAGAGGTCGTCCAGGGCTCCGGCGTCTCCCATGTCTCCTGAGCCTACCCTTCACCGATGCAAACAGCCCCCCCGGGCCGTCTGCCCAGCAGACGGCCCGGGGGGGCTGTCGTCCTCCCGTTTCTCTCCGCACCGTTCAGAGAACCGCAGAAACAAGGGCCGCCGTGGAAGCGATGCTTCCACGGCGGCCCCAGCGTGTCGAAAAAGTCTTTTCGACACGCTGCTGAACGTTTGAGTTCACTAAAAAGTGCTCAAAAGTTGTTTGATTGGACGTGAAAGACAACCCTGACGGTTTTCTTTCACACGATCTTTCCCTCCGAAGCCTTTGGATGGAGGTTTTTTGACCGTCTCCTCGGCCCTTTTCCGGCCCCGGCCTCAGGCCCCGCAGCAGCCGCTGCGGGCCTCCTGATAGCTGGTTGCAGTCTTGGGTGACAGGCTGTTGGGCGGGAAGAACTCGTTCACCGGGAACTGCACCTTGCGGAAGATCTCACAGGGATCCTCCTGTCCGCACTCGCAGCCGCCGCAGGTACATTCCTTATCCGGCAGGCAGTAGTCATAGGCGGGGATGAGCAGCTGGGTATCCCGCTCCATGCGGATGATGGAAAACTGTCCCAGGGTGACGTACAGGCGGTGGACGTCGCCCCCCAGCACCAATTCCTCAGGGAAGCAGGCACAGATGGCGGGGGGGATCTCGCAGCAGCAGTCCCCGGGGCGGCACTCGCACACGTCCACCAGCTTCATGCTCAGAATGATGGGGTCCACCGACTCCACCACCGCGGTGGGGTTGCTCCGGCCGGGCAGGGCCTGGAGGTCCAGCGCCCCGCTGGCCGCCTGGGAGGAGAACACCTTGGCGCTCCCCTCGCTGCCGAACAGGATGACCCGCTTGTCAAACACCGCCAGTCCCGTGACCTCCACCGGCCGCGCCGCCCCGACAAAGGCGTCCGCGGTAATGCGGTAAAAATACCGCACATCCACCGTATAAAAGCCCCGGTTGAAGGTGACCGGCTCCACATCGATGTAGGCATACAGCAGCTCCGCGCTCCCCGCCTTCACCGAGACCGCCCGGTCGATCACCTCCTGACAGCCCCGGGTGGGGTAGACCCGCAGGTCCTCGATGCAGTCTTTGTCCTTACAGGAATCAAAAATTTTCTTCGTGTGTATACACACGGCCTCCCGGATGCAGCGCTCCTCGCTCACGGGGCCGGGTACGACCTTTTCCGGCATCATGGAATCCCTCCTAAACTTGTTGGCCGGGGGCGGGAGCCTCCGGCCCGCTGAACTGGGTACACACCATACTATGAACCGGCAAAAATTTGGTGCTCCGCCCCGGGGAAAGAGCCTTGTCCTTTTCCGCCTTTTCCGATATAATAGAAAGCAGGCGATTTGTGCGCCCACCCGATCCACCCCACTTGGAAAGAGGAGGTTCCCATGTCCCGGACTGGATTCATTCAAAACGAGCTGGACCTGAAACTCCTGGTCCTCTATATCATGGCCCGCGCCGCCGCCCCCATCACGTTTTTACAGTTGCTGGACCTGGCCCTGTGCGACGCGGGCGTGGACTACTTCTCTCTCACCGAGGCGGTAAACCACCTGGTGGAGACCGAGCACCTCACCCAGGAGGGGGACCTCTACTCCATCACGGACAAGGGCCGCCGCAACAGCGAGATCTGTGAGAGCAGCCTCCCCTACTCCGTCCGGATGCGCTGTGACGAAAATCTGGTGCGGCTCAACGATGTGCTCAAGCGGGCCGCCCTGGTCCAGACCGACCTGAAGCCCAACGAGGATGGGACGTGCACCGTCCGCCTGTTCTTCTCCGACGACAGCGGCCCCCTGATGGATCTGAAGCTCCTCTCCCCCTCCCTGCGTCAGGGGCAGCTCCTGGCCGCCCGCTTCCACGACACGCCGGAGGCCATCTACCACGACATCATGGCCCTGCTGGGCCGCGCCATTGAGAAGGGAGAGGGTCCGCAGTGAGACGAACCGACCGCCAGCGTGGAGAGGACTTCGCTCTTGAGGTCATCGACCGGTGCGCCTATGGCGTGGCCGCCATGACCGCCGGGGACGGCGCTCCCTACTGCATCCCCCTGTCCCTGGTGCGGCTGGGGAACTTTCTCTATTTTCACTGCGCCATGGAGGGCACCAAGGTGGACCTCCTGCGCCGGGATCCCCGGGTCTGCATCTCCTTTGTGGGGGCAAATCAGGCCGCCCAGGACGACTTCACCACCTACTTCCAATCGGCCTGCGTGGAGGGCGAGGCCTCTGAGGTACTGGACCGGGAGGAAAAGATCCGCGCCCTCCGCGCCCTGTGCGAGAAGCTGACCCCGGCCCACATGACAGGGGACAACTTTGACCGGGCCATGGAGCGCAGCCTGGCCCGCACCGGCGTGTGGAAGATCCGGATCTGCTCCCTCACCGGCAAGGAGAAGCCCCGGCCCTGAGCCATAGAACGATATAAAAACGGCCCCCCTGCGGGGCCGTTTTTGATATCTCGCTCCCGCCGTCCTCCTGTGGGAAACGCCCAACCCACAGGCCCCTCCGGGCCTAATTTTCGGATTGACAAACAGGGGCAAATATGTTATGATTCCGTTTGTAAAGTTTTTCAGCTTTACATTCAGCAGCTGAGAGGAGGGCACAGACATGAAAAGTCAGGCATACCGCATGGCCATGCTGTTCGACTTCTATGGCGATGTGCTCACCCCCAGGCAGAAGGAATTCTATGACCTCTATTATAACGAGGACCTCTCCCTGGCTGAGATCGCCGAAAACAACGGCATCACCCGCCAGGGCGTCCGGGACGTGATCGTCCGGGCGGAGGCCATCCTCACCGATCTGGAGGACAAGACCGGCCTCATCAAGCGTTTCCACGCCATGCGGAAGCAGCTTCAGGAGGTGGAGTCGGCTGCGGAGGACATCCTGGCCCGCAATACCCGGTATGAGGATCCCAACATTGACGCGTCGGCGCGGAAGATCCTGGACATCTCCCGTCAGATGGAGAAGGAGTGACCCATGGCATTTGAAGGACTGACTGAAAAGCTCTCCGCCGCCTTCAAAAAGCTGCGGGGCAAGGGCCGCCTGTCTGAGGCCGATGTGAAGGAGGCCATGCGGGAGATCCGTCTGGCCCTGTTGGAGGCCGACGTCAGCTACAAGGTCGTCAAGCAGTTCATCGCCCAGGTCACAGAAAAGGCCGTGGGGGCCGACGTACTGGAGGCCCTTTCACCCGCCCAGATGATCGTCAAGATCGTCAATCAGGAGCTCACCGACCTCATGGGCGGCACCAGCACCAAGCTGACCATCGCCCCCAAGCCCCCCACCGTGGTGATGATGGTGGGCCTTCAGGGCGCGGGCAAGACCACCAACTGCGCCAAGCTGGCCGGCCTGATGAAGCGCAAGGAGGGCAAACGCCCCCTGCTGGCCGCCTGTGACATCTACCGCCCCGCCGCCATCCATCAGCTGGAGGTGGTGGGACAGCAGCTGGACATTCCTGTGTTCCAGATGGGGCAGACCGACCCGGTGGACATCGCCAAAGCCGCGGTGGCCCACGCCAGGGAGCACGGCAACGACCTTGTCTTTCTGGATACCGCCGGCCGTCTCCATGTAGACGATGAGCTCATGGACGAGCTGCGGAACATCAAGGCCGCGGTGGAACCCACCGAGATCCTGCTGGTGGTGGACGCCATGATCGGCCAGGACGCGGTGAACGCGGCCAAGGCCTTTGACGACGCGCTGGACATTGACGGCGTGGTCCTCACCAAGCTGGATGGCGACGCCCGGGGCGGCGCGGCTTTGTCCATCAAGGCAGTCACCGGAAAGCCCATCAAGTTCGCCGGCGTGGGCGAGAAGCTGGACCAGATCGAGGTGTTCCACCCCGACCGGATGGCCAGCCGGATCCTGGGCATGGGCGACGTGCTCTCCCTCATCGAGAAGGCAGAGCAGAATTTCGACCGTCAGAAGGCCCTGGAGCTTCAGGAAAAGCTGCGGAAGAACAAATTTACCCTCACTGATTTCTATGAGCAGATGGCTCAGATCAAAAATATGGGCTCCCTGTCCGAGCTGGCGGGGATGCTCCCCGGCGTGAAGGCCTCCGACCTGGAGGGCGCCTCCATGGACAACGGGATGCTCCAGCAGATGGAGGCCATCATCCTGTCCATGACCCCTTACGAGCGGGAAAACCCATCCGTCCTCAATTCCAGCCGGAAAAAGCGCATCGCCGCCGGCTCCGGCACCCAGGTGGTGGACGTCAACCGCCTGCTCAAGCAGTTCGAGATGCTCCAGTCCCTCACCAAGCAGTTCTCCGGCGGCAAGATGCCCCGGAATATGCGTAAGCTGATGGGCAAAAAGGGCGGCATGATGGGCGGCGGGATGCCAGGCGGACTCCCCTTCTGACCCCGCCGGAGCCCGGCAGCGGGCCCCGGACCCTGTGACGTTGGCAAAGCACGAAGCCGTGTTTTCCATATAGATTCTAAATTCATTTGGAGGTGAATATAAATGGTCAAAATCAGACTGCGCCGTATGGGCGCCAAGAAGGCTCCCTTCTACCGCATCGTGGTGGCTGACTCCCG
>JBMNQB010000036.1:0-6348 GCA_050943915.1 Lawsonibacter sp.
GGGGAGCTGTTTCATGTCAAGATACCTCCTTGGGTGGTTGGGGGGTGAGACGCGGTCAGGTCTCGCCTGGGCCATGCCAGCAGATCTGTCCCCGGGCGTTGAAGGAGTAGATATGGGGGCCTTCCTCCCATCGGTTTTCCGTCAGAAGCTGCTGGTCTGTGCCGATGGTCAGATCCCCCTGAAGGGCGAAGGAATACCGGAACTGCCCGGCCGGCCGGTCCCACAGGTACCAGAGGTGTACGTCGTTGTGGGTGGTGTCCCAGGGCAGGCCCAGATCGGGGAAGCCGTCGAAGTTCACATCCCGGAGATCCAGGGCATGAAACTGGGTTTCGGCGCTGAAGCCGGCGGCGGGGGCGTTGGCTGCCGGAGGCGTGACCTGGGCGGCGGTATCGGAGTCGAAGGCCCGGGGCTGGGGCAGGGTGTGCGGGGGCGTGATGGTCTGAAGAAGCCGGTCCCCCTCCAGTACCTGGATCCGGTCATAATACAGCTCCCGAAGCCCCAGGCTGTTTTCCCTCCACCTCCCGGTCAGCGCCAGGGTCAGCGGCCCGCCATCCGGCAGGGAAAGAAACTCTGTGTCAGTGAAGTGGTCGTCAGCCAGGGCGGAAAACTGCCCATTTTCCCAGGCCAGTGTGACATAACAGGGGCTGTGCCACTTGTCGATGAGGACGGGGACCCGGAGGACCGGGAGGGAATGCTCCTCCTGTTGGCTTACATAAGCGCCGTACAGGACGGCCTCCTGGGTCAAAAAGCCCTGCTCCGGGCCATCCCACTGGCCGATGCGGGCACGCTCCACCAGGGCGCCGTCCTCCACATCCAGGACCACATAGGAGGCGGCTCCATAATTGGAGGTTCGGTCGGCAAGCTCCAGGACCAGAGACTGGTGCTCCGGATGTGTGAGGTATCCTGCGGCGGCGGCGGGGATGCTGGGGAAGGGCAGGGACCAGCGGAGGCGGGCTCCGGTGCCCAAAACGACCTCCGCCAGGGTGGAGCCCTCAGAGCCGGGCCCCGGACCGAAGCTGCTGAGGATCAGGACGTCATCTCCGGATCCGGTCCCGTCCAGTTCCAGACCGTCAAACCAGCGCATCAGGGTGCCGCCGGGCAGCGTGGAGTCGATGGGAACTGCTTTGCCGTCCTGGGTCAGAGGGGCGAACCGGAACTCGCCGGACCGGCTCGCCCCGATCAGCCGGGAGAGCGGGACGGTCTGAGGGGTGCCGGAGACCGGGGTGATGGTCACGGTGGTGTCCTCCGGATGGAAGGCCAGATCCACCAGCTTCCAGCCCTCCCCTTCCAGACCGAGTAGGTCCGCACCGGCCTGCTGCAGCGCCTGGAAGCGGACCGAGCCGTCGGGCCACAGCCGCCACAGCCGGAGTGTTCCCAGTGCTGGGTCGTTTTCCAGCAGCTCCAGGGCGCCGTCCCCGTCCAGGTCCAGATGGTACATGGGGCCGGAGCCCTCCGCCAGGCAAAAGGAGGTCCCGTCTGGGAGAAGGGCCTGATAGTCGTACCAGTGGAAGCCCTCCTCGGTCACGGTGTGGGTGACGGAGCCGGAAAAGCCGCAGAGGGCGTCAAACTCCAGGACCTCCCGGCCGGGCTCCGTCAAAGAGAAGGCGGGACCGGCCAGGACGGCGGGCTCGCCAGACTGCCCGCCCTGCACCCGGCAGGACACCAGCCCGCCGCAGGTCAAAATGAGGGCGGCAGTGAGGATCATGGCCCACAGGGGCGGGCGCTGTTTTTTCCACTGGAAGATGCTGCGGATGCGCAGCTCGGCTTCCCGGGCCGACCCGGACAGCGGGGTGGTGAAGGGGGAGCGGGGGAATTTGTTCATGGGGAGCCTCCTTTGAGCAATTAGGAATTAGGAGTTAGGAATTAGGAATTGGGGTATGCCGAGGGCGGCTGCGGCGTTCTCGGCGGTGAGCTCGTACCAGACTGCGCCGGGTTTGGCGCGCTGGTCGGCCAGGGCGGCCTCATACTCCTCCACGGAGACCTCCCGGCCATTCAGGGCGTACTGCGGCTCATCAGAAAAACCGTTGTATTCGCCCAGTATATCCGCCATACAGATGTCGGCGCCGCTGTCCTCGCTGGGCTGATAGCGGTTCCGGCCAAAGCCGTTGCAGAAGGCGCTGTCCGACCACTCGGAGGTGCCGTCCGCCTTCAGGTCCTGCATCCCCCGGCCCACTTCTTGGTAGTAGTACACCTGGCCGTCCTGCCAGCGGAGGACGAGAATGGGCTCGGAATGGATGTGCTGATCGGTGAGAATGACCACCTCCGGCGTGCCGTCGGCGTCCAGGTCGGCGATGGCGAACTGTTCGGCCCGGACATCCATCTCCGGGTCGTTCCAGATTATCTCGTTGAGCTGGGAGAGATGCCAGGTCATGCCGCTGTTGGAGTCAAGGAAGGGGGCGTCCTGGGTCAGGATCAGGTAAAAGGACTGGGCATAGCCGGCGTCATCCGTCTCCTCCCCGGGCGGGGTGGAGCCGTCATCCGCGGCGGGCTCCGCCTGACAGGACACCAGCCCGCCGCAGGTTAAAATGAGGGCGGCGGTGAGGACCATGGCCCACAGGGGCGGGCGCTGCTTTTTCCACTGGAAGATGCTGCGGATGCGCAGCTCGGTCTCCCGGGCCGACCCGGACAGCGGGGTGGTGAAGGGGGAGCGGGGGAGAGATTTCATAAGATCGCCTCCTGACAGTGGGTGAAATGGAGGAAAAGGTGTATACTCCCGTGCAATTAAGGGGTGCGTAAAGGGTAATAGTAAAAGTCATAGTAACAGTCAAGTAAAGGGTTATCTGTTATTGTCAGGTCAAGGGCGGCCGCCGGAGCCGCGCAGCCGCGCGGCGGCAGAGAGAATGGTCTGTCCATAGACGGCGTGCTCCTCCGGGGACAGCATGGACAGCGCCTCCTCGTCACAGGCCAGCTCTGTGTCCCGCTGGATCAGGCGGCCCATCAGCCAGCTCAGGGGATTGAACCAGTACAGCGCCTTGACCCACAGCGCCAGGGCCCGGAGCCATATATCCCGCCGGCGGAAGTGGGTCAGCTCGTGCAGGAGGGAGCAGAGGAGCTCCTGCTGGGAGAGGGGCTCCGGCGGGAGAAGCAGGACAGGACGGATCACCCCGGCCAGCATGGGGACCTTCAGGCCCTGGCAGGTGAGCAGGCGGGGGCTGCGCTCCAGCTTCATGCGGTCCTTCAACTGTTGGAAGGAGTGCAGGACCTGGGGCTCCTGAACCGGGGCGGCCCAGCGGCGCAGATAGGCGAGGAGCCGGAGGTGGGCGGCCAGATTCCAGATCAGGACGGCGGCGGCCCCGGCCAGCCAGAGAAGGACGAGAAGCTGGACCGGAGAGCGGGGCGGGGCCTGCTGGGGAGCCGGGAGGTCGGGGGCTGTCTGGACGGAGGAGCCGGGGCGGTGGGGAGAGGCGTCAGGCGTCTGGGCGCTCTGCTCCGGAGCGGGGACGGGCAGCGGGCGCTGCCCGCTGGGCTGCTGGATGGAGACGGCGGGGACGGGGACCTGGATCAGGGCGCGGCTTTGAAGGACTGGCAGAAGCGAGAAGGGGACGGCCAGACGCAGGCAGAGGAGCAGCCAGGCCCAGCACCGCCAGCGCGCGCCGTACCGGGCGCGGGTGGACCGGCCGGCCAGGCCCAGCAGGCACACAGCGGCAGAGCCGCCCAGGGTCAGCCCTGCCAGGGTGAACAGAAATTCCCTCACAGCGCACGCCCTCCCTTCAGCTGGTCCAGCAGCGCCTGGAGATCCTCCAGCTCCCCCTGCTCCAGCCCGCGGCTGGCCAGGGCGGCCACGAAGTTCTTGGGGGAGCCGTACAGGCGGTCCAGCACAGCGCGGCTTTCAAAGGCCAGATAGTCCTCCTGAGAGACCAGCGGGGTGTACAGGTTGCTGCGCCCCTCCCGGCGGACAGAGACAAAGCCCTTCTCCGCCAGGCGGGACAGGTAGGTGTTCACGGTGTTGGATGCCCACTGAAAAGGGGCCAGAGCCTGATCCAGCGCGGCCCGGGGGACGTTGGCTCCGGCGGCCCAGAGGGCCTTCATCACTTCCAGCTCTGTATCGGGGAGACGTTTCATAGGGGGTGCTCCTTTTACGTCAAATGTAGTTGATAAGAATATACTACACTTGAAGTGATAGAAAGGCAAGTTACAGAACAGTGACAAAAAGGCCGCCCCCGTCCCGGCGGCTGGGCCGGGTGGAGGCGGCGCTGTGGGGATGGGTCACAGAAGGACCTGTCCGTTGATCTCCAGACGGAATTTCAGGCTGAGGGCCTCGGCGGCCCGGCGGCACAGGAGCATCCGCTGAAGGAAAATTTCAAAGTAGTCCATCACGGCGCACACTTGGGTGTTGATGGACAGGGAGAGAGTGACGGTGCGGCCGGGCACATCCAGCAGCACCTCGGAACGCTCCACCGAGTAATTCACCCGGTCGTGGATGTCGAAGGTAGCCATATCCTTGTTGCGGACCCGGCTGCGGCGCACATCTGTCTTGTCCGCCAGGATCAGGGCGGCGGCCACGGCGTTCACCGGGAAGGCGGTGGAGTCATCGTGGTGGCCGATGGCGGTGATGACCGCGGCCACGTCGGCGGGCTCCATCCCCATCTTGTCCAGGATGCGGAAGGCCATGGTGGCTCCGCTGATGGCGTGGTCGTGGCGGTTGACCACATTGCCGATGTCGTGCATAAAGGCGGCGATTTTGGCCAGCTCCACCTCCTTGGGGCTGTATCCCAGCTGGGTCAGGATGCGGGCGGCCACCTCGGCGCACTTGGTCACATGGGCGAAAGAGTGTTCCGTAAAGCCCAGTGCGGTGAGGGATGCGTCGGCTTGGGTGATATAGGTGCGGATCTCGGGGGAATTTTTGACGATCTCAAAGGTGACGTTCATTCAGAAGCTCCTCTCTTCCTCTTGGTCTGCGGTCCAGAGACAGCGGGACAGATCGACCCGGCCGTCGGCCCAAAATGGGACGCCCTCCTGCTCCAGCAGGAACCGCTGGATCCCGGGGCCGCCAAAGATGTCCGGAGGGCTCAGCCGCCCGTCCCGGTATACCACCCGGTGACAGGGCAGGCCCGCCGGGGCACGGGCCATCGCCTGCCCCACGATGCGGCTGGCCCGGGGATGTCCCGCCAGAAAGGCCAGCTGACCATAGGTGGCCGCCTGTCCCGACGGGATGCGGGCCGTGAGGCGGTAGACCGCGGTGTAAAACTCAGATCTCCCGGACATCATAGGGGGTGGTCTGGTACACATAGTAGTTCAGCCAGTTGGTGTAGAACAGCTGGGCGGCGGAGCGCCAGCGGACCAGAGGGGGCTGCTTGGGGTCGTCGCCGGGGAAGTAGTTGTCCGGGACATTGATGTCGATGCCCTTGTTCACGTCCCGGAAATACTCATTGGCCAGAGTCTCCGGGTCGTACTCCGGATGGCCGGTGATGAAGAAGCGGCGGTTGTCCGCGCTCTTGACGGCGAACACGCCCGCCTGCTGGGATACGGCCAGCAGCTCCAGCTCCGGGACCTTCTGGATGTCCTCCAGCCGGTTTTCGGTATAGCGGGAGTGGGGGACATAAAAGACGTCGTCAAAGCCCCGGAAGAGGGGGGACTGGGTGCGGACCACCGTGTGGGGAAATACACCGAAGAGCTTTTTGCCCAGATTGTACTTCGGGATCCCATAGTGGTGGAACAGGCCGGCCTGAGCGCCCCAGCAGATGTGCAGTGTGGAGTGGACATGGGTGGTGGTCCAGTCCATGATTTGGCACAGCTCGTCCCAATAGTCCACATCGGTGAAGTCCAGATTCTCCACCGGCGCGCCGGTGATGATCATGCCGTCGAACTTCCGGTCCTTGATCTGGTCGAAGGTGGTGTAGAAGGAGGAGAGGTGGTCGGCGTCCGTGTTCTGGGAGATGTGGCTCAGGGTGTGGAGCAGTTCAACCTTCACCTGGAGGGGGGAGTTGGACAGCTTGCGCAGCAGCTGAGTCTCCGTCACGATCTTGGTGGGCATCAGGTTGAGGATCAGCAGGTTCAGCGGGCGGATGTCCTGGTGCATGGCCCGGTATTCTGTCATTACAAAGATATTTTCGCTCTCCAGCGTCGCAGTGGCCGGGAGGGAGTCGGGGATCTTGATGGGCATGGGAAAGACCTCTTTCCTATATTAATTTAAGATAAGATGAGAGTATCATAACTGAAGTGGTTGCGCAAGAGAGAATTCTGTGGAAAATTGTACGCCGCAGAGAGACAGAATAAAAAATAGAAAAAACTCGAAAAAAGTTCTTGACAAAGGAGGGAGGATTTGCTATGATAGCTGAGCGCTTGCGGGACAGGTCACTGGACAGCAGCGCGGGTACTTCTGAATCATGGTTCTGAATGAGGGAACGA
>JBMNQB010000037.1:0-5946 GCA_050943915.1 Lawsonibacter sp.
AGCAACAACACCGTCATGAGCCACATCGCCCGCCTGCGGGAGAAGATGCACGAGCCCAGCCGAAAGCCCAAATTCATCAAGACCGTGTGGGGGGTGGGGTACACCATTGAGTAAGAACGAAACTGCCCGCAGCCGCCGCAGGTCCCTGCGCATCTGGGGCAGCTATCTGCTGGCCCTCATGGCCTGGGTGGCTGTGGTGCTGCTCGCGGCGCTGCTGGGAATCATCATTTGTACCGCCATCACCTGGCAGCCCTCGCCGCTCTACGACTTCCTCCAGTGGGTCAAGGGCTATATCGTCTTTGTCTGTGCAGCCACTGTGCTGGCGGGCTGGGTGGTCATCAGCTTTTTCTTCATCGCCAAGCCTGTCCGTCAGCTGGAGCAGTTGGCCAGCGCGGCGGAGCAGCTGGCCCACCCCAGCGAGGAGCCCATCCAGCTGCCGGATTCCCTGGAGGACATCTCCATCCAGCTGAATCTGGCCCGGGAGCAGGCTCTCCGGGACGCCCGGGCAGCCCGGGAGGCAGAGCAGCGGAAAAACGATCTGATCGTCTATCTGGCCCACGACCTGAAAACGCCCCTGACCAGCGTCATTGGCTATCTGACCCTTCTGCGGGACGAGCCCCAGATCTCCCCGGAGATCCGGGCCCGGTACACCGGCATCGCCCTGGAGAAGGCGGAGCGGCTGGAGGACCTCATCAACGAGTTCTTCGACATCACCCGCTTCAACCTCTCCCACCTGGAGCTGGAGCGGCAGAGTGTGGACCTGACGCGGATGCTGGAGCAGGTGGCCAGCGAATTCAGCCCCATTTTCGCAGAATCGGGGCTGATGTGCAGCCTGGACCTGCCGCCCAAGCTGCCCTATTCCTGCGACCCGGACAAGCTGGCAAGGGTCTTTGATAACCTCTTGCGCAACGCGTCTTATTATAGCCTGCCGGACAGCACGGTGGAGATCGGGGGAAAACAGGCCCACGGAGAGATCGTGCTGACCTTCTCCAACGCGGGAAAGAACATCCCCCAGGAGAAATTGGACCGGATCTTTGACCAGTTCTTCCGTCTGGACAGCTCCCGGGCCACCCGGACCGGTGGCGCGGGCCTTGGCTTGGCCATCGCCAAGGAGATCGTGGAGCTCCACGGCGGGACCATCCGGGCGGACAGCACCGGGGACCGGATCACCTTCACCCTCTCTCTCCCGTCGGACCATTCAGAAGCGCCGTAAGAAAATCACAAGAATTTCGCAGAAAACTTGCAAGGCATCCGTTGGGATATGGACAAGTATGAAACGCTTGGTTCTGGTACCATTTCCGTATCAGGACCGGGCGTTTTATTTTGATCAGGAGGTCGTATTTCATGAAAACCATTCTCGTTCTCTTCGGCGGCTGCTCTACGGAGTACGAAGTTTCTCTCCATTCCGCCTATGCGGTGCTGTCCCACATGGACCCTGCCCGCTATACCCCTCTGGCTGTGGGCATCACCCGGGAGGGACGGTGGCTCTGCTATACCGGGGACCTCTCCCGGCTGGAGGACGGTACCTGGCAGCAGGCGACAGACTGTACGCCATGCACCCCTCTGGTGGACCGGGGCGCCCATGCTCTGCTGCTGTTAGACGGCTCCGGCCGCCGTCTCTCCTTTGACGCGGTATTCCCGGTCCTCCACGGCAGAAACGGCGAGGACGGCACGGTACAGGGGCTCTTTGAACTGGCCGGGGTCCCGGTCATCGGCTGCGGGACCTTGTCCAGCGCCTTGTGCATGGACAAGGACCGGGCCCACCGGTTGGCGGCCCTGGCCGGTATCCGGGTCCCCCGGAGCCGCGTCTTTCATCCCGGCGATGATTTCAGTCAGATCTCCCAGGCGGCGAAAGAACTGGGATACCCGGTGTTCGTCAAGCCGGTCCGGGCCGGTTCCTCCTTCGGCATCACCAAGGTCACCGGGCCGGAGGCGCTGCCAGCCGCCGTGGAGGAGGCCTTCCGCCACGACAGCACCGTGATCCTGGAGGAGACCATCCCCGGCTTCGAGGTGGGCTGCGCGGTCATGGGCAACGAGGAGCTGACCGTGGGGCTGGTGGACGAGATCCAGCTGTCTGAGGGCTTTTTCAACTATGAGGAGAAGTACACCTTAAAGACCTCCGCCATCCACTGTCCCGCCCGCATCCCGCCGGAGAAGGCGGCGGAGGTCCAGGAAGCGGCCAAGGCCATCTACCGGGCTCTGGACTGCCGGGTATTCGCCCGGGTGGACCTGTTCCTCACCCCGGCGGGGGAGATCGTCTTCAATGAGGTCAACACCATCCCCGGCTTCACCGCCCACAGCCGCTATCCCAGCATGATGCAGGGCATCGGCATTTCCTTCGGGGAGCTGGTGACCCGCCTGATCGAGCTGGGGGTGGGGGAATGAGGACCGTGTCGATCCCCCGGGCCCAAGTCTTTCATGGGCCGCTGGTCCTGGTCAACCGGGCCCATCCCCTCCGTGATACAGCGCCATCTGCGCTGACCCCGGTGGACCTGCGCCACCCCGGCATTTTCCTGGAAAGCCGGGCGCGGCAGCTGCTGTCCGCCTGCATCCAACAGGCAGGGGGACAGCGGGAGATCGTGCCGGTGTCCGGCTGGCGGAGCCGGGAGGAACAGCAGCGGATCTGGGATGACTCCATGGCGGAGCATGGGGAGACATTTACCCGTCAATATGTAGCCCTGCCCGGGTGCAGCGAGCACCAGACCGGCCTTGCCATCGACCTGGGAAAGACCGCCGGAACCATCGACTTCATCCGTCCCGCCTTTCCCTATGACGGCGTCTGTGGGAATTTTCGCCGCCTGGCGGCCCGATACGGCTTTATCGAACGGTACCAGCGGGGCAAGGAGGACATCACCGGGATCGCGGCAGAGCCGTGGCACTTCCGCTATGTGGGGGCGCCCCACGCCCAGCTGATGGAGGAAAACAGGCTGTGTCTGGAGGAGTACCGGGACTTTTTACGGCAGGGCCCCCGGAGCGTCGCCCTGGAAAACGGCCGCCTGGCCCAGGTGTTCTATGTGCCCGCCGCCGGGGACCGTACAGAGGTGGAGGTGCCGGAGGGCTGTTGCCAGATCTCCGGCGACAACGCGGAGGGGTTCATCATCACGCTGTGGGGGGATGCCTGTGGAAACCGCTGAGAAAAACTGCCCCACGCTGGACCTCTTTCGTCTGGCGGCGGTCCTGCTGGCAGTGATGAACCACACCTCACCCCTGGCGGACGTGTCTGCCGCGGCTGATTTCTGGCTTACCCGGGTACTGGCCCGGGTGGCGGTCCCATTCTTCCTGATGACCACCGGCTACTTTCTGAGCCGGGATCACTGGGCCGGCGCGGGGCGGCAGGTGAAAAAGCTCTGCCTGCTCTACGGCGTCTGCATCCTGCTGTATCTGCCGGTGAATCTCTATGCCGGCAGCTTCACCGGTCCGGCGGATCTTTTGCGAAAGCTGCTGGTGGACGGCACTTTCTACCACCTGTGGTACTTCCCGGCGGCCATTCTGGGCATCGTCATCGCCCGCCGGCTCAGCAGGTTCGGCCTGCGGGCGGCTCTGCCAGCGGCGGCACTGCTCTATCTCATCGGCCTGGGCGGGGACAGTTACTATGGACTGGTTTCCCAGATCCCGCCGCTTCGGGCCTTTTACGACGGCATTTTTACGCTGTGCGGCCATACCCGCAACGGCCTGTTCTTTGCGCCGCTGTTTCTCCTGCTGGGAGCCGCCGGGATACGGTGGAGCCGCAGACTGTCTTTGACGGGCTTCGTCCTCTCTCTGACAGCCATGAGCGTCGAGGGGCTGTGGCTCCACCGTCTGCACGTCCAGCGCCACGACAGTATGTACCTTGCCCTCCCCCTGTGCATGGTGTTTCTCTTCTCTCTGCTGTTGGACAGAAACCGGGGCGAGTGCAGGAAAGTCCGGACCTTTTCCACAGCCATGTATGTGATCCATCCTCTCTGCATCGTATTAGTCCGGGGAGCGGCAAAGGTGCTGGGGCTGGAGGAAATGCTCATTGAGAACGGTATTCTCCATTTTGTTGCAGTGCTGGCCCTCAGCGCGCTGCTCTCCGCCCCTTGCCTGCTGCGGTTTCGGAAGAAGCCCAGCCCCACCGCCCGGGCCTGGCGGGAGGTGGATCTGGCGGCCCTCGGGCATAACGCTCAGGTGCTGCGGAACACACTGGCTCCGGAGACGGAGCTGATGGCGGTGGTAAAGGCGGAGGCCTACGGCCATGGGGGAGCGGTGACGGCCCGCGCTTTACAAAAGACGGGAGTCCGGGCCTTTGCCGTGGCCTGTCTGACCGAGGGGATCGCTCTGCGAAAGGCCGGCGTCCGGGGAACGATTCTGATTTTAGGCTATACCGCCCCGGAGGAGGCCCCGCTGCTGAGGCGATGGCGTCTGACCCAGACGGTGGCGGACGTGGACCACGGCCTGGCCCTGGCGGCGCAGGGGCGGCGCGTCCATGTCCATCTGGCCCTGGACACCGGGATGCACCGCCTGGGCATCCCGGCGGAACACCGGGAGGAGCTCCTGGAGGTGTTCCGGCTTCCAAACCTGGTGGTAGACGGCGTCTTTTCCCATCTGTGCGCCTCGGACAGCCTGGAAGCCGGAGATGTTGCCTATACTCAGGAACAGCTGACCTTGTTCTATGACACGGTGGCCTGGCTCCGGGCCGCTGGATATGACCCCGGCAAGGTCCATATCCAGGCCAGCTATGGGATTTGGAATCTGCCCAAACAGCCCTGTGCCTATGTCCGGGCGGGGATCGCCCTCTACGGCGTGCGAAGCGATGATGCGCCTGTCCAGCGAAATTTTGACCTGCGGCCGGTCCTGTCTCTCCGGGCCAGAGTGGCCAGTATCCGCACCGTGCAGGCCGGGGAGAGCGCTGGGTACGGGCGAGCCTTTCGTGCGGAGCGGGAGACCTGGCTGGCGGTGGTCACCATTGGTTACGCCGACGGCCTGCCCAGGGACCTGCCCCGTCAGGGCGGACAGGTACTGATCCGGGGCCGGCGCTGCCCCATGGTGGGGCGAATGTGCATGGACCAGCTGCTGGTGGATGTCAGCGGTCTGCCGGAGGTCGCTCCCGGCGATACAGTGACCCTGATTGGCCGGGACGGCGGGCAGGTGATCCGGGCAGAGGAACTGGCCGCACGCTGCGGGACGATTACCAACGAACTGCTCTCCCGGTTAGGCGGGCGGTTGCCCATTGTTTCCAGCCAAATGCCATAAAAGGAACTGTACTAAATTCCACAAAAGCCCTGATGTAAATTTTGAAAAAAGTATGCTTCCAAATAGGAATAGCCGTCAACCATTTTAGAGTGGTTGGCGGCTAATTCCCTTTATCTTTTGGCTGATGTGCAGGGCTTCTCTTGATTGGCTTGATTCGATATTTTCAAGTTATCATTGTGCGTATGGGTTTGCTTTTTTCTGTTGAAGTATTGGTTATAAGGATTTATCATAAAGATATAGATTTCCTAATTATTTATCATATTTAAGAATCTTGTTAGCGTCATATGAGTCCTTTGCAGTATATCAAAATACAAGAGCGGTAACTCTTCGTTTACTTCATTGCCACTGGCAAAAAGCGTTTGCAGTTTTTATATGTGACAAGAGTTGCTTTGAAATATTGCCCATAAAAATAGCTGCAAGCCACTTTTCTTGGCTTGCAGCTACTTTCCCCATATTCCTCTGGGGTGACACCCAGGGTCTCTCTCAATCGGTCATTCTTGGGTTCATCGCAAGATGTCCTTATGAGGAGTAGCCCTTCGTCATGTCTTTCTTTTTGCAAAGGACGGGTAAAAACGATATTTTCCCGCAGTCAAAAAACGCCGCAAAGCGGCGGCCCCAAACCGAAGCCCAGCGGTAGCGGGTTCGGTTTGGAAAGTCTGCAAATAAAAAGTCAATAGGGAAATAAAGAAAAATTGAGGAGAGAAAAAGGCCATGCCAAAAACGGCCAGCGGGTAA
>JBMNQB010000038.1:0-5552 GCA_050943915.1 Lawsonibacter sp.
GAGACCCGGGACTGGCCGATGCCGCCGCCCATGGTCAGGGGCAGCTGGCCCTCCAGGAGCATCTTATGGAAGGGGAGCTCCCGGCGGTCGTCACAGCCGGCCAGGGTGAGCTGGCGGTCCAGGGACTCGGGGCTGACGCGGATCCCCATGGAGGAGAGCTCTACCGCGTGGCCGTTGACGCTGTCCCAGCAGAGCAGGTCTCCGTTGAGGTTCCAGTCGTCATAGTCGGGGGCGCGGCCGTCGTGGGGCTTGCCGGAGCGCAGCTTGCCGCCAATGCCGATGAGGAAGGAGACGGGATGCTCCCGGACGAAGGCGTTCTCCCGCTCCTTGGCGGTGAAGTCGGGGTACAGGTCCTCCAGCTCCTGGGAGGTGACGAAGGTCACCTCGCTGGGCAGCTCCGGCAGGACGGACAGCTGGGGGAACACGGAGCGCAGGAAGGCCTGGGTGTCCCGCAGCGCGCCCACAATGGCCCGGACAGTGTCCTTCAGATAGTCCAGATTGCGGTCCTCGGCGGTGATGATCTTCTCCCAGTCCCACTGGTCCACATAGGCGGAGTGGAGGTTGTCCAGATCCTCGTCCCGGCGGATGGCGTTCATGTCGGTGTACAGCCCCTCGCCGGGGTGGAACTGATAGCGCTTCAGGGCCAGACGCTTCCACTTCGCCAGGGAGTGGACCACCACGGCGGTGTCGGACACGCCGCGGATGTCAAAGGCGACGGGGCGCTCCACGCCGTTCAGGTCGTCGTTCAGGCCGGAGGACTTGGCGACGAACAGGGGGGCGGAGACCCGGTGGAGGCGGAGGGCGCCGCTGAGGCGGTCCTCAAACAGGCGGTGGAGCAGGCCGATGGCCTTTTGCGTCTCATAAATATTGAGCAGGGGGGTGTACCCCTGAGGGATGCGGGAATGGTCCATAACAGAATACTCCTTTTCTTGTGAGCTTGGCACATCCGGACGGATGCCCCATATTATAGTGCAGAAATGCAGAAATTGCAATCACGGAGGGTATTATACTGAATTTTTCAGAAAAAGGCAACGGACAGACAGCAGAATTTCCCGGGAGGCCTTGCAGATTTTGGCACTGTGTGCTAAAATCCAACTGCCGCGGACCTGCGCGGATGAAAAATATGGAAAGAATGATCAGAAGGAGAATCGTTATGATGCGTCATTTTGATTCGGTGTCTGTGCGCTGACCGGGAGGTCTGCGCAGTGACAGACGCGGAACCTCCCGAAAGACAAACAGACTTTTAGGAGGATCTATCCCATGAACCGGGAAAATAAGAGAAAATCGTTTGAAAAAGGATACTACAAAACCCATCCCTGCCGGGATGCATTCACCTGCCGCGTGTGCGGGCGGCTGGTGGTCCCGGAGGCCGCCGGCAGCGATCACCGCAACCATTGTCCCAACTGCCTGTCCAGTCTCCATGTGGATGAGGAGCCGGGCGACCGTGCTTCCGGCTGCGGGGGTGTCATGGATCCCATCGGCGTGTGGGTGCGCCGGGGCGGCGAGTGGGCCGTCATACACCGGTGCCGCCGGTGCGGCAAGCTCAGCTCCAACCGGACTGCGGCGGATGACAACCCCATGAAGCTGATGTCGGTGGCCCTCCGGCCGCTGGCTCAGCCGCCTTTCCCTCTGGAGCATATTCAGCGGCTCACCGACCTGATGGGCGGCAGCGGCAGTATGGGGGAGGGAAACTGACCCGTTTTCCCGCATTGACAGCTCCGGGCGCGCCTGTGGATGATACAGGCGCGCCCCTTTGGTTTTGAGAGGGGGACACGGCAAAAAATGAACGTCACACCCTTGTCAAGACGGGGCAAGTCTTTTATAATAAACTATCACTCATTCTGTGGACTGGAGAAAAAACCTATGAAATTCATATCTTGGAATGTGAACGGGCTGCGGGCCTGCTTGAAAAAGGGGTTTTTGGAGTTCTATCAGCAGGAATGCCCCGATTTCTGCTGCCTCCAGGAGACCAAAATGGAGCGGGGACAGGCGGATGTGGAGCTGGGCGAGGGAGTCCTGGAATACTGGAACTCCGCGGAGAAGAAGGGGTACTCCGGCACCGCGGTGTTCACCCCCCACGCCCCCATCGCCGCGGCCTATGGCATGGACCTGGACAAACACGACCACGAGGGGCGGCTCATCACCCTGGAGTACGAGTCCTTTTACCTGGTCTGCTGCTACACCCCCAATTCCCAGGACGGGCTGAAGCGGCTGGACTACCGCATGGAGTGGGAGGATGACCTGCGGGAGTACCTTATGTCCCTGGACCGGAGCAAGCCGGTGATCTACTGCGGCGATCTGAATGTGGCACACCAGGAGATCGACCTGAAAAATCCCAGGACCAACCGGAACAACGCCGGCTTCAGCGACCAGGAGCGGGAAAAAATGACCGCGCTTCTGTCCTCCGGCTTCACAGATTCCTTCCGCCACCTCTACCCGGACGCCACAGGAGTTTACTCCTGGTGGTCCTACCGGTTCAACGCACGGAAGAACAACGCGGGGTGGCGCATCGACTACTTTATCGTCTCCGACCGGCTGCGGGACAAGATCCGGCGGGCGGAGATCCTGACAACGGTAGAGGGCAGCGACCATTGTCCCGTCCTGCTGGAGCTGGACATCTGAGTCCGCTGGGGACACCATAGGAGACCGGCCGGTGGGCTGGGCAAGAAAAAGGAGGCTTTGACCATGCGCAGAGCAGATAAGGAAGTCAAAAACCTGGACCAGCTGGAGGAGATCCTGCGGGCGTGCACCGCGGTGCGGATCGGAGTCCGGGATGAGCGGGGGATGTTCATTGTCCCCATGAGCTACGGCTACGCCCTGGAGGGGGAGGAGCTGACCCTGTTCGTCCACTCCGCGCCAGAGGGGCGGAAGGTGTCCGCCTTCCGGTCGGGCGGGGAGGCAGCCTTTGAGATGGACTGCGGCCACGCCCTGCGCCCCGCGGACACCGCCTGCGGCCACAGTTATACCTACCGCAGCATCATGGGCAGCGGGACCATCCGGGAGCTCACCGCCCTGGAGGAGAAGCGGACGGCCCTCAACGCCATCATGGCCCACATGACCGGGCGGGAGTGGGAGCTGCCGGAGGAGCAGGTGGGCCGGACTGCTGTGTTCGCCCTCCGGGCGGCAGAGTGGACCGGAAAGAGCAATCAGGCCGGCTGATCCGGGCCTGACGACCAGAGAGGAGAGAGAGAAATGCCGGAGTTTGATCCCAGAAGCTACGCCTATCCCTCCCGGCGGAATGTGGTGTACGCCCGAAAGGCCATGGCCTGCACCTCCATTCCCCAGGGGGCGCAGATCGGGCTGGACGTGATGAAGGCCGGGGGGAACGCAGTGGATGCGGCGGTGGCCATGGCGGCGGCCATGCCGCTGCTGGAGCCCACCAGCAACGGCCTGGGCTCAGACTGCTTCGCCCTGGTGTGGGTGGAGGCGGACAAGAAGCTCTACGGCCTGAACGCCAGCGGCGTGGCCCCGGCGGCCCTGTCTGCGGCCCTGGTGCGGGAGATGGGCCATCAGGCGATGCCCAGGGCCGGGTGGATCCCCACCATGGTGCCTGGGGCCCCGGCGGGCTGGACGGAGCTGAACCGCCGCTTTGGGACCAAGCCCCTGACCCAGCTGTTTGCCCCGGCCATCGCCGCCGCCCGGGAGGGCGTCCCCGTCCAGGTGAACCTGGAGCCCATGTGGGAGGAGGACGCCCGGCGGATCGCCTCCGCCATGGAGCGGGACCCTGCCCCCCACGCCTACTGGTGGGAGCGGTTTATGAAGCCGGACGGCACGCCCTACCGGGCGGGAGACATCTTTCGCTGGGAGGAGTACGCCCAGACCCTGGAGGAGCTGGCGGCCACCGAATGTGAAAGCTATTACCGCGGCGATCTGATGGAGCGGATCGTGTCCTTCAGCAGGGCCACCGGCGGTTACTTCTGCGAGGACGACTTCCGGAACTACAAGCCGGAGTGGGTGGAACCCATCTCCACGGACTATAAGGGATACACCGTCTGCGAGATCCCCCCCAACGGACACGGAATCACGGTGCTCATGGCCCTGAATCTGCTGAAGGGGCTGGAACTGTCCGGCCAGAAGGACTGCGCCGACACCTATCACAAGATCCTGGAGTCCATCAAGCTGGCCTTTGCGGACACCAAGACCTATGTGGCGGACCCCCGGTACATGAGGACACGGGTGGAGGATCTGTTGTCGGAGCAGTACGCCGCCCGGCGCAGGGCGCTGATCTCAGAGCAGGCGCTGACGCCTGAGGCGGGGGATCCCTCCTGCGGCGGAACGATCTATCTGTGTACGGCTGACCCCCAGGGGAACATGGTGTCCTTCATTCAGAGCAACTACACCACCTTCGGCGCGGGGGTGGCCATCCCCGGGACCGGCATCTCCCTCCAGAACCGGGGGGCCAACTTCTCTCTGGACGAGGGGAGCGACAACTGCCTGGCCGGGGGGAAGCGGTCCTATCACACCATCATTCCCGGGTTCCTGATGCGGGACGGGGAGGCGGTGGGGCCCTTCGGCGTGATGGGGGCCTTTATGCAGCCCCAGGGCCATGTCCTGGTGGTGGTGAACACGGTGGACTACCACATGAATCCTCAGGAGGCCCTGGACGCGCCCCGGATCCAGTGGACCGGCGGGAAGCACATCCAGCTGGAGCGGGAGGTCCCCGCCCACATCGCCCAGGACCTGGCCCGCCGGGGCCACGAGGTGGAGATCGTCAACTCCAACCTGCACATGGGCCGGGGTCAGATCATTTGGAAAACGGAGAACGGCCTGTACGTCGGAGGCACGGAGCCCCGGTGCGACGGGACGGCGGCGGCCTGGTGAGGACGACGCCGGACTGAGCTGGAGCTGCCCCTCCCCTCGGTGGAGGCGTCCAAAGCCCGTCACGCGGTATCACAAAAACGACCCTGGAAAGAAGGTATATCCCATGAAAATTGCAGAACTGTTTGGAAAGGGCAAGACGGTCTTTTCCTGCGAGGTATTTCCCCCCAAGAAAACCAGCCCGGTGGACAGCATTTACAAGACGCTGGACGGTCTGAAGGACATCCGGCCCGACTTCATCAGCGTCACCTACGGGGCGGGAGGCTCCAGCACGGTGAACCAGTCCACCCAGGAGATCGCCTCCATCATCCAGAACCAGTACCACATCACCGCCATGGCCCACCTGACCTGCGTGGCCTGCACCCGGGGGGAGGCCGCCGAGCTGCTGGCCGGACTGAAGCGGAATGGGGTGGAGAACGTGCTGGCCCTGCGGGGCGACCGGAATCCCAATTTCCCGCCCAAGACGGACTTTCTCCATGCCGACGAGCTGGTCTCTTTCATCCACCGCCGGGGGGACTTCGGCGTGTCCGGGGCCTGCTATCCCGAGGGGCACCCCGAGAGCCCGGACATGATCCACGACATCCGCTATTTGAAGCAGAAGGTGGACGCCGGGGCCCAGCATCTGGTGAGCCAGCTGTTTTTTGACAACGACGACTTCTATCGCTTTGTGGAGCGGTGCCGCATCGCCGGCATCAACGTGCCCATCGAGGCGGGCATCATGCCGGTGCTGAACA
>JBMNQB010000039.1:0-5256 GCA_050943915.1 Lawsonibacter sp.
TCCGTTTTGTAAAATTGAAAAGATAATCAAAGTAAATAATGCGTAAAAATGCGGGGGAATAGACATTGCCAATCCCCCCACATTTTTCAAAAAATACTCTCACCAGAAATGATAAATCCGAACACATACCTCGCATAAAAAATTAGAGCAGACGCACAGCGTCTGCTCTAATTGGTCCGAGTGCTGAGATTCGAACTCAGGGCCTCTTGAACCCCATTCAAGCGCGATACCAAACTTCGCCACACCCGGTTATCTTTGCCGCTCAAGGTGTCTCACCCGGACGGCTCATATAGAATACCACAGCTTCCCGAAGAATGCAAGCCTTTTTTTCAATTTTTTCGATTTTATTTTTTGGCGCGGTTTCCTCCGAAAAAGCGCTCCCCTTCGTCTTGTCAAGGGGGAAAAACTGTGCTTTAATTGGGGTATCCTAAAATCGGAAGGAAGGTCCCGCTTATGATCGAATTCCGCGACGTCCAGGCCGCCCGGGCCAGGATCGCCCCCCACATCGTCCGCACGCCCCTGCTCCGCGTCCCGGCCCTGGATGAGGCCCTGGGCTGTCAGGTCTACCTCAAGCATGAGGGTTTCCAGGCCATCGGCGCCTTCAAGATCCGCGGCGCCCTCAACAAGGCTCTCTCCCTGTCGGAGGAGGAGCTGGGCCGCGGCCTGGTGTGCGCCTCCTCCGGCAACCACGCCCAGGGCGTGGCCTACGCCGCCCACAAGCTGGGGGCCCAGGCGGTCATCGTCATGCCCACAAACGCCAACCCGGTCAAGCTGGCCGGGGTCAAGCGCTGGGGCGGGCAGGTGGAGCTGGTGGGCACCCTCTCCTCCCAGCGGGAGGAACGGGCCGCCCAGCTGGTGCGGGAGCGGGGCATGGTGGAGATCCACCCCTACGCCGACCCGCTGGTAGCCGCCGGTCAGGGCACCCTCGCCCTGGAGGTGTTGGAGGACCTGCCGGACGCCAGCCTCATCGCGGCCCCCATTGGGGGCGGCGGACTGATCTCCGGCATCGCCACCGCTGTGAAGGGGGCCGCGCCCCAGGTCCGCACCGTTGGGGTGGAACCGGCTGGCGCGCCCCGGTACACCAGAAGCCGGGCGGAGGGCTGCCCCGTCCAGCTGGAGTCCGTCCAGACCATCGCCGACGGCACCCGCACCGACCACGCCAACCCTGACAACTTCGCCGTCATCCAGGCCCGGGTGGATGAGCTGTACACCGTGGAGGACCGCTGGATCGAGGAGGCCATGCGCCTTCTGATGACCGCCGCCAAGGTGGTGGCTGAGCCCTCCTCCGCCCTCCCCGTGGCCGCAGCCCTGTGCGGCGCGCTCCCCGTCCGGCCGGAGGACAAGGCGGTATTCGTTCTGTCCGGCGGAAACGCCGACCCGGCTCTGCTGGCCCGGCTGCTGGGCTGACGGCGCTCCCCTCTGTGACCTGGTCACAGAAGGCACGGCGTTCCTGTGCTATGCTGAGCACACCAAAATAAGGGAGAGGAGGCGCAGCGGGATGCGCTATGACGTCATCGTTCTGGGGGGCGGCCCCGCGGGCCTGTCTGCGGCAGTGGCCGCCCGGGGCCGGAACAAAAGCGTGCTGGTGGTGGGAAATCGCTGGCAGGACAGTCCACTTGCCCGGGCTGAGCGGGTGGACAACTACCTGGGCCTGCCCGGCGTCACCGGCATGGAGCTTCTGGATCAGTTCCGCCGGCACGCGGAGGAGATGGGCGCCGACTTTGTTCTGGGCCGCGTCATTTCGCTGATGGCCTGGAACGGCTTCCACCTGACGGTGGGCAGCGAGCTCTATGAGGGCAAGACCCTGATCCTGGCCCCCGGCGTGGTCCGCCAGGCCAAATACCCCGGCGAGGCGGAGTACCTGGGCCGCGGGGTGAGCTACTGCGCCACCTGCGACGGGATGCTCTACCGGGGCAGGCCGGTGGCCGTGGTGGGCCGCAGCGGAGACGCCCCCCGGGAGGCCTCCTATCTGAAGAGCCTGGGCTGTCAGGTGGTCTATGTGGCCGCCCGGCGTCCTGACGCTCTGGACGGAGATATTCCATTCATCCAGGCCAACCGGCTGGAGATCACCGGGGCGCAGACTGTCACCGCCCTGGTGGCCGATGGGACGCCCATTCCGTGCAGCGGCGTCTTTATCCTGCGGGACGCGGTGGCCCCCACCGACCTGCTCCCCCAGCTGGAGACCCGGGGGGGTGCCATCCGGGTGGACCGCTCCATGGCCACCAGTGTCCCCGGCGTCTTTGCCGCCGGCGACTGTACCGGCGGCCCCCTCCAGGTCTCCAAGGCAGTGGGCGAGGGGCTCATCGCAGCCCTGTCCGCCGCGGAATTTTTGGACCGCCAGGGTGCGGAGCCCCCGGCTGGAGCCTCTGGCGGGACTTGACCTGTCATCCAAATCAATCAGAAGGAAGGAATTGCACGATGGCATTACAGCATTTTACCAAGGAGAGCTTTGACCAGGCCCTGAGCGGGGGCCAGCTGATGATGGTGGACTTTTGGGCCAACTGGTGTATGCCCTGCCGGATGCTGGGCCCGGTGATCCAGCAGCTGGCGGACCAGTACGACGGCAGGGCCGTGGTGGGCAAGGTGGATGTGGACGCAGAGGGCGAGTTGGCCATGCGGTACGGCGTGATGAACATCCCCACCGTCATTTTCTTCAAGGACGGCAAGGAGATCGCCCGTGAGGTGGGCGCTCTGCCCCCGGAGGCATTTACCCGGATCCTGGATGAAAACCTGTAAAACAGACGGGAGCGGTCCCCAGTTGAGGGCCGCTCCCGTGCAGCTTGTCGCAAAGTGGCTGCGCCGTTTTTTCGACAGTCTGAAATTACCCCGCCGCCCTATGGGCGGCGGGGTAATTTTTTCTTGCATTAGGCTGCGTATTTCAGAAGCGTGTTGAAGTAGGCCGCAAAGGCCGCGTCAGTCAGCGCGTCCGCCTCGGGGTGGAACTGCACGCCCAGAGTAAACTCATTGGCCTGATACTCCACCGCCTCGATCACCTGGTCGGGGCCATAGGCCGTGACCTTCAGACCCTCGCCCAGCCGCTGGGGGTTGAGCACCTGGTGGTGCCAGGAGGCCACGTTCTTCATGCTGCTGCCGCCCACGATCTCCGCCATCCACTTGGAGCCGGCCTCCACCGTGATGTCATGCCGGGCCCAGTCGGGGGCGTTGCGGTGGGTCTTATAGACGTTGGCGTCCTTCTCCAGGTAGGTGGGCAGATCCTGGATCAGACCGCCGCCCTGGACCACGTTGAGCATCTGCATCCCGCGGCAGATGGTCAGCATGGGCACATTCTCGGCCACAGCGGCCTTGATCAGGTTGTAGTCAGAGGTGTCGCGGATGTCCCGCTCCTCGTTGTTGTCCTCCAGCAGGGGGCTGTGCTCCTCGCCGTACAGGTCGGGGTTGATGTCCTGGCCGCCGGTGACCACGATGCCGTCCACCTTCTTGACCTCGGCCGCCGCCTGGTCATAGCCGGTGATCTGCTGCACATGGGTGACCACGCCGCCGCCGTTCTGGATGATGTCCTGAATGTCGGTGTAGTCCGCGGGATCGCCGCCCCAGGAGATGCCGATGACCGGCTTGCCGGAGGCGTAGCTCACCAGGTACTGGAAGAAGGTCAGGCACACGTCGGGGTCGCACTTGGCCTCCTCGGGCTTTCCGTCATGCAGGGCCAGCTTGGCGTCATTCTCGGGGTGGAACTGCACGCCCAGGCAGAAGGTCTTGCTCTGGTTCTCTACGGCCTCCACGATGTCCAGGCCGTTCACGGTGGTCTTGGCCACCACGGTCAGGCCGGTGTCGGAGGTCACGTCGGTCACCGCCTGGTGGTGCCAGGAGGAGACGTTCTCCAGCTTGTCCGCACCCACGATGTCATACATCCAGGAGTCAGTCTCGATGATGTCCACCACATGGCGGGCATAGTCCCGGTCAGGGGCGTCCGCGGGCATCCGGTGGCTGTCGTCATAGGTCTTGCCCTTGGCCTGGTAATAGGCAGGGATGTCCTGAATGAAGCCGGTGCCGGAGACGATGCTCATCACCTGCATCCCGCGGCAGGCGCCCAGGGTGGGCACGTCCTTGCTCAGGCAGTAGGCCATCAGCGTATAGTCGGAGATGTCCCGGGTGGCGTTGATCTCCTCGCCCATGTTGGCCTCCTTCTGAGGCACCTTGAAGAGCGTGGGGCTCACGTCCTCGCCGCCGGTGAAGAACACGCCGTCGATGCCGGCCATGGCCTCGCCCACATTGCTGTTGGCCAGGTTCTTGGCCTTGATCTGGTCGGCATACTCCTGCTTGAGCATCCCGCTCTCCTCCAGATAGGAGTCCAGGATCTTGCCGTCCTTGTCATAGGCGACCGCGGTGCTGGTCACCCGGTCCAGCTCCACCGGGTTGCCGCCGGCGGCGCGGATGACCGTCTTAAAGGAGTCATAGTTCTGTGTATTACTCTTCCAGCTGATGCCGATATAGGGCTTGCCAATGAGGGCAGCGCCGTTCTTCAGCATGGTCTGGAACTGGGCCTGGGTCACGCCAGCCGCCCCATCATAGGTGAGGCCCGCGGTCAGGCCCACGCGGACCGCCGTGTCCTCATAGTCGGCGGGCCAGGACTTCAGCATCTCATCGGGCACGCCGGCATACTGCATGACAGCCGCCGCCGCCTCCAGCTGTGTGGTCTTGGCGTCGGGACGGAAGGAGCCGCCGCCGGTGCCGCTCATCAGGCCCTTTGCATAAGCGAGATTGATGTAGCCCTCATAGGCGCTGCCCTCGGCAACGTCCCGGAAGGCACTGGTCTTGGCGGCATACTCGGCCGCCTGACCGGACAGCCCGGCGCCCTCCACCAGGAGCTTCGCCATCTCACCGCGGGTCATACCGCTGTCCGCGGCGTGGGCAGTGACCACCATTCCAAGGGTCAGGGCTGCCGCTGTGGTCAGAGACAGGATCTTGCGGAATTGCTGTTTCATCTCAGGACCTCCTTTTGTTGTTCTCGCCAGCAGAAGGGGCCATGCCAGCGCCTGGGTCGGCACGCCCTCGCCCACTGGTGAACCCGACGTCTTTCCTGCTTTAAAGCAGCACGCCATCGGTATAAAAAGTATAATCAATTTCACCTTTCCTGTCAAGCGGGATTTTCCCCCGCACCTCCGCTGCCCTGTAGGTTTGTCAATGATGTGTTACACATTGTGAAAAGCAAATAAGACCTGTTTTGGGAAGCGCCATGCGAGGGGGCGGATGTGGAAATTGTTATAAGCCCTCTCCCTGACCGCGAGCTGGGCCTTG
>JBMNQB010000040.1:0-5197 GCA_050943915.1 Lawsonibacter sp.
GCCGGGGCCCAGCATCTGGTGAGCCAGCTGTTTTTTGACAACGACGACTTCTATCGCTTTGTGGAGCGGTGCCGCATCGCCGGCATCAACGTGCCCATCGAGGCGGGCATCATGCCGGTGCTGAACAAGGGCTCCATCGAGCGGATGGTGTCCATGTGCGGCGCCTCCCTGCCCCGGAAGCTGACCCGCATCCTGGCCCGGTACGGCGACCACCCCCAGGCCATGCGGGAGGCGGGGATGGCCTATGCCATCGACCAGATCGCCGACCTGATCGCCTCCGGGGTGGACGGGGTCCATCTGTACACCATGAACAACCCCGCCGTGGCCCGGCAGATCAGCGACAGCGTCGCCTCCATCCGGACTGTCTGAGCCCGCCCGCCGGGCCATGAAACCGTGCACGCAGGAAAGGTGTGTTGCCCGTGCCCATTTCTCTGACTGACCTTCAGATCGACGAGGTCCTCCGCTATATGGGGACGCCCCCCGACCGGGCGGAGCCCGCCATACGAAAGCTGGCGGAGGAGTGCGCCCGGGAGCTGCTGGGTGCGGCGCGCCCCCGGTGGGTGTCCCGGACCTTTGAGCTGACCCCGGAGGAGGGGGGCGTGCGCCTGTCCTCCGGCCTGCTTCTGCCAGGGGAGGACCTGAAGCGCCATTTGGCGGGGTGCCGCCGGGCGGTGCTGTTCTGCGCCACCCTGTCTGCCCAGGCGGACGCCCTCATCCGGCGGGCGGAGAGCGGGGATATGCTCCGGGCCCTGGCCCTGGACTGCTGTGCCACCGCCGCGGTGGAGCAGCTGTGCGACCAGATCGAGCTGGAGCTTCAGGGGCAGTTTCCCGGCTGCTTTTTCCCGTTCCGGTACAGCCCGGGGTATGGGGACCTGCCCCTCACCCTCCAGAGCAGCCTGCTGGCCCTGCTGGACGCCCCGCGGCAGGTGGGGCTGTGCGCCAGCGCCAGCCATATCCTCACCCCGCGCAAGTCGGTGACCGCTATTCTGGGGGTGGCCGACCACCCCATTCAAGCCTCTGTACGCAGCTGCCTGGGCTGTCCAGCCCACGACGGCTGCCAATATCGAAAGTCAGGTGGACACTGTGGAATTTCTTGAACTGTTAAAGACCGGCCGCCCCGTCCTGCTGGACGGCGGCATGGGCACCATGCTCCAGGCCAGGGGCCTGCCCGTGGGGGCGGCGCCGGAGACGGCTGCCCTGGAGCACCCGGAGTGGCTGCGGGAGATCCACAGCGCCTATCTGGACGCCGGCGCTCAGATCGTGTATGCCAATACCTTCGGGGCCAATCGGGAGAAGCTGGCCCACTGCGGACGAACGGTGGCGGAGGTGGTCCCCGCCGCTGTCTCCGTGGCCCGGGAGGCGGCCCGGGACCGGGGGCTGGTGGCCCTGGACGTGGGCCCCATCGGCCAGCTGCTGGAGCCCACCGGCACCCTGGAGTTTGAACAGGCGGTGGACATCTTTGCCGAGGTGGTGGAGGCCGGCGCGGCGGCGGGGGCCGACCTGATCGCCATTGAGACCATGACCGACCTTCAGGAAGCCCGGGCCGCCCTGCTGGCTGCCCGGGAGCGCTCCAGCCTGCCGGTGCTGGTGACCATGACTTATGAGGCCACGGGGCGGACCTTCCTGGGCTGCTCCCCCGCCTGTGCCGCCCTGACCCTGGAGGGACTGGGGGCGGATGCCATTGGGGTGAACTGCTCCCTGGGGCCCCGGGAGATGCCGCCCCTGGTGGAGGAGCTGCTGAAGTGGACCACGCTGCCCATCGTCCTGAAGCCCAACGCCGGACTGCCCCGCCCGGACGGCTCCGGCTATGACATCTCTCCGGAGGAGTTTGCCCACAGCCTGGCCGCCCTGGCGGACCTGGGGGTGCAGGTGTTCGGCGGCTGCTGCGGCACCACGCCGGAGTACATCGCCCTGCTGCGGCGGGAGCTGGAGGGCCGGACGGTGCGCCAGGTCCCCAGGGCGGTCCCGGCCGCTGTGTGCAGCGGCACCCAGGCGGTGCCCATCGACCGGGTGCGGGTCATCGGCGAGCGGATCAACCCCACGGGCAAGAAGCTGATGAAGGAGGCCCTGCGCCGGGGGGACGTGGACTATATGCTGGGCCAGGCCCTGGCCCAGACGGAGGCCGGAGCGGACATTCTGGATGTGAACGTGGGACTGCCGGAGATCGACGAGGCGGACATGATGGTCCGCACGGTGAAGGCCCTCCAGGGGGTGACCGACGCCCCCCTCCAGCTGGACTCCACCGACCCGAAGGTGCTGGAACGGGCCCTGCGGGTCTACTGCGGCAAGGCCATCGTCAACTCGGTCAACGGGGAGGAGGAGAGCCTGTCCGCCATCCTGCCCCTGGTGAAAAAGTACGGTGCGGCGGTGGTGGGCCTGACCCTGGACCAGGGCGGCATCCCCAAGAGCGCGCAGGCCCGGGTGGAGGTGGCCCGCCGCATCCTGGAGCGGGCGCTGGCCCTGGGCATCCGGCGGGAGGATGTGTACATCGACTGCCTGACCCTCACCGTCTCCGCCGAGCAGGAGGGGGCGGCCCAGACGTTGACCGCCCTGCGCCGGGTGAAGGAGGAGCTGGGGCTGAAAACCGTGCTGGGGGTGTCCAACATCTCCTTCGGCCTGCCCGCCCGGCCCCTGGTGAACCAGAATTTCCTCACCATGGCCATGGCGGCGGGGCTGGACCTGCCCATCCTCAACCCCAATGTGGATACCATGATGGCGGCAGTGCGGTGCTATCACCTGCTGACCAACGTGGACCGGGACGCCCGGGAGTTCATCGCCGCCTATGGAAACGCCGCCGTGACCACCGCCATCTCCGGCGGAGGGGCCGCTCCGGCGGCCGCGGCCTCCGGACGGGGGCTGGCGGAGGTGGTGGAGGCCGGCCTGAAGGGGGAGGCCGCCGCCGCGGCCCGGACCCTGCTGGAGACCCGGGAGCCCATGGATGTGGTGGATCACATCCTGATCCCCGCTCTGGACAAGGTGGGGGCCGACTTTGAGCAGAACCGGGTCTTTCTGCCCCAGCTGATCCAGTCGGCGGGGGCCGCCCAGGCCGCCTTCGAGGTCATCCGGGAGAGCCTGTCCCAGCGGGACGGGGGCACGGTCAGCCGGGGGACCGTGGTGCTGGCCACCGTCAAGGGGGACATCCACGACATCGGCAAGAACATCGTCAAGGTCCTGCTGGAGAACTACGGCTATACCGTGGTGGACCTTGGGAAGGACGTGGATCCCGCCGCCGTGGTGGAGGCCGTCCGGCGGCATGGCGCGCCCCTGGTGGGCCTGTCCGCCCTGATGACCACCACTCTGAAAAGCATGGCAGAGACCATCGCCATGCTCCACGATGCAGGCCTGCCCTGTCAGATCATGGTGGGGGGTGCGGTGCTCACCCCGGACTACGCCCGGCAGATCCAGGCGGACTTCTACGCCCGGGACGCAAAGGAGAGCGTAGACATCGCCAAGCGGGTCATTGGATAAACATAAGCCTGTGGGCTGCCGGAGTTCCGGCGGCCCACAGGCGTTTCTGCATCCGGTCAGGAGACGGTGAGCAGGGGCTGGAGCTGCCGCCCCTCCAGGGCGGCCTGGGCGGCGTCGGCCACCAGGGAGAAGTCGGCCACCAGGGAGGTGGGCTTCCGAACCGGGTCATCCTGGCCGAAGGGGACGAAATAGATGTATCTGCGGTTGAGCAGGGCGCCCAGATTGGGGGCGGAGCCGGCCAGCCCATCGTTGGTGGAGGGGGCAAGCAGAAGAGGGCGGCCGTTGCGCAGGTGGGCCTTGGCCGCCATGGTGACGCTGGTGTCGGTGATGCCGGCGGCCAGCTTGCCCAGGGTGTTGCCCGTACAGGGGGCGATGATCAGCAGGTCCAGCAGCTTCTGGGGGCCGATGGGCTCTGCCCCGGCGATGGTGGAGACGACCCGGTGGTCACAGATGCGGGCCATCTCCCGCATCAGCTCGTGGGCGCAGCCGAAGCGGGTGTCGGTGGCGGCGGTACACTCTGAGACAATGGGGATCACCCGGGCGAAGCGGGCCTTGACCTGCTCCAGCGCCTCCATGGCCCGGGCGTGGGTGCAGAAGGAGCCGCAGACCGCAAATCCAATGGTCTTGTTTTCCAAGAAAAACCTTCCTTTCCGCGTTATGCTCCCAGCTCGTGGAGCATATGGTAGATGGTGTTTTTGATGGCGGCCCCGGCGGTGACGGGGGCCACCTTTCCCGGCAGGGAGAGGGCCCAGATCACGGTGCGGCCCAGCCGTCCGGCGGCCTCCAGGTCCACGCCCCCGGGCTTGCTGGCCAGATCCAGCACCAGGCAGTCCGGCTTCAGGTCAGCCAGCTCCGCCTCGCCCAGCACCAGGGCGGGAACGGTGTTGACCACCAGGTCATAGCCGCACAGCCAGCCGGCCAGCTGGCCGGTCTGCTCCGCGCCATAGCCACTGGCCTGGGCCCAGGCCAGGGACTCGTACCGCCGGGCGGCCACGGTGACCCTGGCGCCCAGGGCGGCCAGCCTCTGGGCCAGGGCGCGGCCCACCCGTCCAAAGCCCACTACCAGCACCCGTGCGCCGTGAATGGTGATGGGGAGCTGCTCCATGGCGATTTGGATCGCCCCTTCGGCAGTAGGTACCGCGTTGGCTACCGCCAGCTCCTCCCGGGCGAAGTAGTCCCGGACGGTGAGCCCACGCTCGGCGGCCAGGGCGGCGGTGACCGGATCCACCCGGCCGCCGCAGAGCATCTGTCCGGGGGAGAGAGGGGCGAACACCTCGGTCAGCGGCAGGGAGAGGCGGGAGAGGGGGGCATTCAGAAGTCCTCCGCCTGATGAGACGGGGAGAGGGAGGACCACGCAGTCCGCCTGCTCCACCCCAGTCAGACCGGGCTCCGCCGTCAGGCCGGGGGCGGGGCCGGCCCCTTCCTCCAGGGCGTAGGTGTGGACCCGGTGGCCGTCCTCCGCCAGAAGCTGGGCCAGCTTTCCCTGGCGCATATCGCCTCCCAGGACCCAGAAATTCAGTTCGTGCCGCATGGCAGGACCTCCTTTATCCTCAATGCTGCACCAGCCTATGCCGGGTGGGCAGCGGAGGTGCGGGGGAAAATCTGTAGGTATTACAATGATGTGTGACAGATAGAAAAAAGAAAAGCGAATAGGAGTGACCTGTGTTAAGGTTAAGTTGCTGAGACAAAACCGAAAGGCAGGTGTCACCCTATTCGCCATGAATAAGAT
>JBMNQB010000041.1:0-4908 GCA_050943915.1 Lawsonibacter sp.
TATAATACATATCCGCACAGGGATTCTTGTGTTCTATTTTATTGATTTTAAAAATCGGAGGAGGTGTTTGGTTTGCCGAATATCAAGTCTGCCAAGAAGCGTGTCCTGGTGTCCCAGACCAAGGCCATGCAGAACAAGGCCGCGAAGTCCGCGCTCAAGACCGACATCAAGAAGTTTGAGGCCGCGGTGGCGGAAGGCAACCGCAGCGAGGCCGATGTCGCTTACAAGGTGGCCGTCAAGGCTGTGGACAAGGCTGTTGTCAAGGGGCTGCTGCACAAGAACAATGCCGCCCACAAGAAGAGCAGCATGACCATCAAGCTGAGCAAGCTGGCCTGAGCATCCTGAACCAAGCAAGAGAGAGAAAGCCGTCTGCGTCGCAGGCGGCTTTTTGCTTCTCTCCCCCGGCGCGTCCTGCCGGAGGAGCACCGCTGAGAGGAGGCGCGCTTTCATGTGGAGATCCCTGCTCCGTCTGCCGCCCGTGGCCTTTGTATGGGGGGTGGCGGACACATATAACCGCCTGGGTGTGGCCCGGGCCGCAGCCGCCCTGGCCTATTTTCTGATCCTGACCCTGTTCCCCCTGCTCATGTGCGTCAACTTCTTCATCGGCCTGCTGCCCCTCAGCCCGGAGGAGGTCTTTTCCGCCCTGGACTCCATCCTCCCCCGGGAGAGCCTGTCTCTCATCCTGGACTATCTGGACTATGTCTCCGCCATCCCGCAGAGCCAGTCCACCCCCCTGCTGCTGGCCTGCCTGTTCACCATCGGCCTGTCCGCCTCGGCGGGGCTGCGCACCCTGCTCCAGACCATGGACGAGCTGTATCAGGTCCGCCGGGCCAACAGCCTGCACCGCCTGATCCTCAGCGTGGCCCTCTCCCTGCTGTTCCTGCTGACCATCTATCTGTCCATCGTGGTCATTTTCACCGGGGAGTGGTTCTTCCGCCTGCTGGAGTCCCGGCTGCCCCAGGCCCTGCTGGACCTGATCCCCCTGGTCACCCTGTCCCAGCTGTGGGGCTGGCTGCGCTATCTGCTGCTGTTCCTGCTGGTGCTGGTCCTGGTGCTGGCCGTCTACCGGCTGGGCACCCCCCTCCCCTTCCGCCGGCGCACCCGCACCCTGTACCTCACCGCCCTGCTCTCCGCCGCAGCCCTGGTGGCCTGCTCTGTGCTGTTCTCCTGGTTCATCGGGATGTCCTCCCGGTACTCCCTGGTCTACGGCTCCCTGGCCTCCCTGATCATCCTGCTGGTATGGCTCTACTTCTGCGGGAACATCCTGCTGCTGGGGGCGGTGGCCGGGCGGGTGTGGGGGCAGCTCCGGACCCCCTCCGGAGACGATTGACGGCGGCTCCCCTCCTGTGCTACAATAGGAAAAACCGCCCAGGCGGTACTGTGTACAGAATGGAAAGGAGCGCATCCTATGAAACAGGTCATCCACACCGAGCACGCCCCCGCCGCCATCGGCCCCTACTCCCAGGCCGTCAAGATCGGCGATCTGCTGTTCACCTCCGGCCAGATCCCCGTGGATCCCGCCACCGGAGCTGTCCCCGAGGGAGGCATCCAGGCCCAGGCCCGACAGTCCCTCAACAACATCAAGGCCATTCTCAACGCCGCCGGGACCAACATGGGCGCGGTGATCAAGACCACTGTGTTTCTCAACGATATGAACGACTTTGCCGCCATGAACGAGGTCTATGCCCAGTTCTTCCAGGAGCCCTACCCCGCCCGCTCTGCCGTCCAGGTGGCCCGCCTGCCCAAGGACGTGCTGGTGGAGATCGAGGCCATCGCCCAGCTGTGATCCCGGCTCTCCCCGCATTTTTCTGAAGCCGCAGAAAAATTCTTGATTTTTCTGCCGGTGTGTGGTATAATGTGCTTCGCGTCCGGGATTTTCCGCCGCATTTTTGATTTTTCGCCTGTCTGGACAGGCCTGAAAGGAACGATATTGATATGAAGTTCGCCCTCACCATCATTCAGCTTCTGTGCGGCCTGATCCTGATCGCTGTGGTCATGCTCCAGTCCGGCAAGAGCGCGGGCCTGTCCGGCGCCATCGCCGGCGGCGTGGACACCTTCCTGTCCAAGAACAAGGCCAAGACCTGGGATGCCAAGCTGGCCAAGATGACCAAGTGGGTCGCCATCGTGTTTATGGTGCTGACTCTGGTCCTGTGCCTGATCTGACCGAATTGCAAAAGCCGCCTGGATGCTATGCATCCAGGCGGCTTTCAGCTTGCCGAAAAAGCATTTTCGACAAGCTGCTGAACTTTTGAGCACATTTAGAAAGTGCTCAAAAGTTGTTTGATTGGACGTGAAAGACAACCCTGACGGTTTTCTTTCACACTATCTTTCCCTCCGAAGCCTTTGGATGGAGGTTTTTTGTCCGTCTCAAAAGCCGCCTGGATGCTGTGCATCCAGGCGGCTTTTTCTCACTGTCTATGAGCCCATGAGCCTCATACCGCGGGCTGTATCCGCCCTTCCAGGAACTGGGCCAGCGCGTCCAGATCCCGGGCCAGAAAGACATGGGGCCAGACGTCAAAGGCAGAGGCCGGGGTGGTCCCGTTGAGCACCGCGGCGAACTCCAGCCCTGCCCGCCGGGCGGCTTCGGCGTCCAGCACGGTGTCCCCGCAGTACAGGACCTGCTCCGGAGGCAGCGCCAGCCGTTCCAGGGCCATCTCCAGCCCCTCGGGATGGGGCTTGTGGTGCTTCACATCGCTGCTGCCAATGACAAAGTCCAGGCAGTCCCCCAGCCCCAGCCGGTCCATGATGTACTCGATGGTCTCCCCCGTCTTGGTGCTGACGATGCCCAGCCGGACGCCCCGGGCCCTCAGCCCCCGGAGCAGCTCCGCCGCCCCCGGGAACAGGAAGGTCTCCTCCCGCTGGCGGGGCTTTGCCACCTCCAGAAAGAAGGCCCGGAACTGGGCCTGGTGCGCCGGGTCCCGATCCCCGGTGAGCATGGTATATGCATCCTCCAGCAGATAGCCGATGGTGCCCCGCACCGTCTCCCGGTCGGGGATGGGGTGTCCCAGCCGCTCAAAGCCATACTGAAAGCCCGCCACGATGGAGTCAGTGGAGTCCCCCAGGGTGTAATCAAAGTCAAAGCAAACCGCGGAATAGTGTTTCATAGCCTCTCCCTGCTGGACCGGATCCGGTCCCATGTCATTCCGGACGGTCAAGAGGAACGTCACCCGCGCACCTCCGCCCGTCCGCTGTCCGGTCGATTATAGCATGGGGGAGGAAAAAGGACAAGGGGCGGAGTCCGGCCCAAGCCCAACGGAAACCGCGGCTCATGGATCAGCCAGCCGCCAGCTGATGGGATAGAATGTGCCAATTTTCCCCGCTTTTTTGCAGTACCAGCTTATCCGATGTGTCACTTTCTGCATTTGGGGCTTCCCACAGGGTCACGATGTCGCCGTTTCTTTCTCCGTAGCGCGGGATGAACATTCCGGGGCCAAAGTCACTGGTAAATGTGTAGAAGCAGTCCGTCTCCGGGATGTACAACGCTTCTTCCAGCCAATCGGTGTGCATCTCCTCCACTGTGATCCCTGCGTACTTGGTCAAAATCTCATTGATATAGCTGCGGGGCAGCCGGTGACATGGGAACGGCGTTTCCTCCAGCGTCGCAAGGTGCTCATCTCCGCCGACACGCCAATTCATCTTTTTCTGCACCATACGGAACTCCGCTTCATCCCCTGCCTTCAAGACCTCTTGGCTGGGACAATAGCGCAGAAAATCACACGCGTTCATGTCCCGGGGGTCATCATAGAAAGAGGTGAAAAAGCAGCTGATTTCTGTGGCCCTGAATCCCCATGTTGTACCTGCTATTTTCCGTTCCGATGTGGTATAGTCTGTGAACCAGTCCAACTCCTCCGCCGTAAGGGGCGTTCCATCCCCTCCATAAAACACAGCGGCGCACACTTCATAGTACCACTTTTCCAGGGTATGAAACGCCATCCAATCGCTCTGTATCGGCGGCGCTGGTTCTCCCCCCATTGGATCGTGCGGCTGTTCCGCCTCTTCCTCCGTTAGTTCAGGCAATTGGAACCAACCCTCCCGTCCTCCTGTTTCCACATGGATCGGACAGGTATAATCATAGCAGCTCCTCTCATAGGCGGTGAGTGTAATACCCGGAGCAGCAAATACACATCGGGTCTCGTCGCTTCTGTCCCATTCGTCCGGGACTTGATATTCCTCCCAGGTATAGCTTTGCAGCGTTTCAATATAACTCTCCGCACGGATGGCACGGCTGGCATCTACCGTTTCTTCCATTCCGTCATAATAGTGGGTCAGGGCCGCACCGGAGGGCGACATATCCTCAAGGATTTGACTCAGTTCAGATACGCTCAGCTCCGCTGGTACTGCTGTATCACCGCACTCAGACGCAAACAGCAGCAGAACGACCGATACGATCACAGCAGTGCTTCTTTTCACAGTGATCCCTCCCTTTGTTGGGTATCGATCCTTCCATTTTCCGCCCTGTGCGCCGCAGCGCCCCCCTGGCCGCGGCAAAGCACAATATCCCGCATAGCAGCGCAATGGGCGGATAGATCAGTGCCGTACAGACGAACAGCTTCAACATACCGCGATCTCTCCTCACTTCTCAAGGAAACTGTTCCCTATGGGAGTCCGGTATGACCGCCTCCCTTTTCTGCCTCAATGATAACAGAATATGCCTAAAAGATCAACAAATAGGCCAAAGTTCCATCTGCCGCCCCATATCCCGCAAAACAGACGGCTCCCATACCCTGGGCGGCTGGGCATAGCACCGCAAATCAGATGCAGACAGAGCAAGAGAAACGATCAGGCGGGAACATCTTAAACGATGTTCCCGCCCTCATTTTACCTGCTACTCCTTTTTAAAATCACACCCACACCAAGAGCAAAACTTGTTTATTCTCGAAAAGCCCAAGTAATGGCCGCAAAAAGGAC
>JBMNQB010000042.1:0-4207 GCA_050943915.1 Lawsonibacter sp.
CCACCCCGCTGTCCGGGTCGGCCCGGGAAGCCGAGCTGCGCATCCGCAGCATCTTCCAGTGGAAAAAACAGCGCCCGCCCCTGTGGGCCATGATCCTCACTGCCGCCCTCATTTTGACCTGCGGCGGACTGGTGTCCTGCCACCTCCGGCAACAGGGCCCATCCATTGAGATGGATGTACAGTTCTATGATACCTCAGAAAACTATATTGAGATTCCGGTTCTAGTCATGCCTGATGGTGCTGAAACCACTCAGGGTATCACAGCCATCAATGCAGCTTTAGCAGAGTTAAAAGGAGAATACTCTTCTTTACTCTCTGCTCCGGAGTCAAATTCCGCCCTTTGCGTGTCCAATCCAGTCTTTTTTGAGAACCGCTGTCTGCTTTACCCAACAGAGACAAACCGTTATCTCAGCCTGCTCTTCTTCCGGGACGAATTTAAGACCGATCTGAGTACCGCCCATCTCACCTCTTTTGTCTATGACAAAGAGAATTGTATGCAGATTACGCTGGATGATGCGCTGGTACTGGCAGGCAAGACCGAAGCGGGACTGTGTCAATCTTTGGCAGACCAGTTCGATCCCACTTTGGGACAGGATATTCCCGGGTCTGACCTATGCATACAGAACCAGACTCTGGAGGCCTTCCGCATGAAGGCAGACGGCCAGCCCATCTTCTACCTCACCGCCCGCAGTGATGACCGCGATGACCTGAACAGCGACTTCATCAGCGGGGCCGACCATATCTATATCTGGGACGATGGGTCTTTCACCCTCTATAATCAATACACCCCAAAACTGGAGCCACTGGTTCCAACAGAGGAATGTCTCTCGCTCCAACCGCCTCTGTACTGTCAGTGGTATTTTGATGGATAACGCCCGTCTCTGGCCTTCGGTGTGGAAAACCAGCTTTTGATTGAAACCGCTGAGAGGAAGGCCCCCATATCTACTCCTTCAACGCCCGGGGACAGATCTGCTGGCATGGCCCAGGCGAGACCTGACCGCGTCTCACCCCCCAACCACCCAAGGAGGTATCTTGACATGAAACAGCTCCCCCGCTCCCCCCTCACCACCCCGCTGTCCGGGTCGGCCCGAGAGGCCGAGCTGCGCATCCGCAGCATCTTCCAGTGGAAAAAACAGCGCCCGCCCCTGTGGGCCATGATCCTCACTGCCGCCCTCATTTTGACCTGCGGCGGGCTGGTGTCCTGCCAGGTGCAGGGCGGGCAGACCAGCGAGCCCGCCGCCCAGAGCGGCGAGGGCTGGGATACTCAGGCCGTCCTGGACGCCCTGTTCCAGTCCTCTGACGCCTCCATCCTCTCCCCGGACTCCATCCAAGGCGAGCTGCTGGACACCCAGGGCACCTCAGAGGATCTCACCCTGGCCGCCGGGCACTTCTACGACGACCTGGGACAGTACTCCCTGCTCCTGGGGATCGTGGGCCGGGACGGGGCGGAGAGCGGCGTTCCCTTTGTCGTACACGGCTCCGGCGGTCGGCCCTGCACCGCCGCCTTTGAGAAGGACGGCAGTCAGTACCTGCTCTACACCGCCACATGGGCCGATCAGGGCTTTTCCGACGGCGAGGCGGGCGTGATCCGCCTGGATGGGGACGACTTCACCTGGGTCTGGCCGGTGGAGGGGGATGTCCGGGACTCCCGCTCCCAGGCTTATAAGGACTACCACGACTATTGGGAGGGCAGAAAGCCCCTGCTGGCCCCCGGCGGCGTGGACATTTTTACAGAAAACCAGGACTACGGCATCTATGAAGGCTCCCCCGTCCAGTGGGTCCCGGAACAAAACGAGGTCTTTTGGCATACCGCGGAGGAGGATCTGCCCACCGGTGTCTACGATCAGAGCCGGGTGTGGCTGGAGCAGTTCACCCGGACCGGGCACAACCCCTGGAACGCCCGGAATACCTCCGCCCTGTGGCAGATCGTCTCTCTGGCCCCGGTGGACGGGGTATACCGGGACCGAAACGATGACAGGGAGGCGGTCTATGAACTGAAGGCCCGGGCAGACAACGGAGAGGACCTGTGGTTTGCGGCCTCCCTCCTCTTTGACCACAGCGGAGAGCATCCCATCCAGGTCCAGCGCTGGAACATGGGCACGAGGGCCGAGATCAACAGTACCGGCGGCCAGGACGATCCGGAACCGCTGGACGGGGCCTTCTACTCTCTGCTCCGGGACTGGTCTGACAGCCAATTTCCCAACGACCGGTGGTATTTTGTAACAGATCAGCCCGATGCCCCTCAGGAAGGCGATCTGCGCCTGGGTCCGGTGCGCTTCCAGGGCGGCGGGATCTACCTCAATGAAACCACCGGCGAGGTCTACACGGTGGAGGCGGCCCGCTATGAGGACGGTCAGTTCCATTCCCTGCCTGCCCCCTATACGCTGGTGCTCAGCCGGGGCGGTCAGGACGGCTCCCTCCAGCAGGTGCTGGGGGCGCTGGCCCTTGACACCAGCGGAATGACCGTGGAGGACATTGTTTTGAATGCGGCCCTGGGGCTGATGGACGCTGAGGCGGCCCTGCGGCGGGACGGATCCCCTCTGCCCCTTGGCCCAGGCGGCTGGACAGACCTGTTCCGCCCGGCCTACGACGGAGAACCGGAGATCCAGCGCCTGACCAGCTACGAACCCATCTACCACGATGGAGACTACTGGGACCGTTGGAGCGTGGAGGGATTTTCCGCCCTGCGCTACTACTCCGCTGCGGAGGACCGCTGGTCCGCCCACACCATCGACGTGACCCGCGCCGACCTGTACACCCCCCGGGGCATCCGTGTGGGGGCCAGCCGGGCGGAGGTGTTGGCCGCCTATCCGGAGGCCCTGACCGGCGATTACTGGGACCAGTATCCGGAGGAGCCGGACCTGCTGGCCTATCTGCCCTGGAGCGGCCACGACCCGGAGCAGATCTCCGACCTGTCCCAGCTGGAATTTTACCAGAGGCTGGGCCCCGCCCTGCTGTTTTTCTTTGATGACAGCGGCCAGAGGGTGGAGCGCATCACCGCCACCCGCATGGACAACTAGCCCGTCCCTCAGCTGAGGAGCAGATCCAGATCCTCCACCCGCAGCCCCGGATGGAGGGCCAGGCCGATGCCATAGCCGATGACCTTGGCCATGTCGCTCACCTGGCTGTCGATGTCCTTCGGGGTGACCAGCATATCCCGCCCCTCCCCCAGGGGCGGCAGCTCCGCCGTCCCCAGCAGATCGGCGGCCAGGGTGGCCCCATCCACCACTGTGGGCACCCCCACCGCCAGCACCGGCACCCCCAGAGAGGCCCGGTCCAGCGCCGCCCGGTGGTTCCCCACCCCGGAGCCGGGGGCGATCCCCGTATCGGACAGCTGCACCGTGCGGCACAGCCGCTTCAGGGACCGGGAGGCCAGGGCGTCCACCGCCACCACACAGGCCGGCTTCAGCCGGCGGCATACCGCCTGGACCAGCTCGCCGCTCTCCATCCCCGTGGTGCCCAGCACCCCGGCGGACAGGGCGGCCACCGGGCGGAAGCCGCCGAAGTGCTCCGGACAGCCCTCCACTAGGTGCCGGGTGACCAGGGTGTGGTCGTGGACCTTGGGCCCCAGTGCGTCCGGCGTGATGGCCCGGTTGCCAAGCCCCACCACCAGCGCCAGCCCGCCGGCGGGGACTCCCTCCATCAGTCCGGCCAGCTCCCCGGCCACCGCCCGGGCCGCTCGGCCGAAGGCCCCCTCCTCCCGCCGGGCCAGGCCGTCCAGGGTGAGGGTCACATACCGCCCCGCCGGCTTGCCCAGGGCCTCCTCCCCCCGCCGGTCCAAAATGCGCACCGTCTCGGTGTGAAAGCCCTCCCGCTCTCCGGAGGCGGCCTCCACCCCCTCCAGCACTGCGGCCTCCGCCGCTCCCTCCTCCCAGATCTCCTTGGCCTCCAGGGCCAGGTCCGTTCTGCGTACAGTCATCTGCGCCGCCTCCTGTTCCGCCGGAGCATCCCCCGGCTGTCTTTTGGGTAGTTTCTGCGCCAAATGGAGAACTATGCGGCAGGCCGGACGCGCCTCTGGATCCGGCGGAAAAAATCCGAAATTTTTTTGAAAAAGGAGTTGCTTTTTCCAAAGGCTGATGGTATAATACATATCCGCACAGGGATTCTTGTGTTCTATTTTATTGATTTTAAAAATCGGAGGAGGTGTTTGGTTTGCCGAATATCAAGTCTGCCAAGAAGCGTGTCCTGGTGTCCCAGACCAAGGCCA
>JBMNQB010000043.1:0-3483 GCA_050943915.1 Lawsonibacter sp.
CCCAGGTTCCGTTTGCGGAACAGGCGCTCCAGGGTGGCCGCTCCGGCGAAGATGTAGCAGGGCTTGGCCAGCTCCGAGGGCTGGAAGGAGAAGCCGAACAGGCTGATCCAGTTGGCCGCGCCGTACTTGACGTGCCCGGCGATGAGGGAGAGGGAGAGCAGGGCGATGGCTGCCGCAGCCATGAGCCAGCGGATCTTCCGCACCCGCTCCAGGTCCCGGAGAAAGACTCCGGTGATCAGGAACAGAACGATGCCCAGCAGGATGGCCAGCAGCTGCTTGGGGACGGCGGAGGGGGCGGAGGAGGCGGTGACCGCCAGACACAGGGTGGAGAGGAAAAAGGCGATGGTCTCCATCTCAAAGCCGGTGCGCCCCATGCCCCGCAAGACGAGACAGTAGATCCACATGACTGCGGTCAGGCACAGAAAGGCCCCCGGGATCAGCAGGGCGTGGATGCCCTCCTCAGAGAGCAGGAACTGGAGGCTGGCAAGCACCTGAAACAGGGTGAGCAGGGTCAGAGGACCCCAAGGGGAGACGGGGCGCTGGGAGGTGCGGCGGCGGCGCTCCGTCTCCAGGTCGGAGACGGGGAGGAGCACGGTCTCTACGCCCCCCAGGCTGAGCACGTCCCCCAGAGAGATGGGGGAGCCGCCGGGCTCCACAGGAGTCCCGTTGACAGCGGTGCCGCTTTTGGAGCCCAGGTCGTACACCGCCCAACGGTCGTCCGCGGAGCGGATGAGGGCAGCGTGCTGCCGGGATACCACGGGGTAGTTGAGCAGTACGTCAGAGGCGGGGCTGCGGCCCAGAATATTTTCCCAGTGGGTCAGGGGCTCCGCGGCCCCGTTGGGCAGGGAGAGATAGGCCCATACCTCCGGCTTTGGGGAGGCTTTGACCAGGCTGCGTATGATCCGCACCAGCATCAGAATGGCCAGAACGGGAAACAGAAAGCGGAGGATCAGGGTATACCAAGCGAAGAGGACTGGGTATGCCTGCGGCAGCTGCCGCAGGGCATCCAGACCGGCCTGGAGGGGGGCGCTCAAATCAGGCAAGGGGGGCCTCCTTTCGGATGAGACGGGAATGGTCGGCAGGTTTGGTATCAGGATACTACAAGCGGCCTGTCTGCACAAGGGCGGTTTTGCACAAAAACAGCGGAAAAGAGGCGGAAAACGATAAAAAAAGCCGTCCTCTTTTGGCGGAAAGAGGACGGCCGATCTATCCGGAGCGAAAGGAAAGGACAGTCAGGAGAGAGGACTGGAAGAAGGCTGCTCCGGAAAATTGGGGGCGCCTGGAAGAAGTGAGGGCTCCCAAGGCGCCGCATCAGGCAACGTAACGCAGAAGCTGCTCGGGGTGGCTGACATGGTAGAACAGGATCCCCAGCATATCGTTCTGGCTGCTGCTCTCCCGGATGCCCAGCACCGCGTTGGAGCGGCTGTTTCCGTTTCCGCAGCCCACAGCCTCGCCGAAGCAGAGGTTGCCGCAGTCACGGTCCCGGCCCTCCACAGAGACAGCCGGCTTCTGGTCCAGGGGAATGTACATCAGATCATCCTTCACCAGGGCGATCACACGCCGGTCGGTGATGGCATAGATCGTGTTTTTCTCCAGGCAGAGCTTATCCATCAGGGGACGGAGGGAGAGCATGGCGGGGAGAAAGGCCACCACCACCAGCATGATGAACCAGTCGGCTCCGCCGCGCTGGTCACTATTCAGGGAAGGAAGCAGATACAACAGAGCCAGCAGAATGGCGGCTCCGGACAATAGCCAGGTGACAAAGAACGTGTTCCGCTCGGGACACTGCATCAGCTTGAAGGGACTGGGCCGGCCGGTCCAGCGGACCTGCTCGCCGTCCATCAGGATCTCATGCAAGCGCTGCTCCATAGGGGATCAGGCTCCTCTCTGCGTTGTTTTGGTCCGCTCCCGCCGGCGGTTCCGGATGCGGCGGGAAGGACAACTGCCTTTGTTGATTCGATTATAGCAGAGGGGAGATTAAATGGGTATAAATGAATGAGAGAAGCGCGCTAAGGAAGCGTTAAGAAAATGAAACGGAAGAAAAAGTGGAAAAGATGGCGGGAAGAAAAGAAAAAGGGGAGGGGACAAATATTTAGGACAGAATTATGCCTCAATACAAGAAAAAAGACGCGTGATGATGGAATACTTGCGGGGAAAACGAAAATAAGAGAGCAGTTCGCCTGAAACACAACAAACGGCGGAGGCGTCTCCCGCCTGGGAGAGGCCTCCGCCGGTATGGGCATTGAAAGGAGGATGCGCCTGGGAGAAGGTCCGGGGTCACAGGTCCTCCTCCTCTGTGATGGCGTGGGGGACCGGCGGGACCACGGGCTCGTCGTGCTCCAGGGGATCGAAGTAGTCCTGGTCCACCAGAGTGGGCTTGCGGTGGCGGACAACGGCGATGATGACGGGGTAGAGGACGATGGCCACCAGACCGCCGGAAAAGCCGTTGTTGTACAGATTCATACCGGCCACCGGGGTGCCGGTGTACAGCACCACGGAGGAGTGGAGAAACCCGGCCAGCACGCCGAAAGGCCAGCCAAAATAGCCGGAGATCGGGGCCAGTGTGGTGCAGAACAGGCAGGCCAGCTGGACCGCGGAGTCGCTGAGAGACCAGTGCATCACCATGCCCCCCAGAAACACGCCGGTCATCACCGGGATGATATTGAAGGCGTGCTTGCCGAAGGCGGAGAAGCCCATGATGGTGAGGATGCCGCCCACAGTGGGGCCGTTCAGATCCCCGCCGCTGCACAGGATGAAGGCCATGCTGATCAGGCCGTTGATCCCTGTGTTGAGCAGCACAGGGCCGGCGCCGAACATCCGGAGGAAATCGCTTGGCGCCCGGCCGCTGTCCTGGAGAAGGCGGCGGTAACCCGCCCAGGTGGCCCACAGGGGGTGCTTGGTGCAGAACAGTCCGGCCAGACAGCAGGCGGTGCACAGCAGGCCGAGGGCGATGCCGAAGGTGAGGTCATAGCCCGTCGCCCAGTGGTAGCGGGTGGCGGGGGTGGCCCCCATGGAGCCCATCAGCGGCACCAGAATGAAGGCCACCAGGCCGCAGGCAAAGCCCACGTTATAGAGGTTCATGCCGTTCTGGATCTTATAGGTATAGGCGGACAGGGGGGGCATGATAAACCCGATGAGAACGCCCACCAGACAGCCGGCCAGAGGGGTCCCCCAGCCGTTGTCCAGGGCGATATAGCTGACCACCGGGGACAGGGCGGTGGCCAGCAGGCCCACCGGGGCGTACTTGCCCACGGGCTCCCGGCGGCTTTTGGCATAGAGGAAGGTGCCCAGCAGGATGGGCCAGATATTGACGAAATTCTTGCCGAACAGGGAGAAGCCGGACATCAGCCCCACCACCACCGGGGAAAATCCGTTGAAGGGCTCGCCGGAGCGCCGCAGGATCAGGGTGCTGATGGCGGTGACCAGGGCGGAGTTGACCAGGGCGGCTCCAGGTCCCGCGATGAGCACATAGTCGGTGATCAG
>JBMNQB010000044.1:0-2610 GCA_050943915.1 Lawsonibacter sp.
CTCTCAAAGCGGTTGGGTCTGGAGGATTCCGTCCCGCAGATTGCCTTGCTCCCACCGGAAAAGGAGGACTAACGATGGCCTACGACTTCACCACCGACGGCAGCCGCCTGCTGACCAGCCAGGGCCAGCCCGCAGCCAACTTTGCCCCTTCGGCAGCAGCCCTGTTCTGGACACCGGGGGAAACCGCTTCCCCCGGCGGGCTGCGCCTGACCTTTCGTCACCTGGGAAGGGTCCATACCGTGGACCTGGACATTCAATCCGGCAGCCTTCTCCAGCAGCTCTGCCGGGCCGTCCCCACCTGCCGCATCCTCCTGCCCGCCCGGCGGGAAGCGGTGGAGAACTACCTGCTGGAATTGGCCGCCGCCCATCCAGGGCCCCCGGGGCTTTACTTTCCTCGCACCGGTCTCTACCGCCTGCCGGAAAGCGGGACCTGGGTCTATGCCTGCGGCAGCGAAGTCCTGGGACTGCCCCAGGGGACGGACTTCCTGTCTGCTCCCGAAATCGCCCATCTCCGCCTGGCCACAGATCCCGCTCTTTCGTCTAACACGGCAGCACGGGAGCTGCTGCGCGTCCTGGAGCAGGACCCCGCCATCTACTTTCCGCTGTGGAGCTTCACCCTGCTGGGGATGCTGCACTCCGCCCTCTCCCGGCTGGACGCCGCCACCTTCCCGGTGTGTGCCCTCACCGGTTCTCCCGGCTTTGGCAAAACGACGCTGGTACGGCGGTTCGTTCTCCTGTTCCAGGATACCGGCGCGCCGGAACAGACGCTGGGCGAGCTGGACGCGATGTCCACCCAGGCCTATCTCCGGCAATCCCTCTCCGCCGCCCGGGATCGAATTCTGCTGCTGGATGACATGACCGCCGCCGCGTCCCCGTCCGAAGCGGCCAAGCGGCGGGCGGCGGTTCAGTATGCCGTGCGCTTTGCTGCCAATGGCAGCGTCCGGGGCGCCATGCCCGGCGGAACGGCCGCCGTTCCCCAATGTCAGGCCGGGCTTCTCTTCACCGGAGAATATGCCCTGTCGGAGCCCTCCCTGGTATCCCGGCTGCTGTGGATCCGGCTGGATCATCAGATGCAGCGGGGACGCCCGGAAGATCGAGTGCTGGCCGCCACGGCCCTGCGGCACTTCCTCCTTTGGCTCCTGCCGCAGCTGGAGGATGCGCTGGCAAACCTGCAAAGCCTGCTGGCAGACCGGAACGCCGACTCCAACCCCCGGCAAAGCAAGGGGCAGCTGTTGTCCCTCTGGGTTCTAGACCTCTTCCTCACCTTCTGCCGGGAGACCGGGGCTGTCACCGAGCACTACCGGGCGGAGGCCCTGCATTATGTCCGCGAAACTCTGGACGCCATGGCAGCCCGCCAGGCGCAGTTTCTGGCCCGGGCAGACTGCCGCTGTCCCCGCGGGAATCTCTCCTGGTACATCTTGGAGGCGTATCGCCATGGCAGATTCCAAACTGTCTTCTCCCGCAGCCGCCTGGTGGGCGACGCCTGTCTGGTGCAGGATGACATGCTGTACATCCGGTCCGCTACCCTCTGTGCCGTTCTCCGGGAGTGGGGACCCACCCCGGACCTGACCCAAGCCATGCTGGGCAAGCAGCTCAAGCGCCTGGGACTGATCTCCGTAGGCAAGGAACTCCGCACCGCTGGAAAGAAGATTCACGGACGCCGCTACTATCAGCTCTCCTTCCAGGCCCTCCGGCAGACTGCCCGCTCCTACTGACAGATTTGGTTTACAGTTTATGCGCGAATTTTATCATTTTTACATTCTGTTTTCAACTATTTTTTCATCCGATCTTTGATATTCAGCACATTTCAAATTTTTAAATAACAGGAGGAAAAAATATTATGTTTACCACTCAATCTCATTGCGAAGTCGGCACCATCCCCCAGATCCACTCCCGCCTGCTCCAGGAGGGCTTCCATGTCAGCGAATACGCCCTGCGCATCTGGGTCAAACAGGGACTGCTGCCCGCTGTCTTTACCGGCAACCGCGCCCTCATCTCCTACGCCAACGCAGTCCGCGTCCTCACCGGGGAACCGATGCCCCAGGCCCAGTAAGCAAACGGCGCCGGAGATGTGGTTCTCCGGCGCCAACTTTTTGATCAGAAAGGACGATTTCCATGGCAAGTATTCAAAAGCGGGGCAGCAGCTACCGCGTCACCGTCTCCTGCGGCTACGACATCCGGGGCAAGAAGCTCCTTCAGACCGCCACCTTCACCCCGGAGCCCAATCTCTCTCCCAAGAAACTGGAAAAGGCTGTGCAGGCTTTCGCCTTTGCCTTTGAGCAGCGGGTGAAAAACGGTCAGGTCCTGGCCGGTGAAAAGACCACTCTCCAGGAATTTGCCCAACGGTGGCTCACGGAGTACGCCCAGGTCCATCTGGAGGCCGGGACGCTGGAAAAGTACCGCTACGAGCTGGAGGTCAAAATCCTGCCCGCCCTGGGCCACCGGAAGCTCTCGGAGATCAAGCCCCATCATCTCAACGCCTTCTACCTCTCCCTAACCCGGGACGGGGCCCGCCAAGACGGCAAGAAGGGCGGCTACCGCCCCGCCTCCATCCACAAGACCCATGTGGTTCTCTCCTCCATGCTCCGCACCGCCGTGGAGTGGGAGATT